>CBDUBW010000010.1:0-25116 GCA_965365485.1 uncultured Aquisediminimonas sp.
TCCGGGACCAGCGCCAGAGCGGGCGTAGCTCAGGGGTAGAGCACGACCTTGCCAAGGTCGGGGTCGAGGGTTCGAATCCCTTCGCCCGCTCCAACGCGCCAGCGCAGGCACGAAATAGCCGCGCTATTTCGACCATGCGCCAGCGCGGCCGGCCTTGCTTTCAGCAAGGACCGACGACACGGCTTTGCCGTGGCGCTCCGATGCGGGAAGGGGGAGGGTATAATGGCATCGTCCCCCAACTTCCCCCCCATCCTCGAACCCGGTCGCAATTGCTGGCGCATAGAGCACGCCGATCGTCTCAGTGTCATCGTCGACGCCGCCGACTATTTTCACTTGATCCGGGAGGCGATGGAGCAAGCGCGCGAGCGCATCCTCATCATCGGCTGGGATTTCGATACGCGGATCATCCTTGAGCCCGACAAGCCGAACAATGGCGAGACGCTCGGCCATTTCTTCCTGCGGCTGGCAAAGCAGAATCCGAAGCGTCGCATCGACATCCTCAAATGGAGCTTTGGCGCCTACAAGCAGTTCGTCCGCCCGAGAGCAGCTTGGATGCTGCTGCGATGGCAGCTGACGAAAGCGATCGATTTTCGCTTCGATTCGGCGCATCCTGTCGGGTGCAGTCACCACCAGAAGATCGTCGTGATCGACGATTGCCTGTCCGTGTGCGGCGGCATCGATATTTCGGGCGGGCGCTGGGACACGCGTGAGCATCGCGACGACGATCCGGCGCGACGCTGGCCCGCCGGTCCGAAAGCGCCGCCATGGCATGACGCGACGACGCTGGCGACGGGCCCGATCGCAGGCGCGCTCGCCGAACTGGGGCGCGAACGCTGGAAGACTGCGACGGGCACCGCGCTCGAAGCTATCGCCGACGGACCAATCTGCTGGCCGGACGATGCCGAGCCGCAGTTCCGCAACGTCGAACTGGGCATTGCGCGGACACGGGCCGAATATGGCGATTTGAGCGAGATCCGCGAGGTCGAGGCGCTTTACCTCGACATGATCGCCGCTGCGCACGACTTCATCTATATCGAAAACCAGTATTTCACCTCGGCCAAGATCGCTGCGGCAATAGCGACGCGCATGGCCGAAGACGATCCGCCCGAGATCGTGATGGTAATGGCGCGCTCGGCCGATGGCTGGCTCGAACGGCGCGCGATGGATGCGGCGCGCGTCCGCATCGCCAGCGCGATCGGCAAGGCGGATCATCTCAATCGATTTCGCATTTATGTGCCGGTGACCGCGGGCGGAACCGACATCTATGTCCACGCCAAGATCGCGATCGTCGACGACCGGCTGTTGCGAATCGGCTCGTCGAACTTGAACAACCGCTCGCTTGGCCTCGATAGCGAATGCGATCTCGTGCTCGACGCGGCGCTCCCTGCCAATGCCGACACTCCCGAGGCAATCCGCACCCTGCGGATCGGGCTGATCGCCGAGCATCTTGATGTCTCGTCCGAACAATATGCGAAGGCGTTCGAAGAGCATGGTTCGATGATCGCGGCGATCGAGGCCTTGCGCGGGCCCGGCAAGACGCTCGACCTGCTCGACCTCACGCCGCCCGACGCCATCGACAGCTTCATTGCCGATAACGAGTTGCTCGATCCCGACGAGGCCGACGGTTATTTCGAGCCGCTGCATAAACGCGGGTTGCGGCGAAGTTGGCGCAAGGGCCTGCGCTGGCGGCCGAAGTGGCGTCCCAAATGGAAGGCGCGCTGGCGGCCACGTTGGGGGCGCAGGCGGAACCAACCTCCCAAGCCGCCGTTACCCGGCGAGGGAGACAGATTTCCATGACCGCCAATCGTACGCGCCTGAAGATCGAGGCACAGCTATCCTATGAGCTGAATGCCGAAGCCGACATTCTGGTTGCGCTGGAGGTCGCTCCGCTCGCCGATCAAATGATCGGGCCCAATATGCTCAATGTCCGCGGCGCGACGATCCAATCGAATATAGTCGGCAATGCCGGAGTCGGGCGCCGAACCTGGCTCCGTGGATCGGGGCAGTTGGATATACATTATGATGCTGAGGTCACGGTCGAGCGCGCGCCGCTCTCGATCGCCGGTCTGCAATGTTCGCCGCGCGCCGACCTCGACGAAAGCGTCGTGCCCTATCTCTGGCCCAGCCGCTATTGCGAGGCTGACAGTCTTGAGCCGTTCGTCAACCGCACCTTTGGAGGCGCGGCGGGCGGCGCCGAGATCCTCGCAATGGCCGATTGGATCTTCGAAAATCTCGAATATCGGCGCGGCGCCAGCGACGGCTCGACGACTGCGGTCGATACCTTCGTGCGCCGCCAGGGAGTTTGCCGCGACTTCGCGCACCTGATGGCGGCAATGGCGCGCGCCGGCGGCGTTCCGGCCCGACTCGTGTCAGTCTACGCGCCCGACATGATCGAGCCTGATTTTCATGCGGTTGTCGAAGTATGGCTCGAAGGCGAGTGGCATGTCATCGACGCGACGCGGCTGGCGGACACCGCCAATCTCGCGCGTGTCTGCGTCGGCCGCGACGCGACCGATATCGCGTTCATGACGGTGTTCGGGCTCGCGACCCTGGCCGAGCAGTGGGTCAAGGTCGAGCGCGTTTAGCGCGGGCGGCGGCCCCGCCGCGGCGTGTCGGTGCCACGCCGCGTATTGGTGCATTGATCCTGCAACGTCGCCGAGCAGGGCGGATACACCGCCTGCGCGGCAGGCGGTGGATAAGCCTGCGCCACCGAAGGTGACGGATTGCTCATCACCCCCGGCTGACCGGGCTGCGGCTGCATGTTCTCCGGCCCCGCGGGCGCGGGCATGGCCGGATCGGGCTGACCCATCGTTCCGGGCTCACCCGCCTGAGTGGGTGTCGGCATCGGATCGGCGGGCGGTGTCGGCGTGCTTGGCGCAGGGGTCGAGGGCGGAACCTCAGTCGGCGGAGCAGCCGGCTCCGCGGGCGTTTCGTCGGGCGAGGGACTGGCCTGCGCCAGCAAGGACACCGGCATCGCCGTCAGCGTGGCGCAACCGGCGATCAACATCAAATTACGCATATTCATAGTCCAATCCTTAACGAGACTCGGTCGATCCGGGAGCGGGCGTCGGCGGAGCTTCAGGCGGAAGCGGTTCAGGCTCGGGAACGGCCTGGGTTGCCGCCGGGGGCGCTTTTACCGCTGTTGCGCCGGGCACGGGCGGCAGTGGCGCTTCAGGCGGAAGCGGCTCCGGCTCAGGGGCGGCTTCAGGAGCAGGCGCGGTCGTTTGCGCGATCAGCGGAATCGGTATCGCGACAATCGCAGCGCTACCGGCAATTGCGAGCAATCTCTGGAAGCTCATCATAGTCTCCATCGCATCCCCCGCGCGCTTCAGAACGTGCGATAGTGATGGCGGTTCCCTGGAAGGCGAGCAAAGCGGCGGAACGCTGGCCCGGAGCGGTCAACCGTTTTTGCGAGTGAAGACGACCGCTTGGCCAAGATCAGGGTAGGCCGCGCGCACCGAATCGGGCTCTGCATCGCCGATGGCGATCACCGAAAGCGCTCGGTTGACCTTGCCGCGATGATGCATCCGCGCCGTGTTCTCCTGACCGACATAACAGCCCTTGGTGAAGCTGACGCCGTTTTGCTCGCGCGCGTTGGTTTCGAGCCAGAGCGTTTTATCTTGTCCCAATTCAGCCGCGCCCTCAACGATGCCGAGCGAAAGCCGGTGCGCGTGCCAGTCTTGCGCTGGCTCGGACGGCGAGCCTATCCAGCGACGCCCGAGCGCGCGATCACGGGGATCGGCAACACCCGCGTCGCTCGCGCGCGACCAATGCACGGCCAGCGCCTCGTCGCGGGTGATCGCGATGGGACGGCGCAGGCGGTACAGTGAGAGCCGCCGCACCAGCGCGTCGGCCTGTTCGGCCTCGCAATCGATGAGCAGATCAGCCTGCCCAGAACTTGATCTGGGGTCTTCCCAGACGATGAAATCGTAGAGCGCCTTGCCTTGCGGCGTCAGCAGTCCGGCATAGACGGGCAGTTCGCCCTCGACGTCGTTGGTGACGAGGCCTTGCAAGAAGTCACGCACACCCTCCCCGGAAAGGCGGATGACGGCGCGGTCGGGAAGCATCGTTGCGGGCATGGTGATTTCGCATATAGGCCCGGATGTGTCTGTTCAAACCCTCACGATCCGTCGCCCCGATGATTGGCACGTCCACCTCCGCGATGGCGAGATGCTGCAGGCGGTCGCGCCTTACACCGCGCGGCAATTCGCGCGGGCGATCGTCATGCCCAACCTCTCTCCGCCGGTGCTGACGCCCGAGGATGCGGAAGGCTATCGCGCGCGGATTGTGGCGGCGGTTGGCGGGGCAGATTTCCAGCCGCTGATGACCTGTTACCTGACCGATCATACCGATCCCGACGAACTGGCGCGCGGTCACGCTTCGGGCGCGTGGGTCGCGGCGAAGCTCTATCCCGCGCACGCCACAACCGGCTCGGCGCACGGCGTTACCCATGTCGCGGCGATGACGCAGGTTTTCGCGCGAATGGAAACAATCGGGATGCCGCTGCTCATCCACGGCGAAGTCACTGATCCCGACGTCGACATTTTCGATCGTGAGGCGGTGTTCATTGAGCGCCATTTGACGCGTATCGTCGCCGACTTCCCCGCACTCAAGATCGTCTTCGAACATGCGACGACGCAGGACGCGGTCGATTTCGTAGCGGCGGCAGGCCCCAACGTCGCGGCAACGATTACCCCCCAACACCTCCAAATCAATCGCAACGCGATCTTCGCCGGAGGGATACGCCCCCATGCCTACTGCCTTCCCGTCGCCAAACGCGAACGCCACCGCCTCGCGCTCCGCAAGGCCGCGACGTCCGGCTCGCCCAAATACTTCCTTGGCACCGACAGCGCCCCGCATGCGCGCGAGGCCAAGGAGTCGGCCTGTGGCTGTGCGGGCATCTTCAACGCGCCGTTCGCGCTCGAAAGCTACTTGACGGTATTCGAGGAGGAGGGGGCAATCGAGAAGTTTGAAGGCTTCGCCTCGGAACATGGTCCCCGCTTCTACGGCCTGCCGTTGAATGAAGCCACGATCACGCTTGAGCGCGCGACGGCAGCAGTGCCCGCGCACTTGCCCGGCCCGGAGACGATGCTCGTGCCGTTTCATGCCGGAGAGCAAATCGGCTGGCGTCTCGCCGGATATTGAGGTGGGGCACTAGCGCCTTTGCTTCGCTATCCCTAGATACCGCCGCGATGCTGTTCTCTTCAAAGCGCATGCTGGGCGCGTTCCTTGCCCTGTTTACCTTCGCTGTCTCAGGCCCGCCCGTTCACGCGGCGGACGACCTGGAAGCCGCAGCGCCCACGGCCGCCAAGCCCAAGCAGGAACCCTGGCTCTACAAAGGCAGCGACATCCCGCCCGATCCGGCCTGGACTTTCGGGACGCTGCCCAACGGCGTCCGCTACGCCGTCCGGCGTTCGGGCGTGCCGCCGCGCCAGGTTTCGATCCGCGTCGGCATCGAGGCCGGATCGCTGATGGAGCGCGATTTCGAACGCGGCTACGCGCACTATATCGAACATCTAAGCTTTCGCGGATCGAAGCATGTCACCGATGGTGAGGCCAAGCGCGTCTGGCAGCGTCTGGGGGCGACCTTCGGCAGCGACACGAACGCCGCGACCACGCTGACGCAGACGATCTACAAGCTCGATCTGCCCAGCGCCTCGCGCACCGGGCTCGATGAAAGCCTCAAGATTCTCGCGGGCATGATGTCCGGCCCGACGATGACGCAGGCCGAAGTCGATGCCGAACGCCGCACCGTGCTCGCCGAGTCGCGCGAACGCTTCGGGCCGCAGGTCAAGGTGCTCGATGCTACGCAGGACCTGTTCTTTGCGGGCCAGCTCATTGCGAGCCGCCCGCCGATCGGGACCACTGAAACGCTCAACGCGGCGACGCCCCAGCGGCTGCGCGAGTTCCACAATCGCTGGTACCGCCCTGAACGCGCGATCGTCGTCATCGCGGGCGACGGCGATCCGGCGATTTTCGAGCAGCTGATCGCCAAGCATTTCTCCGATTGGAAGGGGGTGGGCGCGTTTGTTCCCGATCCCGATTTCGGCAGGCCGACGCCGCGTGAAGACAATGCCAAGATTGTCCATGAACCCGGCCTGCCGACCATCGTCAGCCTCGCGACGCTGCGGCCCTGGGTGCAGAAAAACGACACCGTCAAATATAATCAGGGCAAGCTCGTCGATCTGGTCGCGGCGCGGCTGATCAATCGCCGTCTCGAAGAGCGGGCGCGGGCCGGGGGCAGCTTCCTTTCCGCACAGGTTGATCAGGAAGATGTGGCACGTTCGGTTGACGGCACCTTCGTTCAGATCGTGCCGATCGGCGGCGATTGGCAGGCGGCGCTGCGCGATGTCCGCGCGGTGATCGCCGATGCGCTCGCCAATCCGCCCAGCCAGGCCGATATCGATCGCGAAGCCGGGGAGTTTTTCTCGGCGCTCCAGGTCGGCGTAGAGACCGAGCGCGCCGAGGCCGCGACCAAGCAGGCGGACGACATTATCGGCGCGGTCGACATACGCGAAACGGTGGCCACCGCGCAGGTTGCCTATGACGTCTTCGCCGGCGTCAAGGATCAGATCAAACCGGCCGACATACTCGCTTCGACGCAAAGGCTGTTTGAGGGCGTCGGGCCGCGCGCAATCCTGACAACGCCGACGCCGATTGCCGAAGGCGACAAGTTGCTGGCTTCGGCGCTGACCGCACCCGTCACCGCGCTGGCCTCTTCGGCGAGCGGACCACCCGTCAGCTTCGCGCAACTGCCGTCGCTCGGGAAGCCGGGCAAGGTCGTCTCGCGTACCCCGATCGCCGACTTCAATATGGAGTTGATCACGTTCGATAATGACGTGAAGCTGGTGCTTTACGCCAACCCGGCCGAGCAGGGAAAAATCTACGTCAATGTTCGCTTCGGCGATGGCATTCAGGCACTGCCCAACGATCGCCCGACGGTGGCGTGGGCGGGCGGCCCCGCGCTGATTGCGAGTGGGATCGGGCCGTTCGACCAGAACGCGCTCGACCGGCTGACCAGCGGGCGGCAGATCAACATGGATTTCGACATTGGTGACAATGCCTTCCAGTTCACCGCGCGAACGCGGGCATCGGATCTTGCCGACCAGCTCAAGCTGATTGCTGCCAAGCTCGATCAGCCGCGTTGGGATGCGCCCCCGGTGCTGCGTGCGCGCGCCGCATTGCTTCAGGGTTACGAGACGTTCGACGCGGCGCCGCAGACAGTGCTGTCGCGCGATCTCGGCGGGCTGTTGCGCGGCGGAGACAAGCGCTGGGTCGCGCCGAGCAAGGCCGAAATCGAAGCGCTAACCCCGAAGAGCTTTCGCGCCTTGTGGGAGCCTTTGCTCAAGACCGGACCGATTGAAGTGCTGATCTTCGGTGACGTGCCCGCCGATGCGGCGATCAAGGCAGTCGCGGAAAGCTTTGGCGCGCTGCCCAAGCGCAAAGCGCGCGAAGTTCCGCCCGAACGGACTGCTTCACCCGGCCCGCAACCGACCGCCACACCCATCGTCCGCACCCATCGCGGCCCGGCCGATCAGGCGATCGCGGTCATCGCCTGGCCACTGGGTGGCGGCATCGAAGGCGTTTACGAAGCGCGCAAGCTCGAGCTCATCTCGCAGATCTTCAACGACCGGATGTTCGATGAATTCCGCGAGGCCGAGGGCGCGAGCTACAGCCCCAACGTCAACAGCAGCTGGCCCTTGGGCCTGAGCGGCGGCGGCAACTTCCTGATCTCGAGCCAGGTCAATCCCAAGGACATCGGCCGCTTTTTCACGCTGACCCAACGCATCGCCGCCGATTTCGCGGAAAAGCCCGTCAGCGCCGATGAGCTTGCCCGCACGCTCAATCCGCTGCGCGAGCTCATCGCGCGCGCGTCGAGCGGCAACACCTTCTGGCTCAACCAGCTCGCCGGCCTGTCACGCGAGCCGCGCCGGGTGGAAGCGTTGAGCACGCTCCTTTCGGACTATGACCGCATCACTCCGGCCGAGCTCCAGGAAACCGCCCGGCGCTGGCTGGTGCCGGGCAAGGCGATGATGCTGCAGATCACGCCGGAACCCGTTGCCGCCTCACGCTGAGCGCGGCGGCGATCCGTAGCCCCAGCGCGGCGAGGCAGGCGGGAAAGAGCAGCAGCCTCTGCGCCTCGGTGCCGTCGCGGAAGATGCGGCCGAGATAGGTCAGCGCGAAGTTGAACCAGATATAGTGGATACCGACTTTGTGGAGCCGCTTCCACCACGCGCCCATCGCACGCACCGATCTGTCGTTCGATGTCGCCGCCATCGCGAACATCAGCAGATAGGCGAAGCCGCCGCCGATCACCGTGGCAGTCTCCGGGATTTCTCCTGACACTCGAAAATAATGGATCAGCGCGGCGAGATGGATCGTGTGGGCGAGCGCAAACCCCAACCCCCATTGCCGACGGCGGCGCAGCAATCCGCGCGTTATCTCGCCAGGCCACAACCGAGCGAGTGCCGATGCGCTGTAGGTGGCGATGAACATAGCGAACGCAGCGCGCGCGGTGTAGCGCGCGGCCAGCTGCTCCTGCCCGATAACTGCATCGCTCAGCAACCACGCCGAGAGCAGCGCGAGCAGGCTCAACGCCGCGGCAAGCCAGATCGGTGCGTATCGGCCCGTGGCCACCGCTACCCCGGATAGCGATCGAAGCTGTGCAGTTCGTGCGCGCTTTCCATCCAGCCGATCCGCTCTGCGGTCTGGATGTGGATCTGCGCGGGGAAGGCATCGGGATTGTCGAGCGTCACCGCCTGAATATCAACGATGCCTGGGAGAAACTCGGCATTCTTATAATATAGCCCGGTCCCGCAATCGCCGCAGAAGCTGCGCATTGCCGTGCCCGATGAATTGAAGGTCTTGGGGCTCCCCTGCGTGACCTTGAAATCGCCCTCGCCGAACGCCGCCCAGGCGACCATTGGTGCGCCCGAGCTTTTGCGGCAATCCTTACAATGGCACAGCGCGACATGTTGCGGCGCGCCCTCGACCTCGTAACGCACCGCGCCGCAATGACATCCGCCTTGTTCGCTCATCTCCGCTCTCCCTCAAATATGGATCGAACGTAGAACGAACAAAGTTCGACGTCAAAGCACGTATTTGCTCAGATCGACGTCGCGGGCGATGCTCGCAAGTTGCGATTCGACATAGGCCTTGTCGATGCTCAGCCTGCTGCCGCTGCGATCCTCGGCGCCGAAGCTGACCTCTTCGAGCAGCTTTTCGAGCACGGTCGAGAGCCGCCGCGCGCCGATATTTTCGACCGCTTCGTTTACTTCCGCCGCGATGCGCGCGATCGTCTCGATGCCGTCCTCGGCGAATTCGATTTCGACCCCCTCGGTGCCGAGCAGCGCGGTATATTGCGAGGTCAGGCTGGCGCGCGTGTCCTTGAGGATGTGGACGAAATCCTCCTGGCTCAGCGCCTTCAGCTCGACGCGGATCGGCAGGCGGCCCTGGAGTTCGGGAAGCAGGTCGCTGGGCTTGGCGACATGGAAGGCGCCGCTGGCAATGAAGAGGATGTGGTCGGTCTTCATCGGCCCGTATTTGGTCGAGACGGTGGTGCCCTCGATCAGCGGCAGCAGATCGCGCTGGACGCCTTCGCGGCTGACCGAGCCGCCACGCACGTCGCTGACCGCAATCTTATCGATCTCGTCGAGGAAGACGATGCCATTGGCCTCGGCATCGGCAAGCGCGACGCGCGCGACATCGTCCTGGTCGAGGCGGCTGTCGGCCTCTTCCTCGATCAGTTTGGCCCAGGCAGCGGGAACGGTCATCTTGCGCCGCTTCTTTGGCGCGCCGCCCCCAAAGGCCTTGCCCATCATCTCCGACAGGTTGATCATCCCGACATTGCCGCCGCCGGGAATCTCGAACGGCATTTGCGGCGTCTGCTCGACCTCGATCTCGATTTCGGTCTTGTCGAGATGGCCGTCTCTAAAACGCTGACGAAACGCATCGCGTGTCGCTGCGGACGCATCCTTGCCGGTCAAGGCGTCGAGCAGACGGTTCATCGCCGCTTCCTCGGCCTTGTCCTTGACCGCGATGCGGCGGCGTTCCTTCTCCAGCCGGATCGCTTCCTCGACAAGATCGCGCGCGATCTGTTCGACATCGCGGCCGACATAGCCGACCTCGGTGAACTTGGTCGCCTCGACTTTGACGAAGGGCGCGTCGGCGAGCTTCGCCAGCCGACGGCTGATCTCGGTCTTGCCGCACCCGGTCGGCCCGATCATCAAGATGTTCTTGGGGCTGACTTCGTCGCGCAACTCGGGCGCGAGTTGCTGGCGCCGCCAGCGATTGCGCATCGCCACCGCGACCGCGCGCTTGGCGTCGGACTGGCCAATAATGTGTTCGTCTAGGGCGGCGACGATCGCCTTCGGTGTAAGATTCTGGTTCATGGGGATCCCGGGAAGAGAAGCGCTAGATGGGCGGGCCGCCGCCCGATTCAAGCGGTGCAGCGCATCGCACCGAAGAACTGGCGATGCGCGGCGACAATACCGGCGATCGCGCTCGGCTCGGCCGTCGCCGATTCCTCGCCACGTTCGTAGGTGCCGCCCAGAACGATGCCGTCGGGGCGGGGAAACATATACCCGGCGCGGCTTGTCACCGCATAGTCGATCTCGGGCTGCGGCAGGAGGATCGCCAACTGACCCCGGACGGGGATCAGTTGCGCATCGCCGAACAGCTCTCGCGATCCCAGCCCCGTGCAGTTGAAGATCAGAGTCTCGGGCAACGCCGCAACCTCGGTCACGGTCGAGAAACGCCGCACCGCGATCTTACCGCCGGCTTCGCGTAAATCGCGCATCAGACGCCAGAGATAGCGCCCGGTTTCGATGTAGAGCGTGACGTAGCGATGCATCCGCGCCGGGAACGGGTTTTCCGCGTCGGAGAGCAGTTGCACAGCGGGCGGGAAGGTCGCGATCAGCGGGTCCATTGTCCGCGCCTCGGCGAAGGTCGGAAGCCAGCGCACGCCATAATCGTCGCCGACCATGATTTGGAAGCGGCGCCAGCCATAGTCGAGCGCGGTTTCGAACTGGCGATGCCATTCAGCCGAGACCTGCTCGGGCTCGTACAGGCTGTACGGGTAGAACTGCCCGCCGGCGATGTTCGACGTCGTTTCGGGCGGAAGCGCTGCTGCATAGACGGTCACCGCAAAGCCCGCTTCCTGGATCAAGCGCGCGGTCGAAAGGCCCACGACCCCGGCGCCGATGACCGCAACCGCGCCGCTGTGGCCCGGCAGCCCGAGGTCGGTCGCCAGCCGCGCTGTCCCCCAGCTCATCGTGATGCCCGCGCCGCCATGGCCGTAATTATGAACGATGCGCTTGTCCGACATTGCTTCAGCGCGGACAACGAAACCGCCGGGCCGGTAGGGACGCAGGCCGGCGACGGTCCGTATCACCCGATCTGCCGAGACATCGACCCGCGCGAAACAGTTTCCGGACGGCGCGGTCGCAAGCTGCGTCGTCGCGCACCCCGGGAGCGCAAGCGCCGCCGTGGCGCTCAGCAGGTCACGTCGGGCAAGCGTATCGATCACGCGCCCGACACTAGATCGCTATGATGCGGTGTCGAGGCTTTCGACGGTCAACTGGTCGTTGGTGTAGACGCAAATCTCCGCCGCCACCGCCATCGCTTTGCGGCACAGTGCTTCGGGATCGGCTTCATAATCCTTGAGCGCGCGCGCCGCGGCGAGGGCGTAATTGCCTCCCGATCCGATCGCCGCGATGCCGTCCAACGGCTCGAGCACGTCGCCATTGCCCGTCAGCACCAAACTCACCTGCTTGTCGGCGACGATCATCAGCGCTTCGAGGTTGCGGAGATATTTATCGGTCCGCCAATCCTTGGCGAGCTCGACCGCGGCGCGCATCAACTGGCCGTTATATTGTTCGAGCTTCTTTTCGAGCCGCTCGAACAGCGTGAACGCGTCGGCAGTCGCGCCCGCGAACCCGGCGATGACCTTGCCATCGCCCAGCGGTCGCACCTTCTTCGCATTGGGCTTCATTACGGTCTGGCCCATCGAGACCTGGCCGTCTCCCGCGATTACGACCTTGCCGTTCTTGCGCACGGAGACGATCGTCGTGCCGTGCCACTGTATCTTATCTTCCATCGACCGCGCATATGGGGCGCGGCGGGGCATTGTTTCAAGTGAGCCCCATCTGCGCTAGATCGCCATGATGACGCCGCTGCTGATCCAGCGCTTGATCGCCGTGCCCTTCCTGACGCTGGGTGCGTGGTGCCTGATCGCGCCCCACAGTGTCGAACGACTGGGGGTCAACCCTGAATACCAGCATCTCAGCGCCACCAGCGCGCTGATGATGGGCTGCTTCGGCGCGCAGGCGCTGCTTTCGGGCCTGTTTGCGTGGTTCAGTCGCTTCAATCGCATGACCTTCCTTGCCTATGGGATCGCTCTTCTGCCCTTCTTCTGGTTCAACTATTGGTTCGTTTTCGAGGTGCCGATCTTCAACCGCTGGATGGCGATCGATTTCGTATCGAACAGCATCATGCTGGCACTGTGTTTGATGGGTTGGCGCGCGTCTAAGCCAGCCTGATCACTTGCCCAACACGACTTCGACACGACGATTCTGCTGCCGCCCAGCCTCATCGTCCTTGCCATCGGGCGTGGCGTTGGGAGCGACCGGTTTAAGCTCACCCAGCCCGCTGGTCTTGAGCTTGGTGCCGTCGACCGTCCGCACCGAAATCAGATAGTCGCGTACGGCCATCGCCCGGGCTTCAGACAAACGCTTGTTATAGGCGTCGTTGCCTTTGCTGTCGGTATGGCCCTCGATCGCGACGCGCGACGGGTTCTGTGCCTTGATCAATTCGGCGAGCTTGTCGAGCGTCGGCTTGGCGCCATCGCGGATCGTCGTTTTGTCGAAATCGAAGGTAACATCGCCCGGGAGCGACACGAGCAGTCCGCGATCGGTTTCGGTCGCCTTAAGATCGGAGCGCAAGGTTTCGACGACGGTCAGCTTCGACTGGCTTCCGCCCTCGGCGGTGAGGCTGCTTGTCGATCCCGTTTCGGCCGCCAGTCGCGACCGCGCGATATCCGAACGAAAAGCTAGACGGCTAAGTTTTTTTTTGAGCCGTCATCGCTCCATGCCGCCTCGCTCAGCTGCAGCGGAATCGAGAAGCCCGGATTGCTCGAATATTGGCTGTCACTCAGACTGTCGTTGACGACCAGCGTCACGGTCGCGCCCGGCGGGATCGCCCCGAGAAAAACCAGCTCGCCTTCCATCTTCGATCCAGCGGTGACCTTGAGATCTTCATTCTCGACCGGCGGCGAGAGGAAATATTTCTGCCCGCCCGCAACCAGGAAAGTCTTTTTGTCGCTCCAATTGAGTTCGACGTCCCGCTCGAAGCCATTGTTGATGCGGACGCCCAGCACCGATTCATCCGCCTTCGCCTGGAAGGACGTCAGCGTCACCACCGTGCCGTTCGCCAGCACCTTCTGCTGATTAAGCGGCATCGGCTTGCCGCCGCCAAACAATTGCGATGCCATGCTTGGCCCTTCGGGCGTGGTATCGACGGCAGCACTGTCGTTGGCGGCGCTTTGGTTGCCGTCGCTCACCGAACAAGCAGCAAGCGCAAGCGGCGCGGCGGCAATCAGAATGGCAGTCAAACGCATCAGCAAGCTCCAAATTGACGCAGGTTAAACGCTGAACTCATCTGCATGTTTCGGCTGCAAAGGTCACACAAAGGTCACGCCTGCGCTACCGTTCGACCCCCTTTATCTTCCCCCATTGCCGCGCCGCCGTGTAGCCGAGATAGCCGGTGCCGAAGAGCGCCCACAGCTCTTCCGGTATGCCGCGCAGATAGGCGTTCATGCCGTCGGCGATGCCGGTCGCCATTTCGGGAGCGACCGCAGCGATCAGCCCCATCGGGATCGCCCAGAGGATGATGGCGTACATCACGTAGAGGAAGCTGGGGCGGGCGCGGCTTGTCCAGGGGTCGGTCGAGTTTGCTTCGGCGAGGATCGCGGAGAGCTGCGCCTTCAGCGCCTCCATCTCCTGCGTACCCTGCAGCGCGACCAGTTCGAGCTTGGCACGATCGCGCGCCTGAGGGTCGGGGATGATCTTGTCGAGCATCTTTCCGATCGGGCCAATCACGGCTTCAATGAGGGACATGGGCGGCATCCTTTGGCTGAGCGCTCAGGCCAGATGCCGAGTCGCAGATGAGGCCGCAATTCTAACCAATCTGGAAGACCGTGTCAAGGAAAAAGCCTATATAAAGCTTTCGAACGTCCTGCCACGCGGGCCGGATGAAATTAGCGGATCGGAAGGTCGAGTCCGGCGGGGCTGGCAGTGAAAATCTCGCAGCCGGTCTCGGTAATCCCGATCGTATGTTCGAATTGCGCCGAGAGCGAACGGTCGCGCGTCACTGCGGTCCAGCCATCGTCGAGCACCTTGCAGTCGGCGCGGCCGATATTGATCATCGGTTCGACCGTGAAGAACATGCCCGGGCGTAATTCCGGGCCGCTGCCGCGCTTTGCGGCGTGGACAACTTCGGGCGCGTCATGGAATAGCCGGCCGATGCCGTGACCGCAGAAATCGCGGACGACGCCGTAGCGATGGCGCTCGGCGAAACTCTGGATGGCATGGCCGATATCACCAAGATGGTTTCCCGGCCTGGCCTGCTCAATGCCGATCATCATCGCTTCGTATGTGACCTCGACCAACCGCCGCGCCTTGATCGCGACGTCGCCGACCAGATAGGTGCGGTTGGTATCGCCGTGCCAGCCATCGACGATGCTTGTCACATCGACATTGACGATGTCGCCCGCCTGCAGCTTCTTGGGCCCGGGAATGCCGTGGCAGACGACATGATTGACCGAAGTGCAGCAGCTGTGCGTGTAGCCGCGATAGCCGAGCGTCGCGGGCAGCGCCCCGGCCCGCAGCGTCATCTCGCGAACATGATCGTCAATCTCTTCGGTGGTCACACCCGGAACGATGAGATCGACCAGCGAATCGAGGATTTCCGCAGACAACCGCCCCGCCGCGCGCATCCCCGCAAAGCCATTGGGCCCATGAAGCTTGATCACGCCATTGCGCGTGTGCGGGGTATCGGCGGCGACGGATTGATACTGGTTCATGCGGATGAGATAGCGCGTCAGGCCGGCGAAAACCAGCCGCGGCTCAATCGTCGCTCGATGAAATCACCATGAAGCCGCCCCACGCCTGTGGATGCGCCCAGGCTTGATCCCAGTTAGCAAGCTTGGTGCCGTCGGCATTGGTTCCGGTTCGGATCGATTTCATCGCTGTCTGCAGCGCCGCGGCGCGGCTTTTGCCACCGGTCGAGCGTTCCCGAAGCGTCTCTACCGTGAGCCGCGCGGTGGCGTCATCCGAGACACGCCAGTGCGAGGCGAGCAAAGCGTTGGCGCCGGCATAGAGAAACGATCGCGCAAGGCTTGAAAGGCTGTCCGCGCCCGGCAAGCCGTCGCCCGAAGCGGTGTTGCATGCGGAGAGCAGAACCCAATCGGCGTTGAGCGAGAGCTTCGCCACCTCCGACGCCGCGAGCAGCCCGTCATCGACCCCGCTCGGCTCGTTTGGCGGGGTAAAGACCAGCCCCGGCTCCTCGATGCCGGAAACTTCGAGCGGCAGCACACCGTGGGTGGCGAAAGCGACGATCCGCGCTTGGGACAGCTTGGGGTCCATCCGCACCGCGCGTTCGGTCGCGCGCGGCCCGGTGACGACAGTGCCGCCCGCCGCCTTCAGCGTCGTCGCCATCGCCGCGAGCTCGCGCGCGGTTCCCGGCAGCGGGCTGAGGGTCCGCAGCGTGTCGGGGTTGGCGAGCGTCACGCCATTCTCATCGACCGAGCGCCACGGCCGGATCGCGGCGCGGCTTAGCCCCTTCTCACCGAGCAGCACCGGGGCGCCATAGCCGACGAATGCAAGCTGCTGGCCGCTGGGCGTCCTGGTCTTGACGGCGCGCAGCACCGAGACCGAGGGCAGCGCGACGAGCGCATAGCGATCGGCAAACCACGGCGTCGCCGCGAGTACGCTTGGATCGGCACCGTCCTCGCCTGCGGTGGGGCGCGCGGTGACGAGTACGCTCGGCGGCAAGGCCGAAAGTCCTCCGGTCGCGGTTACGTAAAGCCGGGTTTTGTCCTTGAACGCGTTTTCGACCGGCGCGACGAGATCGAGATAGAGCTTGTGCGCGGCGGCGCGATCATAAGCCGAATAATTGGCCTCGACCCATTTCGATTTCGGTGCTGCGCCGGCGGTCAGCACGTTTGGCCCCATGTCGGGCGTGCAGGTGCCCTGATCGATCTGGCAGCGCAGATTGCCGGCAAGCCGCGCAGCCTCGGGCGCGCTACCCTTGACGCGGTTCCACGCGATCGCGTCCTTCGACCCACCAAACGAAAACACGTCGTCGCCCACCGGCACGAGCAGCAGTAGCCCCTCATCGGCGCCGAGCTTGGCGCGCGCGGCCGAGACGCTGAAGCTGCGCGGCTGCACCATTTGCGCATAATCGGGATATTGGCGGCGCAGATCGGCATCGGCGGCGGAAAGTCGCTCCGCAGTTGCCGCAATCTCGCCGCGAAGCCGTTCGGCATCCGCTGCGTCGCCCGCCGCCAGCGCCGAGAGCAACTGCTGGTCGAGCTCGAACGCCTGCGCCGAAAGGTCCTGCTGTGTCCGCACCAGCTGCGTCAGCGGGCCGTTGCCCGTCGCCGCACGCGCCGCGGTCTGCTGCATCGTCAGCGCCGCGACCGAGGTTTCGAGCGCCTGCGCGGCTTCGAACGCCTCGCTTTTGGTCGCGTCGTCGGTCTTGCCCGATTGCCACAGCGCACGCAGCAGCGTCGCATAGGTATCGTTGAGGGGATCGGCACGTACGCTGCCGACACCGCCTGCGCGCACCAGCGCCTGCTGCTCGGCCCCGGCATCGCCCGCGCCCTTGCCGGTCAGCGCCAGCTCGCGCCGTTTGTTGGCGATCGCTACCGCTTCACGCGCGCGGCTCAGCGCCTTGTCGGCAGCGCCGGGGCCCTGGAGCAGCGCCAGCTCGGCGTGATCGGCGAGCGCCAGAGCGAGATCGGGATGCTTCGAGCCGAGCGAGGCGCGGCGGATCGCGATCGCCTGGTCGTAGAATTTGTCCGCGCCGGTGATCCGCCCCTGCAGGCGCATGTTGCGGCCGATCTTGAAATAGCTCGCGGCGATATCGGGATGGTTCTTGGGAAGCGTTTTCAGCCGGATCGCCAGCGCCTGCTCGAAATAGGGCAGCGCTTCCGCATAGCGCTTCTGGCTTTCCAGATTGGCGCCGATGTTGCTGATGCCGATTGCGGTCAGCGGGTGATTGACGCCGAAAGTCTTCTGCCAAAGATCGCGCGCCCGGGCGTACATCGGCTCGGCATCGACGGCGCGGTCGCGCGCGTTTAGGTTGTGCGCCATGTTGTTGACCGCGGTCGCGAGCTTGCGATCCTCGCCCGGAATGCGCTCGCGGATCGCCAGCGCGCGCTCGTAGATCGGCCCGGCATCGGCGTGCCGGCCCTGCGCCGAGAGATTGAAGGCAACGCCGTTGAGGCTTGCCGCGACATCGGGGTGCGCATCGCCCAGCAAAGCGCTACGATATTTGAGCGCCTCGTCATGGAGCGGCGCGGCCTGAAGATATTTGCCGCGCGAGGTGAGATTGGTCGCGGCGTTGGCAATGATCAGCGCAAGATCGGGATCCTCATTGTCCATCGCCGCACGGCCCGCGCCCAGCGCCTGGTCGTAAAGCTTCTGCGCATCGCGATACCGCCCCGCGCGCGAGGCGTTATAGGCGACATTGTTAAGCGCGAGCGCGGTGAGCTTGTGCTTGTCGCCATGCTGCTTGCGCACCTTGTCGAGGGTGGCTGTATAGATTCGCCCCGCCTCGGCCATCTTGTTCTGGCCCTCGAGCGCGCGAGCGAGTTGGGTCTGCGCCTTGACCGTGTTTTCGTCATCGGGGCCGAGCGTAGCATTGAGGATCGTCAGCGCGCGGCGGAGATTGGCTTCGGCCTCGGCATATTGGTCGATCTCGAGTTGCCAGCCCGCGATCAGCGTCAGCGTTCCGCCGACTTCGGCATTGTTCGCGCCCTTGGTCTTCTCCTCAATGGCGAGCGCCCGGCGGCCGAGCGCTATCGCGCCCGTCCAGTCGCGCTTGTCCATCGCCTCGCCGATCTGGGCCTCCAACGTAGCGAGATCGTCGGCCTGCGCGAAGGCAGGAACGCTGACCGCAGCCAGCGCCGCCGCCGCGAGAAAATATGCCGGTTTGCGCAACTTCAACCCCCTATACTCGATCGATTAAAACGGGGTCGGCAAGCCGCCCGGCAGTTTGAACTTTTTCTTCTTTTCCTCGGCCGCCGGTGCTTCCCCGGCAGCAGCCGGGTAGGCGGCCTTGCAGCGCGGTGGGATGTAGTCGCGATTGGTCACCGTCATGCACTGGTTGTAGTTGGCCTGTGCCGACGCCAGGTCGCCCGCCGCAACCACGCGCTGAATCTCGACGCTGCGGAAGTGATCGGGATCGCGATAGCGAATATTGGCGTCGTCGATGATCGTCTTCGCGCCCGTCGTATCTTTGCTGATGATCTTCAACTCGGCATAGGTTTCGTGCAGCTGTGCGCTCGGAATGCCGTTGCCGGTGCGACCGGCCTCGAACATCTGGGCGGCAGTTGCCGTGTCGCCCATGTCGCGTGCGACCACGCCGCCCATGAAGTTTATGAAGGTCGGTGCATTCTGCGTCCCCGCGCCCAACGACCGTAGGTTCGTCATCGCACCGGTGAAATCCTGCGCCTCATAGGCGGTGCGCGCGGTCAAATAAGTGTTGCGCATCGCGATCGCCTGCTTGAATTCGGGCATGCCCTTGATCAACCCGACCATCACCCCGGCGTCGATCGGCGGATCGACGCTGGGATAGCCTGCCTGGTAATAGGCCGCGAGCGCCTTGCGCCGTTCCTCCGGCGGCGGGTGCGTATCGCCCGATTTGCTCAGCACTCCACCGAGCAGCGAGGCGCCGACGCTCAACGCCATGTTGGTGCCCATATTCTTGAGCCCCTGGGTGTTGCCCATTCCCACCGAGGCGAAGAATTCAGGCGTCGCAACCTCCTTCATAGTCGCGTTGAGCGATTTCTGGAGTGCGCTCGCTCGTTTTTCAGCACGCGCACGCGACGCCGCCTTTTTGTCGAAGACCTTGCCCAGACGCGCGAAAACATTCGTATAGCTGTCGATCGTCTGGTTGGAGCCGACCAGCAAGTCCATCGCGATGGCATCGGCCTGATATTCCTGATCACGGCTATAGGCCGGGGCATACATATCGTCGGTCGCGAAGCGCAGCGCTTCGGTGACAATCGCGGCGCGCTTGGCGGCATTCTCGACCTTCGCGCGGTTCTCGATCGTGACGCTGGCACCGTTAGAACGCAGCTGCGAAACCAGCGTCCCGGCCGTGTAGATCGCGCCCAATGCGGCGAACGCGCCTTTCGCGTTGTTCTGCTGCACCTGCGCGCCGTGATGCGCCATCAACACGTGACCATATTCATGCGCGAGGATGAAAAGCAGCTCGGAATCGCTCTCGGCTGCTTCGATCGCGCCCAGCGAAAGCACGATACTGTCGTCGGCCAGTGCATAAGCATCATAGGCGTCGGTCGCGCGGAACAGGATGCGAGGCAATTTGGCGGGACGCGCATAAGGCCAGGCGTCGCTATATTTGAGCAGCACCTTCTGCAGCTCGTGCTCGACCTTGGGAATCGCGATCAGATCGAGCCGACCCGCCTGGGTATTAAGCACCTGGCTCGACAGGCCGAGCGCGGCGGTGCCGATCTGGCTGCCGCCCGCGACCATTCGCGTACGGTTCGCGCAGATATCGGCGGGCGCGATCGTCGCGATCAGCGGCGCCTTTTCGATCGGCGATTTGCCGCGTTCCTTCTTTGGCACTGCGACCGGCGTATATTTTCCCGCAGGCGCCCCGGGGCAGCCGACGCTGGGACGATAGAGCGCGGCCGGGCCGGGATCGACCGGTGGGGGTACGGCGACCTTGGTCGCCGCGGGTTTTGCGGCGGGCCGCTTGCGGCCCTTCTGCGCTTCCGCCGCCCCGGTACCGAGAACGGCCATCGCCACCACGAGAGACGTGGTCAGGCGCAATCGCGACGTCATAATTCCTCCACCGATTGTTTTCGTGCGACCCGGTGGATAGTTATCGAACTACTTCTTGCAGCCGAGCCCCAATGAGCGCTCGACGCCATCTTCTTCCATCTTGGCGAACTTGGTGACGACCTTTTCGCATGGCGGCGTGCTGATCGTGCCGACATAATCGACCGCGGTAAGCCGCAGCCAGGCGGGCGCGCCATCGAGCATGATCTGGACATAGCCGGGCTTCGTGCCCAACACGCGCGCGGCCGCGGTGTTGACCTTGGGCATCTTGCCCTTGGGCACATCGCGAAGCTTGCTGCCGGTGGCGTCGAAGATCGGAACGGGATCGCGCTTATAGGCCATGATCGTCGCGCCCCCGCCGCTGGTCGCCGCCGCCGGCGCAACCTGGCCAGTGAATGTAGGAAGCGCCTGCGAGGGCGTTGCCGGGCTGACGAAAGCCGACGTGCCCATCCTGGCCTTTTTCGACTTTTTCTTGCCCGTCTTGTAGGATTTCTCACTATAGCTCGATTGCGCCAGGCCCATCGCGGGCACACTCAGCAGCAGTGCCGGAACGACGAGCAGCGCTGATCGAAACATGACCTTCATACTCCACCTTCTATGTCCCCCAATATCTCAAAGCATGGTTTCGCGCTATGCTTTCCATCACAGACATTTCTTTCTAGCGTCGGCAATGGCGATGGGGGAAAACCGAAAGGGAGTCGCATGGAGTGGACGAGCCGCCGGTCTGGCGGCGTTCTGGTGGGCGAGCCGCAGGGCCGCGTCGACGAGACGACGTGGGAAGCGTTTCTCGCCGCGCTTAACGGCGCGATCGGAGAAGCGGGGGCGGACGGCTCGTCGCTCGTGCTCGATCTTGATCGAATCGAATGGATGTCGTCGCGCGGGCTGCGCGTGCTGACGCTCGCCAAGCGCGAGGCCGATTCGAAAAATGTCGCGATTACGCTCGCCCGTCCCAATGAACGGATGCGCGAGATTTTCGAGATCAGCCGCTACGACAAGATCTTCACCGTCACCGATCGGCTGGAGGCGTGATCGCGTGAAGGTTCGCTTCTGGGGGACGCGGGGGTCTCTGCCGGTCGCCAAGCGCGCCCAGGCCATTCGCGGGAAGATTGCGCGGGCATTGGTCGCGGCTTCGGGGCGAACCTTCGCCAACGAAGACGAGGCGCTTGCCTTTGCCGAAAGCGAACTCGATTTCGCCACCGGCGCAACCTATGGCGGGGCCACCAGCTGCGTCGAGATCGAAGGCGGCGACAACAGTTTCAAGGTCTGCGACATGGGTTCGGGCCTGCGCGATTTCGGGCTCGATGCCGCCCGGCGCTGCGCGGAAGGTCACCCACGCGTTTACAATTTTTTCCTCTCGCACCTTCATTGGGACCACATCATGGGGTTCCCTTTCTTCGTCGCCGCCTTCGATGCGGGCGCGAAGGTCGTCATTCATAGCGGCCACCCTGATGCCGAGACAGCACTTCGCCGCCAGCAGGAAGAAATCTCTTTTCCGGTACCTTTCGATTGGCTGCGCGCGGATATCAGCTTCGTCACCTTGGAGACCGGCAAGCGTTATGAAATTGGCGGCTTGGGTGTCGAAACGATCCTGCAATATCATTCGCATGACAGCTACGGTTTCCGCTTTTACGAAGGCGATACCTCCGCGATCTATTCGACCGACAGCGAGCACAAGGTTGACGAGATGCTCGCCGAAACGAAGTTCGAGACCTTCTTCAAGGAGGCCGATCTCGTCATCTCCGACACCATGTACTCGCTCGCCGATACGGTGACCATGAAGGAGGATTGGGGGCACTCGAGCAATATCGTCGCGGTCGATCTCTGCCATCAGGCGGGTGCCAAGCGGTTGGTGCTGTTTCACCACGAGCCGACCTATAACGACCGCGCGATTCAGCGGATGCATCATGAGACGATCCGCTACGAGGAACTGACCCGCGAGGGCCGGAAACCGCTCGACGTCGTCTGCGCCTATGACGGGCTTGAACTCGAAGTCTGACAGCTCACCGATGCGGCGCATCCGGCTTGCCGGTCTGCTTGCCGCGCTGATCGTCGCCGCGATCATCCATTTGCCCGGCGGCGAAAGGTTCAGCCAGCCGGTCTACGATGCGTGGCAGCGACTTTCTCCCCGCGATCTCAGCAACACCGACGTCCGCATCGTCTGGATCGACGATCAGTCGGTCAGCCAGATCCATCCTTGGCCATGGCCGCGAAGGACGCTCGCCAACCTCGTTTATGCAATCGCCGATGGCGGGCCCAAGGTCATCGGCCTCGATGTCATCCTGCCCGAACCCGATCGCTACAGCGCGGCCGCCTTCGCCGAAGTTACTCCCAATCTGCCTCCTGCTCTTGCCGAACAGCTCGCCGCTCAGCCCGACACCGACCAGCTGCTTGGGCAAACCATCGGCACCGCGCCAGTTGTGCTGGGGCGAGTCGCCATCGACGCGGACCGCGCCAGCGATGCGCCCGAGCCTGCCAACGTTCGCGCTTTTGCTGAGCCGTTGCCGAAAGGGGTCCTGAGCTGGGAAGCGGTCATCACCAACATCGCTGCGATCGACGATGTCGGATTGGGCCATGGCCTGCTTAACGGCGATCCCGATCGCGACGGCGTTGTGCGTAAGGTGCCGCTCGCCGCGCGCGTCGCAAATTTCGACATGCCGAGTCTCTCGCTCGAAATGGCGTTGCAGATGCGCGATGAGGATAAGGTCGTTCCGGTGATCGCGGGCGATCGGCTCACCGGAATGCGCGTGGGCGGTGAGCTGATCCGCACGAGCAAGGATGGGCGCATGACGGTGCGGCTCGCCGACAAGCTGCCAAAGGGTTCGGAGATGTCCGCGTTCGATGTGCTCGAAGGCAGTGTGCCGCCGAGCATCTTTGCCGGCAAGGCGGTGATCGTCGCGCTCAACGCGACGGGAACGCAAGATCAGGTCTCCACGGTCCTATCGCAAACCGGCTATGGCGCGACGGTGCAGGCCAACGCCGTCGACACGATCCTCAACGATGCCGAATTATGGCGGCCCGGCTGGGCGTGGATCGTCGAAGGGCTCGCAGCCGTATTGCTGGTGGCGATGGCGGTGCGGCTGCTGCCCAGACTGCGCGGCTGGCCCGCTTTCGCGATCACGATTGCTTCGTTCGCCGCGGTTTTTGCGTTTAGCTGGGCAGCCTACGCGCAATTCAATCTGCTGATCGATCCCGTCGCGCCCGTGCTGACCGCTTTTGCGACCGGCGTGACGATGGTGCTCATGCTCTTCGCCGAATCACGCCGCCGCCAGCGCGAGCTCGCCGAGCGCTTGCGTACCGAACAGCTCGCCTCGGCGCGCTCGCAGGGCGAACTCGACGCCGCGCGTGACATTCAGCTCGGCATGCTTCCTCCGCGCGAGGCGCTGGCAAAGCTCGATCCTGCCGTTGAAGTCGATGCCTTCGTCATCCCCGCGCGCGAGATAGGCGGAGACTTCTTCGATGCCGTTCGGATCGATGAGCACCGCCTCTGCTTCCTCGTCGGCGACGTGACAGGAAAGGGCGTTCCCGCCGCGTTGTTCATGGCATTGTCGAAAGCGCTGACCAAATCGGTGCTGCTGCGCGACGGAAGCGATCTCGCAGCGGCGGTGACACGGCTTAACGACGAAGTCGCGCGCGACAATAGCGAAGCGATGTTCGTGACAATGCTCGTCGCGCTGCTCGACACGCGCGATGGCACGCTTGCGCTCTGCAATGCGGGCCACGAGAACCCATGGCTGGTGCGCGCGAGCGGAGAGGTCGAAATGCTCAAGCCCGAAGGCGGCCCGCCGCTGTCGGTGGCGCCGGGCTTCTCATTCGAGGCGAGCACGGTAGAAATGGCTCCGGGCGACGCGCTCTTCGTGATCAGCGATGGGATCACCGAAGCGCAAGACCGCTCGGGCGCCTTTTTTGGATCAAAGCGGCTGATGGAATTGCTGCTTGCGGCGCAAGCATTGCCGATCAAAGCGACCACAGCTGCGTTGCTGCAGAACGTTCGAGCCTTTGAAGGCGACCAGGATGCGTCCGACGACGTGACAGTCCTTGGGTTTCGCTACACGCCCTTGTGACGCTTAACATCGGTGTGGGAGAAATCATTGCCCTTGTACAACAAGGGTAAGTCCCGCGCCTTGGCCAATGCGTAGCTGAAGAGATCGCCGAAGTTCAGCTGAGCCCTGTGGCCGCTGCCTTTGCCATAGCGCACAAAGGCATGGTGCGCGATTTCGACATGCTCCTCAGTCAGAGCCTCCGTTTTTATACGGTTGTGCGTGACAAATTCCTCGAGAATGCCGACCATTGGAGATCCGGCGCGGCCATGCGAAACCATTCGCGCCTCGATCATGGTCGCTGCATTGACGATGGCTCCGTTCTCCAGTTCGAGAATCTCGCGGAACCGTTTCCGCTCCGGTTCATCGAAGATTATCGCGATCAGAGCGGAGGTATCGAGGACGATCATGCCGGAAGGCCGTTTTCATCCCATTCGAGATCGAAGTCGGCTTTGAGGCGGGGCAGAGCATCGGCGCGCGCCAAAATCTCGTCGATTTTCTTGTGGCGCTCGGCGCGATCAAACTTTTGTGCTGCCTCGATCGGAACGAGCTTCAGCATCGGGACACCCGCCTTCTGAACCACCACTTCTTCACCACGCAACGCTCGCGCCGCCAGTTCGGAAAACCTGGTCTTTGCCTCGCCAATATTTACACTGATCGCCATTGCGAAGTCGTACTTGACCAAAACAGCTTGGTCAAGCATCTCATTCCCACTCGATCGTGCCGGGAGGCTTGCTCGTGAAATCGTAAACCACGCGGTTGATGCCCTTTACTTCATTCACGATCCGCGTGGCGACGCGGCTCAGGAAGGCGGGCTCGAAGGGGTAGATGTCGGCGGTCATGCCGTCGGTGCTAGTGACGGCGCGGAGCGCGCAGACATGATCGTAGGTGCGGAAATCGCCCATCACGCCGACAGTACGGACAGGAAGCAGCACCGCGAACGCCTGCCAGATCTCGTCATAAAGGCCGGCGGCGCGGATTTCCTCGAGATA
>CBDUBW010000011.1:0-24378 GCA_965365485.1 uncultured Aquisediminimonas sp.
TGCTCGTCATCCGGATAGGCAATGTCGCGGATCGGCCGATTGATCGGCGGCGGCTGGGTAATTGGCTCAGCCCTGAGGATCTGGGCCAACTCGTTGGGATCGGCCTTGAGCATCCCTCCCTGGTGTATGAAGTCGTCTATGGCATTTCGGATCGTTCGGGCCGGCACTATGACAACAGTGGGGCCTTTGCGCTCGGTTACGACCCTACGGGTGATCCGGCGGGCTTCGAACGGCTGGTCGCAAGGACCGATCCGGCGCCGCCCGCCGGGAGCGCGCAAGGCAACTCGGTCCACGAGATGAGCCTTGGCGGCCAATGGGCAGACGACGAATACGTAGGCGAAGCGGCAAGAATCCGGTACTGAACTCGGACGTTCACGGGGCTTGTCAGCAGCCGGAAAAACGGGGCCGGCCCCGGCGAAGCATGAGCTTCGCGCGCTGACCAATAGGACGACCAGACCATCGTCACTTCGGACAGAGATGAGTAGGACCGCGCCTCTCACTGGCTTTGGGTTTCAGGCGGCCGGTCGCGCGGCTGCCAACGCTGATCGCTCGTCGCGATCGGCGTGAGGCGCAGCAGCGCCGCACCGTGGGCTGGCAGGGTCCGGGTCAACGCATCCCGCGCTTCGCCAGCATCCCTGCGAGCCCATAAGTCGCGGACCTTCCAAGCGCCGCGTAAATCTTCATCCTCGAAGCGGAAGGTGACCTCCTTTTCCTCGGGGCCGAGGTTGAAGAGCGCCACGAACCGGTCGGATGATCTTTCGTCGTGCGAGATCCAGACAGCATAGTATTTCGTCGGGTCGTCACCCCCCCTCTCGCTGTCGACCCGAATTACCTGGTGCGGATCGCGGCCGTGCTGATTGACGTAGAGCACTTCGTCATTGGTAAAAAAGGTCTCAATGGTTTCGCGGGGTGTGGTGAGCAGCTCACTGCCGATCATCAAAGGCGAACGCGCAATACTGAACAACGTCATCAGCGTGTAGTGTTCAGGGATTGTGAACTTGCTCATCCGATCGGGGCCATGCGGCCGATCGTCGAGCGAAATATGACCGAAAGGGATCATGTCTGCGTCGGGCCACCGATGATCGCCGCCCCATGCCGACCACTTATCGAGCAGCGGGAAACTGCGTGCGAGGTGCCGCCACTCATCCCAGAAATCGTTCGATATCCTCCACATATTGGCATTGGTGTGCAAGTGATCGGCGCGTCCCGTCTGCGCCTCTCCGCACGACAAGCTCAGCACCATCGGCCGGCCCGAGCGGTCGATGGCCCTGCGCATCATGGATATCTCGCCCTCCGAGTATCCATAGCTCGGACCACCGCAGCTGCCCATCATGTCGTCGGCCTTGATGTAATCGACTCCCCATTGAGCGTAGAGCCGAAAAATCGAGTCGTAATATTCCTGGGCGCCTTCCTGCCGCCAGTCGACGCCGAACATATTGTTGAGCCAGGGTGCGTGATCACCGACCTTGGCGATGTCCTTCGCGCTGGCCTTGCTGCCGAGGATAGGCGTATTGCGGTAATACGCCTCGCGGTGGATGCCGCGCATGATATGAATGCCGAATTTCATGCCCTTGGAATGGACCCAGTCGGCGAGCGGCTTGAACCCTTTGCCGCCGGCACTCGAGGGGAACCGCTCGACCGAGGGCAACAAGCGGCCGAATTCATCCATCGTGACCTCGCGCTTGTCGAGCAGCGAACCGTCGGCCGCCAAGCGAACATCAGGATGGCCGATGCGTTGTTTGAAATTTTCGCGCACATTATGGCCACCCGGATTGGGGTTCCACCAGATGTAGTCGATTACGGCGTATTCCCAGCCATGATCCCTCAGGTTATTGGCCATAAACTCGACCGTTTCGCGATAGGTTTTCTCATCGATACGGCTATCCCACGCGTCGAAGCTGTTCCATCCCATCGGGGGCCGTTCGGCGACTTGTTCGATAAGGGTCGACGGAGCGCTTGCCGGCGGCTCGGCGGTCACGGCACAGGCAGAGAGGGCTAAGGCAGCCAGTGCGACGAGGCAATTTTTTGGCATTTGTCCGATCTCCAATCGCTCCGGTGAGCGTATTCTGCTGATCTTGGATTTCCGCGCCTCAATTCGCCGGCGGCCGCAGTCATCGGCGACACGTAGAGCGCGGTCCGGCGGCGTCGGAGAACAAGCGGGAGGGTGTGGCACCCAGCCTTCCGCTGGCATGCTTCGAGGCAAAACTTGGCCTCGCTGCCAGCGGCCAGGCACAGGCGTGCGAATGACTTCGCGGTAGGCGGCGTCCGCCCCAATCATTGCTCCGCTGCGATGTTGGAACCAACCACCGGGTATTTGCGCATCCAAGCGTCAAATTCCGATCCCCTGCCTTGCGCTCGAGGATCGCCGCGACGCACAAGTTCGCGCTGCATCATAGCGGCGAGGTACTTGCGAACCGCCGCATACTTCGGGTTCCCCGCAAGATTGGCGAGTTCCGGCGCGCCGTCCCGCACGGCATAGAGTTCCTCGCTTGGCCTCTTTGCGAATGATCGTTGATACCACTGGGCGAGACGCTCACGGTCTTGCACGATGAGCGTCTTGGTTGGCCCGCCGTCGATATCACCGAAACCGCCCGTGGGATCGTTGGGGGGCCAAACTTCGCTTTGCGGGTTACCCGCGGGGAAGGCATTCGGGTGATAGTTGCGGATGTACAACCAGTTTGCCGTGCGTAGCGCGCGGCTGGGATATCCGGCACCATGCGGCCGACTCCCGGGAAAATGGCGCTCGATGCCCATAACCGCCCTGTGGCGTACGGCATCGACCTCACCTTGCAGCAAGGGCAGCAGATTGTGTCCGTTCATCTCCGGGGGAATTGGCAGGCCAGCGGCGGCCATGATCGTAGGGCCGAAATCGGGCATCTGAATGAAAGTGCTGTTCCGCCGCCCTCCCCCCAACCGCATTGGCCACGCGACTGCCATCGGCATATGCGCGCCGGCCTCATAGAGTGCCCCCTTGGCGCGCGGAAAAGGCATCCCGTTGTCCGAGGAGAACACGATCAGCGTGTTGGCAAGTTTTCCGCGCTGCTCGAGCGCGTCGAGGATCTGCCCGAGCTCAATGTCGGCCCATTCGATTTCGTAGGCATAATCGGCAACGTCCCCGCGCGCGATCGGTTCGTCAGGCACAATTCCGGGGACCTTGCCCGGACCAAGCACCTTGCCGTTTAGCCTGCCTACCCCTTCGAAGTAGGGGCGGTGGGGTTCGTTCATTCCCACCCAGAAGAGGAACGGCCTATCGCCTGCTGATCGAAGGAAATCAGTGAAATTGGCTGAGTAATCGACTCGCATCTCCCCGCTTCCGGGCTGCTTGACGCGCCGCGACTGGAACCCTGGCCCGGTCGGGCTTTCCTTGCGTCCACCAGCCTCGAAAGTCCCGGGAGCCCAACCCTTGCCTGTGAAGCCGGTCGCGTACCCGGCCCGGGCGAGGTGATCGAAGATCGTTTCGGTTCCGGCTTGCCAAATCGAGTGATTCATCGAAGCCGGCCCGAGTCGCCAGAAATCCTGGCCCGTCAGCAACGAAGCGCGCGAGGGTCCGCAACTGGGCGCCGAGACCCAGCCGTTCTCGAGCAAGATGCCCGAACGGGCGATGCGATCGAACGCAGGCGTGCGAACGAGATCAGAACCGTAAGCAGAGGCGTGTGGCCAGCTTTGATCGTCGGTCATCACGATTAAGATGTTGGGGCGTTCGCTGGACGGGGGTGCGACGCCGTGCCGAGGTGCTGGCGTACAACCCATCAGAAGGATCATCGCCAGTGTCGCGATGCCAGCCAACCGCACTCTCTCTTCCCCTTATTGCGATGCGAGGCTCGCTCGCGGTTTGCGCACTTATACTATTTGCCATATAATTGGTCAATCCGCGCGCATCGTGTTGTTATCCGATGAGGGAGGACGAACCATGATCATGAAGCGCATCACCCTGAGCTTGATGGCGATGATCGGCCTGTGGTGGAGCAGCGCAATCGGCGCGCAAAGCGTCGTCGCACCGAAGCGCCCCAACATAATTCTCATCTTGGCGGACGACCTGGGATATGGCGATATCGCCGCGTTCGACACGACCGAGATTGAGACTCCCAATTTGTCGCGTATGGCGGCGGAGGGGGTGAAATTCACGCAGTTCTATTCGGGTTCTACGGTATGTGCGCCGTCCCGCAGTGTACTGATGACCGGCTACCATGTTGGTCACGCGCGGGTGCGCGGAAACGCGGGCAAGGATATTCAAACGCTGCGCAAGGGAGATTGGACCGTTGCACGGGTGCTCAAGACGGCAGGGTATCGAACCGCCTTGGTAGGCAAATGGGGTCTGGGCGACGTGGGCAACGAAGGGCAACCGAATGACCAGGGTTTTGATTACTTCTACGGCTTTCTCAATCAGGTCCACGCTCACAACCATTATCCGGACTTTGTGTGGCGTAATAAAAGCAAGGTTAAGCTTGAGAATACTGTTCAGCTAGCGCCAGAGGCTTACATGGATTTCCATGGAGGAGTTGCGCTGCCTAAAGATCGTCGGGTTTACATCGAGGACGAGTTTCGACGGGAAGCTTTGCAATTTATAGATGACGCGTCGAAAAGCGAACGCCCGTTCTTCCTTTATTATTCTCTAATCAGTCCGCACGCAAATAACGAAGCCGACAAGGTGGATTGGGCTCACGGTCTCGAGATACCTACTTACGACCGTTACGCGCAAAAGCCTTGGCCTGACGAATCGAAGGGCTATGCAGCGATGGTCAGCCACATCGACCACAGCGTCGGCCTCATCATGGACCGGCTGCGCCAACTCGGTGTCGCTGACGAAACACTCATTATTTTCACCTCCGACAACGGCACTCATTCAGAAGGTGGGTACGATCCCCAATTCCTCGATTCGAACGGCCCGTTTCGCGGCATTAAGCGCGACATGTTCGAAGGGGGCATCCGCCAGCCGACTATCGCATGGGGTCCCGGCCTGGTCCCCTACGGTCAGGTTACGGAGCATGTCGGTTATTTTGCTGACATGTGGCCCACTTTTGCGGAACTGGTCGGGCTGGACGTTGCCGATCTCCCCGGGGGCGCGCGCGACGGAGTAAGCTTTGTTCCGTCGCTGACAGGCCGAGGTACCCAACAGTCCCATGATTTCCTCTATTGGGAATTTTACGAACATGGCTCGGCTCAGGCCCTTCGCCTGGGCAAGTGGAAAGCCGTGCGTGTCCCGATGCTGACCGGTCCGGTCCAGCTTTATGACTTATCGACCGACACCGGCGAGACACGCAACGTGGCGTCTGCCCACCCCGATCTTGTCGGGCGGATCATCAATCTGATGGCGCAAGAGCATGTCGACGATCCAAACTGGCAGCCGCAGCTGAGAGGCGCTAGCAAACCCTAGGGCGACGGTACGGGAACACAGGGTGCGCGATCCGCTCAATGCGGTTAGGCAGGCCCGAACCTGCGGCGATCCCCGATTGTGGCAGCGATCGGGGCTATGTTGGGGTGGGGCCGTTTCAAAGCGGGATTAGCCCAGCTCAGGCCGCCCATCCAATCGCTGTATATTGGCTGTTCGGTCGGTCCCGAAAGCTGGACCAAATTGGTCGCCAGGCTCGAACCGGCCATCACGTCTAATCCAGCCGGACCCGCATCTCTGGCAGACCGCGTACGCCCGGCAGCGCGAAGAATGCATGGCCCGCATCGGGTTCGGCGGTTCGCCTTTCGGCGTCGAGACCGGTCGATGCGCTGGTGACGGCTAGTACATCCAGATTGGCCCCGCCAAACGCCGGGCAAGTGATCTGCGAAGAGGGTAGCGGAATCCGGTCGATCTCGCGTCCGCTCGCGGGGTCGATACGGGCTACGGCTCCGCCACCCCAAAGCGCTTGCCAGATATGCCCGACGCTGTCGACGCAGGCACCATCAGGCCAGCCCTCGTCGGAAAATTGGCGTACCACACGGTCGAGTTGCGCCGCTTCACCGTATCGATAGGCGTTCAAAATTCCAGTGGTGGTGTCGGCATGGTACATCTCCGCTCCGTCGGGCGACCAGCACAATGCGTTGGAAATGCCGATGTTCTCGACCAAAGCGGTCAGCGAGCCGTTAGGTTCTAGCCGCCACAAGGTGCCCCGACGTTCGCCGCCGGCCCGCGCCGCGTCTTCCACCATGGTGCCCGCGACGAATCGGCCCTGCCGATCAACACGGCCATCGTTGAAGCGAACGCCGGGGATTGCCGGGGGCCTGGCGATCCATTCGACCCCGCCTGTGGCGATCGCGAACCGGGCAAATCCGTCCTCGAACGCGGCGATGATTACCCCCGGCAGCGTCGTCAACGCGAACGAGCCAAGCCGCTGGGGGAGACGTGCTTCGCTCAGTTTGCGCTCGGGCCACGACAGACAAAATAGCGTCCGCCGTTCGATATCCGTCCAGCGGAACGATTGAACTTGGTCGTCCCAAACGATCCCTTCGCCCAGAGAATTGGTCAAAGCGACAGACGGCAGATGAAGTGAAGTCATATGATATGCCGAAAGCCCCCGGCCAGCGGGTGAGGAGGCATCTGTCGGCCGATCCAGTGGTCCTTGAGACCTGAGGGGGCTGTCATGAGCATGAAAGCAAGCTCTCAGTGCAAAAAGATATCACCGTCCGCCGGCGGAATGTCGAAAGTTTTTCCCCGTTTGCCGGTCGACGCCTGGGTCCGGTCTTCTGCAAATAAAACTGTCACCACGTCGTTGCCGAACGGATTGTACACCGCAACGCCGTTCGAAAATGTGCGGCGCCAGCTACCGTCCGATGTCGCCGCGCCTCTGCCCATCGGTCGCCCGAGCTTCGTATCCCAAAATGCGTACCAGTCATGCAAGTGGTCCGGCGTCTTGAGCGGATTGGGGTCGGCATAAAGTACGAAAGCATCCGATTGGGTCAAACCCATGGTCGTAACCGCGCGCATTCGCTTCAAATCTCTCCGATCGCCCCAGCCTTCCAACGCATTCACCCGGGGCGTGCGGAATGCGCTTTCATAGTAACGAAGAGCGCGGCCCATTTTCTCCCAACCGCACAGTTTGCCAGGCTCGGGATCGCATTCCATGAAAGCACCATTGATAAGGTGCGCATACTTCTCGCCGTCCTCGATATCATCATGTATGTTGACGATGACGATGGCGTTGTCGCCCACGGACCGGCGGACTTCCTCGACAATCGGCAGATAGCCCGACCAGTCGAGCATTACGCCGTCGTACACCCCGGATTGCACGGCGATCCGCGCCTGGTCGCCGACGTGCTTGATGAAAGCCGGGTTGTCGTAGGCCAGCATGTAATAAGGTTCAGGCCCGCCATCCCACCCCGCAACGCGCGTCCCGTCCGGGTTGCGCTTCCACCAGGTGCTGTCCTCTGGAAGATAACTTCCCGGTGCATCGCGCCAGCGTATTTCCATGAGCGTTATCATTGCCGGATTGAGCCGCAACAGTTCTATCCGGTTTTTTGTCGCCTGGGCCAGCGAAGCAGGATCGAAGCGGTTTGATTGACCCGCATGTGCGCCTTCCCATTCCAGGCCGAGTACCAACGGCGTGTTGAAGCCGATTTGACTGACTGGCTCTTCCCACAGCAAGTCGTGTTTGGCCGCGGCGGCGATGCGCTGCGCAACGGTGTCCTGCGGGTACTGCGCGGGCATGTCGAGCGGGTTCCACGCCTGATAGATGGAAGGGAAATCGCGCAGCTTCATCCGCTCTGCCGGGGTTGGCAGCGGCTTGCCGCCTAGCATCACAGATTGCGACCCTGATTCGGCGGGAAGGGCGACGCACCCTGCAAGGAGTATGGGGAAAGCAATTACGAGAAGGGCGGCCTTCATTGGGGTTCTCCTACCTGAGCCTGTCAGCCGAAGCGAAGCAAGCGTGCGCCGTGGGACGGTATGTCGAGCTCGGGTTTCTCGATGGGCATCCCGGACCACAAGTCGATGATCCTCGCTCGTCTGGTCGCCCAATCTGCACGAGCCAGATCGACCGAAAGGACTTCATCGCTGATGTTGAACAGTGCAATATATCGCGCGCTGTAGTCGGCGCGCGCCTCCCACACGATCAGATCGCCATCGCGCGAGATTTCGCGTCCGCCGCTCGAGTTCTGATTCACGTCGATCACAGCGTCGTTCGTAATTAGAGCCAGCGTCTCGGCGTCGATTTCGGGCAGATTGCCTCCGAACATTAGAGGGCTGCGCGCGATCGCCCACAGCGTGAGCATGGTCACCTGCTCGTCGCGGGTGAAGTTGGTCGTGCGCGGCTCCCCCACCTCGGCACGTAGCGAAATGCGTCCGAGCGGCAGCATGTCGGCATCGGGCCAGCTCTGCGGACCGGAAAAGCGCGCCCACTTGGCGCAATGGTCGAACATGCGCCGCAGGGCCGCCCAATCGTCCCAGAAGTCGGGCGAGATCCGCCACATGTGCGCGCGATCCTGCATGTGCGCGACCTGCGCGTACTGCGCAGCACCCGGGCTGAGGCTGAGGGTCACCGGCCGCCCTGCCTTGGCGATCGCGCGGGCGAGGCCGTCGACCTCGTCAGCGCGATAGGGGCTGCCGGCTTCGCCGGTCCAAGAGTTCATGTCGTCGGCTTTGACGAAATCGACGCCCCAGTTTGCCCATAACTCGGCGAGGCTGTCATACCACGCCTGCCCGCCAGGATGTGCCATGTCCACAGTCCGGAAGCCGTGAAACCAGGGGCACCCTTCGAGAGGGAGACCGATGTCGGCACAGGTGTGTACACTTCCCTTGATTGGGATGGCGTTCTCGACCGCCTCCCACGGCACGCCGCGCATGATGTGAATACCGAACTTGAGTCCCAACGCATGGACCCTGTCGGCAAGCGACTTGAACCCCGCTCCGGCCGCCGCGCTGGGGTGGAGTTCGGGGTTGGGCGTTGGGCGGCCCCATTCGTCGAGCAGCAGCGGCGGACGCTGCATCTTGTACTGTTCGCCGAGCGCGGTGAGGCCGCGGCCGTACCAGGCAAGATCGACGACCACCGTGTCCCACCCGTGCGAAAGCAGGTGCTCGGCCATGTACTCGGCATTGGCGAGCACTTCGGCCTCGGTCACGTCGACGCCGAAACAGTCCCAGCTGTTCCACCCCATCGGCGGGGTGGGCGCGCTCGGAAACTTGAGTGTGCTCACAGCAGCACCGAGAAGACGAGCATGAAACCGAACATCAGCACGATCGCGCCGATCGACCAGAACGGTACCGACTTGTACCACGGGCCGCCAAGCCCGCCGCCGAGGTTCATCTTCCGAAAGTTGAACGCCAGGTCGTCGGTTACCTGCTCGGGTAGCGGGGGCGGAGTGGCGAGGCTGATCACGGTGCACAGCACCATGCACAGCGCCCAGTTGAGCAAGCCCTGGTTGGCGTAGGGCACCAGCCAATCAGGTGCCGAGCCATTCTGCACCATGAGCTTGACCGCGATGCCGAACGCGAACCCTAGGATCACGGTCCACAGTGCGCCGGTTCCGTTTATTCTCCGCCACAGAGTCCCGAGCAGGAATATCGCCGAGAACGGCGGGGCAAAGAACGTGTAGAGTTCCTGGATGTATACGAATAGGCTCTCGCCCAGCGTGCTGATCCAGATGCCGAGGCCGATCGCGAGCGCGAGGACGACCGCGGTGATGATCCGCCCCAATCCGACGAGCGAATGCTCGCTCGCCGCCGGATTGAAGAAGCGCTTGTAGAAATCGAGCGTCAGAATCGTCGACGTCGAATTGAGTACGGCCGCGACTGTCGATTGGATGGCTCCAAACAGCGCGGCTAGTAGAACGCCTTTGATGCCGATGGGAATCAGCGTTTGAATCATCGAGACGTAGGTCTGGTCAGCGACGGGTCGCACGCTTTCGAGCGATGACGCGCTCCCAAGGATTTGCGGGTTGAGTGCGAACCAGATCAGCCCCGGCATGACCACGATGAATGGGAGCAGCAGCTTGAGGTAACTTGCAAAGGTCATGCCCATCCGGGCGTGGTATATATCCTTTGCTGCGAAGATGCGTTGGACAAGGAATTGATTGATCACCGTGTACCACAGGCCGATGTAGAAGAAGCTGAAAACCCAGTGCGTCCATGGATTGGTCTGGTGAGTCAGCGGCTGAATGACTGACAGTCGGTCGTAGGCATCGCTGCCGACGATGTCGGGTGCCCACTTGGCAATGGCGTCGGCGTATTCAGCTCCCTGTCCGCTATTGCGCGACAGCATTTCAGCGAACCCAGAGATCACGTCGCCGCCACCGAGCGCGGACAGCCCCGCTATGGTAACCAGGAGCCCGCCGCCGATCATGATGGCGATTGTTAAGACATCCATCCAAGCAACCGATCGGAGACCGCCGTAAATGGCCCAGCCGCCGGCAAGCAGTCCGATGAGGGCGATCATCAGATAAAGCCCAGCGTCGCCGCCCGCAGGCAGGCCAAGGGACTGATCGAGCGCGACGATTTTCGAGAACGCCAGGCCGCCGCCGTAGATCACCGGTGCCAGGAAGGCGACGATGTTGGCGACGACCGTGACCGCCGCGAAGAGGAAGCGGAGTTGCGGATTGAAGCGGCGTTCGAGGAATTCGGGCGCGGTGAACACTTTCGCCCGCAGCAGAAAGGGGATGAATAGCCAAATGAGGAAAGTGAAGGCGATCACCGTCGACCACTCACCGGTCGCGACGGCGATGCCGTAGATGAAGGCGGCTCCGATCAAACCGATAAAATGTTCGGTAGAGATATTCGCGGCGATGTAGGACGAACCTACGACGTACCATGGCAGGCTGCGTCCAGCCAGAAAATAGTCTTCCGATGCCTCGCTGTCGGCCGAGCGGCGACCTGCCCACAGGCCGATCGCACTAAGGCCGAGCAGGTAGAGTGCGAACGCGGCCCAGTCCCAGATCGATAGCGACACTGAAAATTCCGCCATCCTTCCCCTTTCCTATTTATCTTATTTGTCCTACTTATTCTCCCTGATGGGGTTGGTCAACGTCGATTGGGCCGCAGTCGGAGGCGGCTTGCGGATAACGCGGTAGGGCGCTGCCGATTGCCTAAGCCAAGTTTGCTCGCGAATTGCGGCAGGCTGAGAAGGGTTCTTAAGAGCGTCAGAGAAGGACTGTAAGTCGCAAGCCGCAGCTGGCGAGTGTGTACATCAGCACGAAAAACCTAGGCCGCTTCTTCCTGATTACGCCGGATCAGCGCGAGAGCTTCGGTCAGCAGGGCCTTGGAAGCCTTGCGCGCTGCTTCCGGCGCGCGGCGTGCGATCGCCTTGTAGATCGCGCTGTGTTCGGCCTGCTCGCCCACGGGAATGCCCTTCGCACGGTTGGTGAAACGAATGGCGAATTGCAGAGCGGCCTCGACCATCGGCTTCATCGAGATGAAGAACCGGTTACTCGAAGCATCAAGGATTGCGAGGTGAAAGGCGATGTCGGCGCCCAGAGGATCGTCCTCCCCGCGCTCGGCGGCCGCCATCCGGTCGAGTGCGCGGCAAATCGCTTCATGCTGTTCCTTCGACCCGCGCGCAGCCGCTTCCGCAGCGGCAATAGGTTCGATCGCCAGGCGCATCTGCGTGAACTCCGCGAGTAGACTCAAGGAGAAGCCCTGCTTCAAAATCCATCGCAGCACATCGGGATCGAGAACATTCCAATTTTGCTGCGGCCGCACGATGGTCCCCCGGCGCGGGCGCGAGGAAATGAGGCCTTTGGCGTTAAGAACCTTCAGTGCTTCGCGCACGGCGGTACGGCTGGCTCCATATTGCGAGCACAAGTCGGCCTCGACGGGGAACTGCGCCCCCGGCGGATAACGGCCGGTCACTATCGCGGTGCCGAGCAGTTCGACGATCTGTTTGGTCAGGCTCCCCAGCGAGCCGTCGTCAAGCGTCGAAGTGGGAAAGGCTTGGGCCATGGTAATGTCTTACCTGCTCGTTCCAGACAGCGCCAGTGTGACCCCTCAATGACTCTCGCGCTCCACCACGTCGCCCGAGGCGCCCTGCAAGAAGTCGAGATCGCACCCCTTGTCGGCTTGCATAACGTGCAGGTCGTGCATGCGCAGATAGCCCCGCAGGCGCGAACGATCCGCAGCTGACCATTCGCTTGCACGGCGAGCAAGCTCTTCGTCCGACACCATCAGGTCAAGGGAACGGTTCGGCGCGTCGAGACGGATGACATCTCCATCGCGAACCAGCGCCAGCGGGCCTCCGACGTCGGCTTCTGGGGCGACGTGGAGCACGACCGTCCCGAACGCCGTGCCGCTCATCCGCGCATCCGAGACGCGAACCATGTCGCGGATGCCCTTTTCAAGAAGTTTCCTTGGCAACGCCATGTTGGCCACTTCGGGCATGCCGGGGTAACCGCGAATGCCGCAATTGCGCAGAACCATTACGCAGGATTCGTCGATGTCGAGATCGGGATCGTCAATCCGCGCCTTGTAGTCCTCAATCGTGTCGAACACCACAGCGCGCCCTTCAAAATTCAGCAATTCGGGGCTGGCCGCGCTTGGTTTCATGACTGCACCGCCTGGCGCAAGATTGCCGCGCAGAACCCACGTTCCGGCCAAGTCCTTCGCCGGTTCGGCCAAGCTGCCGATTACCGACGAATTCCAAACCCTGGCGTCTTTGATGATCTCGCGGATGGTCAGGCCGCCAACCGTCGGCAGGTCGACATGAAGCAGGCTCTCCAATTCCTTCATCACCGCCGGGACGCCTCCAGCGTAATGCAAATCTTCCATGTGGTATTCGCCCGACGGCGAGATATTCGCGAGCAGAGGGACGTCGCGGGTCAATGCATCGAAATCGTCGAGCGACAAGTCGATGCCGCACCGTCCGGCGAGCGCGAGGAGGTGAATGATCGAGTTGGTCGATCCTCCCATCGCCGCATGCACCCGGATGCCGTTCTCGAAATTCTTTCGCGTCAAGAATTGGGACATCTTGCAGTCGGCGCGCACCAAATCGACGATGGCGCGGCCGGCAAGATGTCCGATGCGGAACCGACCGGCTTCGACACCGGGTGTCGCCGCGTTGTGCGGCAGGGCCAAGCCCATTCCCTCGGCCACGGCGGCAAAGCTCGACGCACTACCCATCGTCATGCAGACCCCGCGCGATCGGCTCATCCCGGCCTCCGCGGCGCGAAACTCCTCCATGGTCATCGTGCCCGCGCGCACTTCCTCGGAGAAACGCCAGACCTCTGTACCCGAACCGATGTCGCGGCCTTGGAACTTGCCGGTCAGCATCGGTCCGGATGAGACCACGATGGTGGGCAGATCGACGCTGGCCGCCCCCATCATCTGACCCGGCGTCGTCTTGTCACACCCGCCAAGTAGAACGACCCCGTCGATCGGGTTCATCCGGATCGATTCCTCAACCTCCATTGCCAACAGGTTGCGAAACAGCATGGCGGTGGGCCGCACCTGGGTTTCGCCTAGCGAAAGGGCGGGGAACTCGAGTGGCAGCCCGCCGCGCTCCCACACACCCCGCTTCACGTACTCGGCCACCTCGCGCAGATGCGAGTTGCAGGGCGTTATTTCCGACCACGTATTGCATATCCCGATCACCGGGCGGCCATCGAAGACATCTTCCGGAAAGCCCTGGGCTTTCATCCAGCTGCGATGGAGAAAGCCGTCTTTGTCGTTCTTTCCGTAGCTTTGCGCGCTTCGGTAGATGCGTGGCTCAATCGCCATTCGTAAACCCCAGTTTGTTGATCCTTTCGCGCCGCGGCCGGAATTTCGTCCGCTCACACGAAATCGGCTACTTGGCCAATTGCATTATATATGATTTGTCATATTATAAAACGGCGAAGCTTCGCAAGTGGCTTCGCGCCATGGGAGGCGTTGATGCTGGTATATGCATACTGCGATGTGGACGGAGAGGAGCGGCTGGGGGTGCAGCGCGATCCATCGTCGCTGGCGTATCCGCTGGTCGATCGCACGTCGCTGTATGATCATGCGGTCCGTGCCGACCGAACGGGGGCGGGACTTCGCAACTTATTATCGGCTTCAATCACAGAAACCGATCCCATCGATCTTGACGCAATTGCCCGCGACGGGAGATTCCTGCCGCCGGTCCGGCATCCAGACCCTGCACACATGTTCCTCACGGGTACTGGTTTGACGCATCGGGCGAGCGCGGAAAGCCGCGACCGGATGCACGCCGCGACGGATGCGGGAAGCGAAACCGACACGATCCGCATGTACAGGATCGGCGAGCACGGGGGACGCTGCACCGGCGAGGTTCCCGGCGCGGCGCCCGAATGGTTTTACAAGGGTGACGGTTCGACACTGGTTTGTCCCGGCGCGCCCCTCGAAAGTCCATGCTTCGCCTTGGACGGGGGCGAGGAAACCGAAATAGCCGGCATCTACCTGATCGGGCATGACGGCACCCCGCGCCGGATTGGCTTCGCCCTCGCCAACGAGTTCTCCGATCACGTTATCGAAAAAGCCAATTACCTGTATCTCGCGCACAGCAAACTGCGCCCTTCCTCGATCGGACCAGCGGTCCTGCTGAGCGACCTTCCCAGCACCGTCACCGGAACCACGCGGATTCGACGCGGCGAGGTGACGGTGTGGGAAGCACCGTTCGCGAGCGGCGAAGCGCACATGTGCCACGCGCTTGCCAACCTGGAACACCACCACTTCAAGTACGATCTTTTTCGTCGTCCCGGAGACCTGCACGTGCATTATTTTGGCGCAGCCACGGTCAGCTTCGGAGACGGAGTCCTGATCGAGCCGGGCGACACGATCGAGATCGCCAGCCCGGCGTTCGGACAACCGCTGATCAACACGGCGGCGCGATCGTCCGCAAACGCCGACACATTGGTGCGCGTCCAAGCCCTCTGAAGGCGGACGCGGGGAGGGGATAGAAAGCAATGATCGCATTTGCCGCGCTCGATTGGGTAGTCGTCGTTATCTTTCTTGCCATGCTCGGCTACGCGGCTTGGCGCGCCATTCAGGTCAAGGGCGACACCAGCACCGATTATTTCCTGGTGGGGCGGCACGCCAGTTTCTGGCTGATTGGCGCCTCGATTTTCGCGTCGAACATCGGTTCCGAACATCTCGTCGGACTGGCGGGATCAGGTGCGCAGACGGGTATGGCGCTCGCACATTGGGAATTGCAGAGCTGGATCATCCTGCTGCTTGGCTGGGTATTCGTCCCGTTCTACTGGCGCAGCAAGGTGTTCACGATGCCGGAGTTCATCGAGCGCCGGTACAACGGCTCGGCAAGAACATTTTTGTCGTTCGTCAGCCTCGTTTCCTACGTGCTGACCAAAGTGTCGGTCACGGTCTACGCGGGCGGTCTGGTGATGAAGACCGTGTTGGGCATCGACGAGATCGGCGGCATAGACTTCTTCTGGATCGCCGGCATCGGGCTCGTCGTTCTGACGGGTCTCTACACGATCGTCGGCGGCATGCGGGCGGTGATGTATACCGAGGCTCTCCAAGCCCCGGTACTGCTGATCGGTTCGATCATCCTTGTCATTCTCGGGTTCGCGGCAGCGGGCGGGGTGGGCGAAGTCATGCGGCTCAACGGCGACAACGTCCACCTGTGGAGGAGCCTCGATGATCCCGACTACCCGTGGCTTGGCATCATCTGCGGTAGCATCATCATTGGCTTCTGGTATTGGTGCACCGACCAGTACATCGTTCAGCGGGTGCTTTCGGCAAAGAGCCTGAAGGACGCCCGGCGGGGAACTATCTTGGCGGGGTACCTGAAGCTGGCCCCGATCTTCGTGTTCCTGTTTCCGGGCATGATCGCCGTGGCACTCGACGCGCAGGGCAAGATCGATCTTACGTCTCCCGATGCTGCCTTTCCGATCATGGTCTCTACGCTGCTTCCCACAGGCCTTAAGGGGCTGGTGATCGTCGCGCTCATCGCCGCTCTGATGAGCAGCCTAGCGTCGCTGTTCAATTCTTCCGCCACGCTGTTTACGATCGACTTTTACAAGCGCTTTCGGCCCGAAGCGAGCGAAGCGCGGCTCGTTCATGTCGGGCGCATCGCCACGTTCGTCGTGGTTGTCCTGGGTATCTTGTGGATCCCTTTGATGAGCTTGCTCGGGGGGGCGCTGTACCAGTATCTGCAAGTCGTGCAGTCGATGATCGCGCCGGGAATAGCGGCAGTATTTCTGCTAGGCGTGATGTCGAAACGGATCACGCCAACAGCTGGCCTCGTCGGGCTGGTCGCCGGCTTCGCTATGGGGATGACGGGTCTCGTGACCCTCATCGCCGGCGGAGAAAGCGATGGCATCGCCGGGGGGATCATGGGGATGAACTGGCTCTATTTCTGCACCGTCCTGTTTATCGCGACCTCGCTTCTCGTGGTAATTGTCAGTTTGTTTACCAGGCCCGCCAGCGAGCAGCAACTCGCGGGTCTAACGTTTGGCTCAATGAGCCAGGCCGACCGTGATGAGCTCGCCGCCAGCCGCAGTGGGTGGGACGTATTTCACACTGTGGTGATCATCGCTATCACGGTGGGGATATATGCCGTCTTTTGGTAAGTGGACCATCCTGCCCGGTTGGGCATGCTACGCCACACTGGCGGCATGTGATCCTGGCGTGGTTCCATCCGAAGCGACCCAAGTCGCCGCGCGAACGTGCCTGACACTTGGCGATACCCCTTTGCGAATAACGGGCGGGCAGTTTCCTATGGGGGAGGAGGACGTTTACCGCGAGGAAGGGCCGGTCCGCTCAGTGACCGTCGGCGACTTCTGGATCGATCCTCACGAGGTTACCAACCGGCAGTTCGCCGCTTTCGTCGATGCAACAGGCTATAGGACGATCGCGGAAAAACCCGTCGACCACAACGCGTTCGGAGATGTTGATCGAGCTCAGATCCCCCAAGAGCTGCTCGAGCCCGGATCAGCTGTATTCACACCGCCTAGCACGCCGTCGAGCCGCTATAGCGATTGGTGGAGATATGTTCCGGGGGCGAACTGGCGCAGGCCATTTGGTCCGGTTGGAGGCTCCAACAAGCCCGCCGAGCCGGTTGTTCACCTCGCTTTTGCGGACATGGCGGCCTACGCTGCATGGGCTGGAGGACGTATTCCGACCGAAGCCGAATGGGAGTATGCCGCCCGCGCAGGGAAGTCGTCAGTGAATGTCCAGCCTGTAGAAGCCAACACCTGGCAGGGGGTGTTCCCGGTGCGGAATGAGGAGCTCGACGGCTTCAAGGCTATCGCACCGGTCGGATGCTACGCTCCAAACGACTATGGGCTCTATGACATGGTCGGCAACGTCTGGGAGATGACTGCCGACTTCTACGCACCGGGCCACGATCCCGCGCGCCCTGCGATGAACCCCCGCGGCCCGAGTGAAAACGCCGCATACGATCCGGCCAATCCGGGAATGCCGAGCAGGGTGATAAAGGGCGGCAGCTATCTTTGCGCGCCGAATTACTGCCAGCGCTATCGTCCCGCAGCTCGGACGGGTCGAGATCCTGGACTTGGCGCATCCAACGTGGGCTTTCGGCTGGTTTACGATCAGCCGCCGCATGGTTGATCCAAGCCCCCATGTCCCGACCCGTCCCTGACCACCCGCAGAGGATCGCGCTTAGCGAACTCATGCACGGGCGGAGCCTCCCGGCAATTTCCAGCCCGGCGCGCGTGCGTCAGTGGCTGGTGCTTCTCGACCGCCCATCCGACCGGCCGATGCTGGATCAATGGGAAGGCGCCCATGGTGGATGCGGCGGAATGCTCGTCAGGAAAGTCCGGGGAGCCATGTGCATCTGGGAGGCGCATAACGAATTCTCCACGGTGACCGTCGTCGATGATGATGGCGCCGATAACGACGTCATTGCCGAGTTGGGGTGGCTCTCATCCTTGCCCGGCTCGGTCTTCCGCGGGGTGGAAGTGCGGGTTGCCCGCGCGCCGGGATATGCTGACGTCGCCGACGCCGCGATGATTCCGGACCGAATGGTGTCATGTCACCTGTTCGACGGAGCGGCACGCATGTGGTGCGATTACACGCTCAAAGTCGACGGCACAGGCCTGATCCTGCTCGAAGATATTTCGCTCCGGCCCGAAGAAACTGCGCGCCTGGTGCAAGGGCTGCTGGAAGTTGGCAACTACCGCAAACTGGCGTTGCTCGGATTTCCCGCTGCTCAGAATATTTTGGCATGGCTTCGCGATGCGGAGGAGCGGCACGCCTTGCTCGCACGGCGACTGGCCGAAGGCCGTGAAGATCCAGCGCAGCTGTTGGCTGCCCTCGCGCAGATATCTGCCGAAGCGGAGGATATGGCGGCTGAGGCGCGCTACCGAATGAGTGCGACTTTTTCCTACGAACGAATGGTGCAGGACAGACTGTGTAGTTTACGCGAGAGCCGCATTGCCGGGTACGCCACCGCAGCCGAATTCATTGAACGTCGCCTATTGCCGGCGATGCGGACGTGCGCTGTTGCCGATCGGCGGCTGACCGATCTTTCCCACCGTATTGGCCGAACCGCAGGACTTCTCGGCCTCGAGCAGAATGTCCTGATCGGACTCCATAACCGCGACATTCTTACCGCATTGCACGATCGGGCTCGCGCCCAGCTGCGTCTTCAGGAAGTCGTCGAGCGTCTGTCGGTATTCGCCATCGGATATTACCTCGTTGGCCTATTTGGTCACGCAGTGGGCTTTCTGCCAGCTGCACAAAAACATAGCCTACTGGCAGCAATGACTCCGTTCGTCCTAGTAGGGACATGGCTTACCATGCGCCACTTACGTAAACGGATGGATGGATCGACAGGCGACACCGCTTGATAGCTTAAAGAATGTAGTTCCCGTTGACTCGGCGAAGGATGCCCCTGGCTCCGTCCTGCAATGGCGCGGGTAGGAGTGCGTCCGGAAAGTCCTGATAAGCGACCGGACGCAAAAACCGATCGATCGCGCCCGTACCCACTGACGTGCTGCGCCCGTCGGAAGTGGCGGGGAATGGACCTCCGTGATTCATCGCGTGGCCAACCTCAACTCCTGTGGGCCAGCCGTTAGCGATGATCCGTCCCGCAAGCCGCTCAAGTACCGGCAGAAGGCGGGCGGCCATCTCGTAGTCCGCTTCTTCCATGTGCAGCGTGGCCGTCAGTTGTCCTTCGAGACCTTCAAGAATGTTGATCAACTCGTCCATATCAACACAGCGAACCACAATCGAGGCGGGGCCGAAAACCTCCTTTGCAAACAGGCTTTCGGCCATGAAGTCGCGCGCATTTACGGCGAAAAGCTGTGCGGTGCCGCAAGATGTTAATCCATCCGGTCCCCGACCTACGAGGCGCACACCGGGCAATCGCGCCAGCCTCTGCGTTCCTTGCTTATAAGCTGCGCCAATTCCCGCCGTGAGCATGGTTTGGCTCGGAATCTCGCTCACGGCGGCACCAGCCGCAGAAACGAACGCGTCTAGCGCCGCTCCCTCGATGCCCAGGACAATGCCCGGATTGGTGCAAAACTGTCCTGCCCCCATTGTCAAAGAAGCAGCAAAAGCCGCGGCGAGCGATGCGCGGGCGGACTGGAGCCGATGAGGCATCAGAATGACAGGATTAATGCTGCTCATCTCGGCATAAACGGGTATGGGAACCGGTCGCGCAGCGGCATGGCGCATTAAAGCCAACCCGCCTTCGCGCGAACCCGTGAAGCCGACCGCAGCGATGTTCGGATTCCTTACCAGCGCTTCGCCCACGTCATTACTCGGCCCGTGGAGAAGAGAGATAATTCCCGGCGGCATGCCGGTCTCTTCAGCAGCGAGCAGCAGCGCCTTAGCGACAAGTTCGGATGTTCCAGGATGAGCGGGATGGCCTTTCACCACGATGCAACAGCCCGCAGCCAGCGCGGAAGCCGTATCGCCGCCGGCAACGGAAAATGCGAGCGGGAAATTACTGGCTCCGAAGATGGCTACTGGCCCGATCGGCACTTTGCGCAGTCTGAGATCGGGCTTGGGCGGAACACGCCGAGGATCTGCCTCATCGATCCGTAAGCCTTGCCATGATCCGGAATCGACCTCTTGAGCGAACAACCGGAGCTGCCCGACCGTTCGACCCCGCTCACCGATCAACCGCGTCTCGGGAAGACCTGTCTCCGCGATCGCTCGCTTCGTTAACTGATCGCCGAGTGCGTCGATGCGGTCGGCGCATGCCCGCAGGAACGCGCTGCGATCGCTAAGCGACCGGGACGCGTAGGCTGGCTGGGCAGCCGCGGCGGCCGCACTGGCGTCCGAGACATCGGCCGGCGAAGCGACGGCGAAAGGAGGCGTAAGCTCCTGGCCGGTAGCCGCATCGCGAGCAGAGAAAATCTCGCTTGAACAACGCGAGTCCGATCCGATTATCAATCTGCCATCGATATTCATTCAGATAGTCCCCCTCTGAGTTTGGCCGCTCCTTCCAAGGAGCGCGGTCACGGACGAGCTTTTGGGGCGAGGAGGGATGCGCTTCGACGCGCGACAGCCTGGACGTCTTCGCCGGGCATTAGCGGGACAAGGCGGACACTCCAGGAGTAGCTCTTCGCGGGTATGCGGTATTGCGGGAGGGGCGTTGCTCCCCAGCTGTCGATCCCCCCGACACCCATCTGAAGGTGATCGATGTTCACGCTCACCAAGTCGCGGATGGCGACATCGCCGCCGTGCCGGTTCGGCGCGTCGCGGCTTCGATCATGGTCGATGTCGCTCTGCAAGACCGGCAGGGCCGAAAAGTTGAATAATTCTTCACTGGTGACGAGCACACCGACGCCCGTCGGATCTCGGAGCGCAAACCAGCGAACATCGGCTTTGTTGCCGGTTTCCTGGGGCCGCGAATAGTCATGGTATTGAGACGAAACACTTGCCGCATAACGTCCCACCGCGGCCGAGTCCTTGCGATCCCAGTAGTTTTCGTGAGGTCCACGACCGAACCATTCGAGCTGGGAAAAGTCTCCCGCGAAGACGAGATTCGTGCCCATACGCGGCAGGATGGGCAGGCCCGGCTTCAGCGGATCGAAGCGTGCTGACACCTGAAGCGAGCCATCGTTGCCAATGTGATAGTCAAGCGTGAAATCCGCTGACTCGCCGGCCAGCCGATATGTGCTGGAAAGACGGACCGCGTTGTGGCTCGGCGAGGCTGCAAAGTGCGTCAGCCTGCGTCCCGCGACTGCCGTTTTCCACAGTCCCGCACGCTCGAGCATCCAGCCTTGGCCCGAATCATTGTCGGTCGGCGCGCGCCAGAGGTTGGGCACGATGCCGGAAACCAATAGCTCGCGTCCTCCGACTGTCCAACTGGTCAGCAAGCCGCTTGTCCGGTCGAATCGGAAGATACTGCCCCCGACGGTGGCCACCGTGATGCCGCCGGTTGTATCAATAATCTGAGGCATGCCGTGCGTCCCCCGCTCCGTCAGCGCGGGGGACGAAGCCAGGGCAAACTGCTCCCATGCCACTACGGAGCCGGCATCGAGCAGCGGGATCGCGCCCGCGCGCGCCACGGCTTCGACAGTGAGGAAATATTCGGCAGGTTCGCGCGTCGCCGTTGCCGCTGCCGGCAAGGTTACCGTCGCCGCGCCGCGAGGGGCGATCGCGAGCGCAGGCAAGTCGCCGCTGGCGATGGGGCGACCGTCGGCCTCCAGGCGCCAGCGGAAGTCAAACCCCGACAGGTCGCTGAAATCGAGACGGTTAATCACCTCCAACTCGCGCTCGCGCGAGAACCGAAAGTCGACCGGCTGATAGACCTTTTTGAGTTCCAGTGCGTGAGGATTGAAGGTTCGGTCGGACTGCAACAGGCCATTAGCTACGAAATTATCCGAATCTGGTCGCAGTCCGGGGCCGAAATCGCCACCATAGGCAAAGATCGTACGCCCGTCGGGCAGCTTTTTGTACAGCGTTTGATCGACAAAATCCCACACGAAGCCACCCTGCAATCTGCCAGGATGGGCGTAGACTACGTCCCAGTAATCGCGGAAACCGCCTAGGCTGTTGCCCATGGCGTGGGCATATTCCGCCATGATTTCCGGTTGGGGCCGCTGAGACGACGCGTACTCCAGCAATTCGGCGGGAGTATCGTACATGGGTGAGTAAATATCGACGTAGGGGAGATCGGATATTCCATCCACGCCGCCATATCCCCCGTAGGACAGCAGTCGGGTGGGATCGCGCTCTCGGGCAAGCGCTGCCGCCTTCTCGAAGATCGGGCCGATCCCGGCCTCGTTGCCAAGCGACCAGAAAATGATCGACGGATGATTTCGATCGCGTGCGATCATCCGGTCCACCCTCTCAAGATGGGAATGGTCCCATTCGGCCTTGAAACCCAATTGGAAATCCGCCCGCGTCTTCGGCGGTTTCGCGTTATCTCCCATGCGCATGTATTCGTGCGACTCGATATTTGCCTCGTCCATCACGTAAAGACCGTAACGATCAGCAAGTTCGTACATGTAGGGATCGTTGGGATAGTGCGACATGCGCAACGCGTTGATGTTGAGCTGCTTCATCAACCGTACGTCCTGCTCCATCAACGCGCGGCTGATCGCATGGCCTGACACCGGATCGTGTTCGTGCCGGTTGACCCCGCGGATGGTGATGGGCTTGCCGTTTACGGTGACTTGCCCCCGGCGTATCGCGATCGTCCGAAAGCCCACCGATTGGCGCAATGCCTCAACGGTTCGGCCCCGGCGGTCAGCAAGTCGCAAGTCGAGCGCATAGAGCTTTGGCGTCTCGGCGGTCCAAGGGACTATTCCGGCGATGTCGTCGGCGAGGGTGACCGTTGGCGCGTTCGCCGCTACCCTTCCCCTGTAGATAACGCGCTCGCCATCGCGCAAGATAGCTTCAATCGTCCCGCCGAGCTCGCGCGCCGCGGAGGACAACTTGGTGCGGATGGACAAGTCGCCGGTCGATAGGTCCGGCCGCAGCGCCTGCCCGATCGTCACGTCGGCGACGTGGGCCTTCGGGCGGGCGAACATGTACACGTCGCGGAACATTCCGCTCATGCTCCACATGTCCTGGTCTTCGAGATAGCTGCCGTCGGCGAAGCGATAAACTTCGACCGCAACGGTGTTTGCACCAGGCTTCAGCAGCCCGGTCACGTCGAATTCTGCAGGTAGCCGCGAATCCTCACTGTAGCCTGCGCGCGTGCCATTGACCCAGACATAGAACGCTGACTGCACCGCACCGAAATGCAGCACTACCTGCTTATCAGCCCAATCGGCCGGCACTTCAATGTCGCGACGGTAAGAACCGACCGGATTGTAATCGGCTGGAGGGTATGGCTGGTTCGCCGGAAAAACATACTCCACATTGACGTAGTGCGGCGCGTCGAAACCCTGCATCTCCCAATTGCCAGGCACCGCGATCCTCGGCCATGATGACACGTCAAATGCCGGACTTTCGAATCCGGCAGGGCGCACGTCTGGATTTTTCGACCAATTGAAAGACCACTGTCCATTGAGCGAGCGATAGCGCGCAGACCGGGACGGATCGCCTGCCCGCGCAAGTTCCTCGCTCTCATAGGCAAAAAAGCTGGTGCGCATCGGCAGGCGGTCGATCGCGTTGATTTGCGGGTCTTCCCAGGGTTGCGCCTGAGTGGTGCGCGTGGCATCGTCCGCCTGTTCGGCAAACGCCGGCCCTGCGTAAAACAGGCAGAGAGCTAATTTACCGATCGCGATCGCACGGCGTAGAGGCATCGTTCCGTCCTTCCGACGCGATGGTAAGCGCGAGCGTCATCGATTTCGAATCGCGTCGGCAGCCTCGTCTCAATTAGTGGGCCATCATTCGTTCTCTAACTATGACGTATATGCCAACTGATTAGCAGAGGGCGCCGATCGCAGGTCCGTCACCGTGGTTCGCGCTGAAGATCTGAGGACAACCACTCCGCTGCCAAGTTCAAGCGATTTAAAGTTTAATACGGCCTGCACCACGACTGACGTTTCAAAAAAGTTACCTCGAAAGAACCCAACTTTCTACATCCGCGCGGATGGCGGAAATACGAAGGTCACTAAATTTTTTTACCAAACGAATAGTCATTCAAGATTGCTGCCTCTTCTCCAAATTGGGGACTAAAACTATCTTGCCGCGAGCGCCTGGACATTCGACCTGCGCGTAAGCTAGCGCAGCGTTGGCAAGGCTAAACTGTTTATTTCCTTTAACCCGCTCGATGAACGTTGGGATCGTGCTGGCCAGCTTGTCGAGGGCGTCTGGCGAAGGCGAATAAGTAACAAACTCTACCTCCGCCTCAATAGCTCGACGTAATCGGGCTTTTGCCCGCGCCGCGCTGATCAGCCCGCGCGCTAAGCCCCGGCGCGCGACCAAGTCCAGCGTGGGATGGACTAGCGTCGCCCATCTACCGCCCGGTCCGAGCGCGGCGCGATGCTTCAGCGCATTTTCGCCGCCTACAAGGTCGAATACTATGTCGGCGCTCCGAGGTGCCGCCCTCTCACCAAGATCGTAGGCGACGATCTCGTGTACGCCCAGCTCCTCCACGAACTTGCGCGCGTCCGCGCGAATCACGGAAGTCACGTGCATGCTTA
>CBDUBW010000012.1:0-24218 GCA_965365485.1 uncultured Aquisediminimonas sp.
ATGGGCTTCGCGACCGTCGCGGAAATGGTCGGCCGGGTCGATCGGCTCGATATGCGGGCCGCGCTCGATCATTGGAAAGCGCGGGGCATCGATCTCTCGCGGGTGCTGCACAGCGTCGATGCCGGTGGCGGAACGCTCAATCACAGCGAAACGCAGGATCACGGGCTCGACGGCGCGCTGGATAACGAACTCATCGCTGCTGCCTCGAGCGCATTGCTCGACAAGCATCCGGTACGCATCGAGCGCGAGATCAGGAATGTGAATCGCACCGCGGGCAGCATGCTGTCCGGCGAGGTTGCGCGCCGCCATGGGCACCACGGCCTCCCTGACAACACCATCAAAATTGATTTCACCGGCGTCGCGGGCCAGAGCTTCGGGGCGTTCCTCGCGCATGGCATCACACTTGAACTGACCGGTGACGCGAACGATTATGTCGGCAAGGGGCTGTCAGGCGGCCGCGTGATTGTGAAGCAGCCCGGGCATGTAAAACGTGATCCGCTTTCGAACATCATCGTCGGCAACACCGTGCTTTACGGCGCCATCGCCGGGGAGGCTTATTTCAACGGCGTCGCGGGTGAACGTTTCGCAGTGCGCAACTCGGGCGCGATCGCGGTCGCCGAAGGCTGCGGCGATCATGGGTGCGAATATATGACGGGCGGCGTCGTCGTCATTCTCGGCAAGACCGGGCGTAATTTCGCCGCCGGCATGTCGGGCGGTGTCGCTTATGTCTATGACGAAGACGGCCTCTTCCGCGAGCGCTGCAACATGGCGATGGTCGATGTGGAACCGATCGTTTCCGATGCCGAGGATGAAGATCTGTTCGGAAGACCGCAGCAGCGTGCGGTTTCAGTCGAGGATTACGGCATGGGCGACATGCTCTATCATTCGGCCGAGCGGTTGCGGATTATGCTAGAACGTCACCACTTGCACACCGGCAGCAAGCGTGCCCGCGCGATTCTCGATAATTGGCCCAATACGCTCAAGTATTTCCTCAAGGTCATGCCACGTGATTATGCCCGCGCACTGCGTAATCTTGAGAGCGAGCGCTTGCAGTCCGATCTGGTCGCGGCGGAATAGATCATGGGCAAGATTACGGGCTTTCTGGAGCTAGACCGCCAGGACCACGATTATGCTCCGGTCGCCGATCGGCTGACGCATTACCGCGAGTTCGTGTTGCCGCTTGGCGAGCCGGCGCTGCGCAACCAGGCCGCGCGCTGTATGGATTGCGGGATTCCCTTTTGTCACACCGGATGCCCGGTCAATAATCTGATCCCCGATTGGAATAATCTCGTCTATGAGGCCGATTGGAAGAACGCGCTCGAAAGCTTGCATTCGACCAACAATTTTCCCGAATTCACTGGACGCATCTGTCCGGCGCCGTGCGAGGCGAGCTGTACGCTCAATATCGACGACGCCCCCGTAACGATCAAATCGATCGAGTGTGCGATCGTCGACAAAGGCTGGGACGAGGGTTGGATCATCCCTCAATTGCCGCCGCGCAAGACCGGCAAATCGGTGGCGGTCGTTGGTTCGGGGCCTGCAGGCATGGCCTGTGCCCAGCAGCTGGCACGTGCAGGACATAGCGTGACGCTTTTCGAAAAAGCGGACCGAATGGGTGGGCTGCTCCGCTACGGCATTCCCGATTTCAAAATGGAGAAGCATCTCGTCAACCGCCGACTCGTCCAGATGCAGGCCGAAGGAGTCGAGCTTCGTACCAGCACCGAAGTCGGCGTGCAGGTGTCGATGGAGTCGCTGCGCGAAAATTTCGATGCGGTGGTGATGTCTGGCGGCGCGGAAGCCCCGCGCATGCTCGATGTGCCCGGCTATGAAATGCCGGGTGTCCGGCTCGCGATGGAGTTCCTCACTCAGCAGAACAAACGAAATGCAGGGGATGACGAGCTCCGGGCCGCCCCGCGCGGGACGCTGACCGCAACGGGCAAGCATGTCATCGTCATCGGCGGCGGCGACACCGGATCGGACTGCGTCGGCACCTCCAACCGGCAGGGGGCAGCCTCGGTCACGCAGATTGAGATTTTGCCAAAACCTCCTAACAAGGAGGACAAGGCGCTGAGCTGGCCGCATTGGCCCATGAAGTTGCGCACCTCTACCAGCCACGAAGAAGGATGCGAGCGCGATTGGGCGATTCTTGCCAAGCGAGTCGTCGGGCGCAACGGAGTGGTTTCAGGACTTGAATGCGTCCGTGTGGAATGGGTCGATGGGCAGATGCAGGAGGTGCCTAACAGCCGCTTCACGTTGAAAGCCGATCTCATCTTGCTGGCGATGGGGTTCGTTGGGTCACTTTCCGCGGGAATGGTAGAACAGGCCGAAGTCGCGCTCGATGCGCGGGGCAATGTCGCCGCGAATACCGACGATTACGCTACCAGCCAGGAGAATATATTCGCCTGCGGAGACATGCGGCGTGGGCAGAGCCTGGTGGTATGGGCCATTCGTGAGGGCAGGCAGTGCGCGCGCGCGGTCGATTTGGCGCTGATGGGTGTGAGCGAACTTCCGCGCTGATCAATCCAGCGCAAAGAGCGTCGTGCCGTCATAGCGTTCGGCCGCCGGATCGAACACGGGTTGCGGCTGGAACTGTTCTTCGACGGGAGCAAGATCCGACATTCCGGTGACTTTGAAGCTGCCGAGCTTGAGCTCTTTGGGAGGCTGGCCATCTCGCGCCACCGCGACCGCATCGACGTAAATCTCGCCGTGTCGGGTATAGAGAATATGTGGCGCCAGCTTGAACCGAGTGCGATTATAGGTCGCAAGCAAATAGCGGCGTTTCGCAATCGCTTCAAAAATGGGCGCATGGCTCGTCATCGCTCCAAAGATGACGCACCCGCAGCCAATGTCCAGGTAATTTTGTGCGCTGCAGCAAAATAATCGATAATCGTTAGGTTCCGCCTAGCTTCTTATCCTCGTGCGCCCGTTTGATGAGATAAAGGCGCACGGTTTCGGACTGCGCAGGCGAGAGCTCGTCTTTCCAGCTGATCATGCCATTCGCGGTGAGCGCACCGCCAATTACGATCTCGTTCCAGATTTTTGCGTCGCCGAGCGAAGCTGCGCGTCGCAGGTCGCGCGTCACAGTGCTCCCCACGCCCGAGTCGCCGTGGCAAACCCCGCAGAATTGGCCGTAATGCTTTGCACCTTCGGCAATTTGCGCGGGGGTTCCGGTCGATGGAGGTGGATCGAGTGGCGGGCGGGTGTTTGGGCCGACTGCGGGTAGCTTGGCAGTGCCGCCGACTTTGAAGACGAGCATGCGCGATTGGTTCCGCACGGGTCCCTTCGGCTCGGCCACGACCCCCGCCGAGATCGGCCAAGCACCGCCCCAACCGGCAAGCACCGCGACATATTGCACGCCGTTGCGCGAGAAAGTGATCGGCGGCGCGACAACGCCGGTCTGCGCGTCGAAACTCCACAATTTCTTGCCCGTCGCGGCTGCGAACGCGTTGAACTCACCGACTGCATTGCCCTGAAAGATCAGCCCGCCTGCGGTGGACAGCAGCCCACCGTTCCAGGGGGCGGGCAGGGTAATCTTCCAGCGCGCCTTCTTTGCGACAGGATCCCACGCGATCAGCTCCCCGGTCGTCGATTTGACGAACGATGCGCGTATTGCGGCGTCGGCCGGCATGGCGCCGGTCGAAAGATCCAATCCGACATTGAAGCCGTGCTTGTTCGCCTTCCAATCGGGCTTGTGGATGAAGCCGAAAGCCGAGTTGATGGCCGGTATGTAAACCAGCCGCTCCTTGGGGTCGTAAGCCATCGGGTGCCAATTGTGCGCGCCGATCGGGCCGGGTGATCCGAGAAACATCTGCCCTGTTCTATAGTAGCGCGACGCCGGGTTTTCGATCGGCCGCCCCGTCGCGAGGTCGAATCCGGTCGCCCAGTTTACAGGCACGAAGTTATCGGCGGAAATGAGCTTGCCGGTCTCACGGTCTAGCACGAAGAAGAAGCCATTCTTGGGCGCCTGCATTAGCACCTTGCGCATCGCGCCGCCGATTTCGAGATCGGCGAGCATGATGTGCTGTGTCGCAGTGTAATCCCAGGTTTCGCCGGGCGTGGTCTGGAAATGCCAGACATATTCTCCGGTTTTCGGCCTGATCGCGACGATCGACGACAAGTAGAGATTGTCGCCTTCGCCGTTGCTGCGATAATATTGGTTCCAAGGGCTGCCGTTGCCGACGCCGATATAAAGCAAATCGAGCGCGGGATCATAGGCCATCGCGTCCCAAGCGGTGCCGCCGCCGCCCTGCTTCCAATATTCGCCCTGCCACGTCGCCTCGGCGGCCTTGAGGTGCGGCGCTTCGTTCTTCCCCGGGGCGTCGGGCACAGTGTAGAACCGCCAGACTTGCTTGCCCGTCTCTGCGTCATAGGCGGTTACGTAGCCACGTACGCCCATTTCCGCGCCGCCATTGCCGATGATGACCAGGCCGTCGATCACGCGCGGCGCACCGGTGATCGTATAGGGTTTCGACTGATCGAGCGTGACGACCGACCAGGCAGGCTTGCCGGTTTCGCGATCGAGCGCGATCAGCCGCCCGTCGAGGGTGCCAAAATACAGCTTGTCTCCCCACGCTCCGAAACCGCGGTTGACGACATCGCAACACGCCGCAACCGCACGCTCGCCCGGAACTTGCGGATCATATTCCCATAAAAGTTTGCCAGTGACCGCATCATAGGCCTTGGCCTTCGACCAGGCGGTGGTGATATACATCTTGCCGTCGATGACGAGCGGGGTTGCTTCCTGCCCGCGCGCGGTGTCGAGATCGGCATACCAGGCGAGCCCAAGCTCTCCGACATTGGAGGCGTTGATCGCATCGAGCGGCGAGTGACGCTGCTCATCGTAAGTGCGGCCGTAACTCAGCCAATTCTCGGTATCGCCCGCCGCCGCGAGAAGACGCTTGGCATCGACGCCGCCCACGCTCTGTCCGGCTGGGGCTTTTCTTTCCGTGTCGTAAACATCGCAGCCAGAAAGCGTGAGCGAAGCCGCCAGCATGGCGGTGACCATTAAGCGCATGTTACACCCTCTCCCGTATCGGGAAGATTGCAGCATAGCCGATCCGGCCTGTCCAGCCGGATCAGCCTTGATCGACCGGCGCGCCACCATATTCGTTGATCGCCTCGAACAAGGCGGTCAGCGCCGCGCGCTCTCCTGCATCTATCTCGGGCCGCCAGATTTCGAACAGAAGAACGATGCGCGTCTCGCTGCCACGGTTCCAGGCCTCGTGCTCGAAGCTGTCATCGAAGATCAGCGTTTCGCCGATCCGCCATTCGCGGGTTTCGCTGCCGACGCGCAGGCCGCAGCCCGGGGGCGCGATCAGCGGGACATGACAGATCAGTCGCGTGTTAAGCAGACCGTGGTGCGGTTGGATATGCGTGCCGGGCTTGAGCAGCGAATAAAGCGCCATCGGCGATCTTTTGGCGATGACGGGGATGGGCGCGGCTTCCAGCGCGGACATCGTAGCCGGGGCGCGATCCGCATTGGCCTCAATACGCTCGCCGCCCTGCCAAAGATAAAGCGCCCCCCAGCTGGGGTCGTCGCGTAGAGGGTTGGCCGGGGCGGGGCGATCTTTGGGCGTTTCTACATATGGAGCGAATTCGCGGTCTTGCTTGAGAATTGAGTCAAGCTCGGCACGCATCGCCGGTACGGCAGCTTCGACGTCGGGCAGCCAGTCAAAGTCTTCACGCTCGTAGAATTGGCGTTGCGGGAGCCCGGGAAAATAGAAGCTCGACGGCTGTTGAAGATAAAGCTGGGCTTTGCCCAGCATGAGATCGAGCGCCTGTGCGACACGCGGCGGCCGCCCGGTTCCGGCGCGGTCGAGACTTTCAATGAGATGCGCTTCATAGCGCTCGCTCACCCGGGCATTGAAAATTCGAGCCTGGTCGATCAACGCACCGAGCTGGGCCGGCACGTCCGGTGCAATTGCCGCGACGTTTAGCGCCGTTTGATAGAATGCCTGCGCCGCGCGATCGTCACCAGTCCGCGCCTTCAAATCGCCCATCAGCAGCAATGCAGTAAGGTCACGCGGATTGCGCGCCAGCAGCTTTTGCAGCGCGGTTTCCTCCGCATCCGCATCCCCCGCCATCCGGCACGCGCGGGCGAGCAGGATCCATGGCATCTGAGGTTCGGGGATGATCGCCGCCAAAGCCTCCAACGCCGCCTTTGCAGCGACACCATCGCCGCGCGCGATCGCGGATTTGCCGCGATCGATCAGCTCTCCGGGATCGGCTGTCACCCGCCAACCGTAATGAAACTATCCAGCACCCGCTTCCGACCCGCCTGATCGAAATCGATCTCCAGCTTGTTCCCCTCAATCTCCGCGATCGTGCCCTGACCGAATTTCTGATGGAAGACGCGCTGCCCTACGCTCACATCGGCGCGGCCCTTGTTGCCCAGCGACACCGCCGAACTGCGCGCTTCGACAATTCGCGCCGGGCCGGGGGTGAAGCCGCCTGACGCCGCGCGTTGCCAGCCCGGGCCGCGCTGGCTGGCGCGGAGTGAACTGGTCGCGGCTAGGTGCGCGAAGGGGTCGCTGCGGTCGCTCCAGTTAGCGCGCCACAGGCTTTCACCGCCGGTCATGCTGGTTTCGGTTTCGACATGTGCGTCGGGCAACTCGCCGACGAAGCGCGAAGGAATCGAGCTCGTCCACTGGCCGTAGATGCGGCGGTTGGCGGCGTGAAGAATGGTGCAGCGCCGCCGTGCGCGGGTGATCGCGACATAGGCGAGACGGCGCTCTTCCTCGAGACTTGCCAGACCGCCTTCGTCGAGCGCACGCTGCGAAGGGAAAACGCCTTCCTCCCACCCCGCGAGAAAGAGCGTGTCGAACTCCAATCCCTTGGCGGCGTGGATCGTCATGATCGTAACCTTGGCTTCGTCCGCCGAGGCCTCATTATCCATCACCAGACTGACATGTTCGAGGAAATCCTGAAGCGTCGGATATTCCTCCATCGCGCGGCAAAGCTCGGTGAGGTTCTCGAGCCGCCCCGAGGCCTCGACCGATTTTTCGGCCTGGAGCGCGGCGGTATAACCGCTCTCGTCGAGGATCGCGCGTGCCAGTTCGGCATGGGGGAGGGCGGTCGCGCGGTCGCGCCAGCTTGCGAAATCGGCGACGAAGGTTCCGAGCGCGCGACGCGCCTGCGGAGTAAGCTCGTCGGTATCGAGGATGCGCGCGGCAGCGATGCTCAGCGGCGTGCCCTCCGCGCGCGCGAGCATGTGCACCTTGGCAACCGCCTTGTCGCCCAGGCCGCGTTTGGGGACGTTGACGATGCGCTCGAAGGCGAGATCGTCTGCCGGCTGGTTGACGAGGCGAAGATAAGCAAGCGCGTCGCGGATTTCGGCGCGTTCGTAGAAGCGGAAGCCGCCCACGATGCGATAGGGCATGCCGATGGCGATGAAGCGATCTTCAAACTCACGCGTCTGGAACTGCGCGCGGACGAGAATCGCGCAATCGTCGGCGCTGCCGCCCTTGGCCTGATGGCTCTCAATCAGCTCGCCAACGCGCCGCGCTTCCTCGGGCCCGTCCCACACGCCGACGACCTGGACTTTCTCGCCCGCATCAGCCTCGGTCCAAAGCTCTTTGCCCAGCCGCCCGCCGTTGTGCGCGATCACGCCCGATGCGGCGGCGAGGATGTGCGGGGTGGATCGGTAATTCTGCTCGAGCCGGATCACCGCCGCCCCCGGAAAATCCTTTTCGAACTTGAGGATGTTGGCGACTTCGGCGCCGCGCCACGAATAGATCGACTGATCATCGTCGCCGACGACGCAGATATTCTTTCGCGCCTGCCCGAGCAGCCGCAGCCACAAATATTGGACGGCGTTGGTGTCCTGATACTCGTCGACCAGGATATATTTGAAACGCTGCTGATAATGTTCGAGCACGTCGCGGTGCTGCCGCAGGATGACGAGCATGTGCAGCAACAGATCGCCGAAATCACAAGCATTGAGCGCTTTCAATCGATCCTGATAAGTCGAGTAGAGTTCCGCGCCACGGCCATTGGCGAAACGTTCGCTCTCGCCGGCGTCGATGTCTTTCGGCGTCAGACCCTTGTTCTTCCACTGATCAATCAATCCGGCCAGTGCGCGCGAGGTCCAGCGCTTTTCATCGAGGTCGGCGAGCTGGATAACCTGCTTGAGCAGCCGCAACTGATCGTCGGTGTCGAGGATCGTGAAATTGCTCTGCAAACCGGCCAGCTCGGCATGGCGGCGCAGCATCTTGGCGCCGATCGCGTGGAACGTGCCGAGCCAAGGCATGCCCTCGACCGCGTCGCCGATGATGCGCCCGACGCGCTCCTTCATCTCGCGCGCCGCCTTGTTGGTGAAGGTAACGGCGAGGATTTCCGATGGCCAAGCCCGCCGCGTGGCGATCAGATGTGCGAGCCGCGCGGTGAGCGCCGCTGTCTTCCCCGTGCCCGCGCCCGCGAGCATCAACACCGGGCCTTCGGTCGTCAGCACTGCCTCGCGTTGCGGCGGGTTGAGACCGGCGATGTACGGCGGGTCGGAAAAAGCGGGGGCGGAGGCCATACTCTTCATATAAGCCTGGTGGCCGATTTCCTCCAGTTGTTCTTTTGTTCCTACGCTACTGCAACCGTGTCCACTGCATGCGTTCGATCAGCCGCTCGGCTTCGTGCCGCCACTGGTTGCGCTCGTAGCCGGGATATTCGCGCAACCGCTCCCAATCGACTCCCGCGACCGCGGCGAGCCTGCGGGCCATTGCTTCCTTGGCGGTCAGGATTTCTTCGACTCGTTCCATAATGATGCGATCATGCGATCCGCGCGCCAGATTGCTGTGAGCGCTGTCACGCAGTCAGAATATTAATTCGTGCCGGGCCGGTGTCGCGCGCGGTTCCGACTATAAAGCCGTCAACGGCGAGTGTTTCGGCGCGGCCTGTTTCGATCGCGACCCAACTTGCTGAGCCGGTCCAGCCGAGCCGCGCCAATCGGTCGAGCGCGACCGCGCCCGCGCCACTGCCGTAGGGCGGGTCCATCAAAATAAGATCGAGCGGCGCGGGCGCAGGGCCGAGCGTCATCACCGATTGCGCGCGGATATCGGCGTCAGCGCCAAGCTTCGCGACATTAGCGCGCAAGACTTCAAGCGCGGCCCGATCCTGCTCGACGAAAATACAGTGCGTTGCACCGCGTGACAGCGCTTCGAGCCCGAGCGCGCCGGAACCCGCGAAAAGATCCGCGACGTGCAATCCTTCGAAGCTGCCGATGCGGCTTGTCAGCATCGAGAAGAGCGTTTCGCGCGTGCGATCGGCAGTCGGGCGGGTTGCGTCTCCTTTCGGCGCCGCGATCGTCCTGCCGCGCCATTTGCCAGCAATGATCCGCATCTAGCGAAAGCTCTTGCGCAACCGCGCGACCGCCCGGCCATCCGCCTCGACGACTGCGCCCTGCGGCAGATCGAGCAGCTCGAACGGGCCATAGGCTGTGCGGATCAGACGCGACACCTTTAGGCCCAGATGCTCGAGCACGCGGCGCACCTCGCGGTTCTTGCCTTCCGCCAGCTTCATCTCGATCCAGATGTTTGCGCCCGTGCGCCGCTCGAGATTGGCATCGATGCTGCCATAACGCACGCCGTCGATCTCAATCCCTTCAATCAATTCTTCGAGCTGCGCCTGGCTGACTCTGCCGTAGGCGCGGGCGCGATAGCTGCGCACGACCTTATTCGCCGGCAGTTCAAGCGCCCGTTTGAGCTCGCCATCGGTCGTCAGCAGCAACAAACCTTCGGTATTGAGATCGAGCCGCCCTACCGGCACGACACGCGGCAGGTCCTTCGGCAGCAGGTCGTAGATCGTCCTGCGGCCCTTGGGATCGCGCTCCGTTGTGAGCACGCCGTTGGGCTTGTGAAAAACGAAAACCCGCGCAGGAGCGGGCTTGGCGACCGGCTGACCGTCAACGGTTACGTCGTCGAGCGATGTCAGCACGGTTGCGGGCGTGGTTAGCACCTGACCCCCGATTGCGACGCGCCCCTCGGCGATCATCCGCTCGACTTCGCGGCGCGATGCGACCCCCGCGCGCGCCAACAGCTTGGCAATTCGGGCTTCGGGTTTGAGCGATGCTGCAGGCCTGCTATGCATGGCGACCGCGTTAGCTTCGAAAAGGTTGGGACGCTATGCGATTGACCCTTGCGCTTTGCGCGTTTGCGCTGATCGGCGCCGCCGCGCCCGAAACGCCCGTCGCGGTCGAGCTGTTCACCAGCCAGGGCTGTTCGTCATGCCCGCCGGCCGATGCCCTAGTCGAGCGCTTGGCGAAGGAGCCGAACACGGTCGTGCTCACACGGCCGGTTACCTATTGGGATCGCCTGGGGTGGAAGGACACGCTGGCGCGCGAGGAGAATACGCGTTTGCAGCGGCGCTACGCGGCGCGTGGTGGTGAAGGATCGGGCGTCTATACGCCCCAGGCGATGATTCAGGGTCGGACAGGGATCGTCGGATCGCGGGAAGACGGCGTGCGCGCGCTGATCAGGGCGGAAAGGGGCAAGCCAGGCCCGGTAATCCGCGCGGTGCGGGCATCCGATGGCGGCCGGATCGTTTCAATACGGGGCGGCAGCGGAGAGGTCAGCGCGCTTGCGCTCAAGGGCGAAACGATCGTGCGCATAGGATCGGGCGAAAACGGGGGGCGGACCGTGCGCTACACAAATGTGGTACTGGCGGAGCAGACGATCGGGCGAGTCAACGGTGCGGCGCAACAGCTGACGGCGCCAGGCACATTCTTCAAAACCGCCGGCGCTGATCGCTTTGCGCTGCTAATCCGCGATCCTGCCAGCCAGCGGATTATCGCCGCGCGCTACTTTTAGTCGGCGTCCGCCACAAACACGCCGCAGGCGATACGATCGCCCGCTGCGCCCGCAGGATCGGTCTTGTAATCGTCCGGCAGGGCATGCACCACAACGGCGCCGCCGTCCATATCGAGCAAACCGCCGTCACCGGTGAGCTTGGCCCCGTGAATTTCGAAGCTCGCCGACGCCTCGCCATCGGCGGCGACCATCAGATTGGGCAGATCGCCGGCGTGCAGGCCCATCGGGTTATCTTTTCCGTGCATTTTGTTCGCGGGATTCCAGTGCGGGCCGGCGCTGGTGAATTTGGCGTCATCGCATTTGCCGATCGCGTGCAGGTGCCAAGCGCGTTCGCCGGGTTGCTGGTCGTCGACCTCGATCGTAACGCGCAGTCCGTGACCGATATCGGTTGCGGTTGCTTCACCAACTTCTTCCCCCGCTGCGTTCTTGAGCGTCGCTTTGGCACTCGATCTTGCCTCGACCATGGTCTCGCTTTTCTCTTTCGCGCTCATCGCGATGGCAGTGGCGGGGGCGCCAATCAGGGCGATGACGGTGAGCGTGCGGATCATTGGCTAAGTCTTTCCTCGATTGTGCGGTGAAATTCCGAGATTCCTGCTTCAAGCGTGCCCAGGGTAATTTGTTCCAGCATCCCCGCCTCAAGACCCTGTTGACCGAGCGCGGCGGCGCGAAAATCCTCAGAGGCGAAGACTCCGCCATCAAGCAGCGTCCAGCTTCGTTCCCAATGGTCGCGTGCCTTCTCGTCGCGCGGTTCTTCCGGAATGAGCATGAAATCCTCGACGATGCAGCGGTCCGCAGATTGCGGCATTAGCGTCATGATGTTCACATAGTCGGGACTGACGATGACCACCGTGTGCGGGAAGAGGTGATAAGTGTAGGTCACGAAGCTTCGCAGCTTGACCCAATCATTGAGCTCCGCCTCGCTCAGGTCCGCAGCGCGCCCGACCGCCGAACGGCGGTGCGATCCGCTGCGGTCCCCCGCCGTCACGCCATCCTTGAAGAACTTGCCGATCGTGTTGGCGTGGAGACGCGTGACGTGGTAGCTTTCAAGGAAAGCGTCCATCACGAGCTTCCAGTTGGAGGCGACTTCGTGCGTTTTGCGGCGGAAGAGGTGAAGCCCCGCTATGCCGAACGCATCGAGGTCATCGCCGACCGTCACGACATCGCTGAAATCGGCATTCTCGTCGAACGCGACCCAGATCAGGCCCCCGGCTTCAGCGGCGGGCAGTCGCTTCAGCCCGTTGGCGGCTTTGTCCAAACCTGGAAAGGTTTCCGGACGCGGTAGCCCTATTAGCTGCCCGTCGGTGGCGTATGTCCAGGCATGATAAGGACAAACCAATCGCGAAGCGCATTGGATCTCACCGCCCTCGACCAGCCGGGTGCCCCGATGGCGGCAGACGTTGTGGAAGACATGGGCTACCCCATCCCCGTCACGCGTAATAAGCAACGGTGTGCCGAGCGCATCGTGGGTCACGCTCATATTCGGTCGCGGGAGCAGCGCGGACGGCGCGATCACCATCGGCAGCTTTTGGAAAATGCGCGCCTGTTCCGCCTCGTGGCGTCCAGGATCGACATAGACCGATGCGGCAACGTACGAGATCGCTTCCGCGCGGCTGTTGTCGCCCTCGGCGACGCGTCGCGCCAGCGCAAGCTGGCCCTCGGTCGGTCGCGGAAGAGAGACAGGTGCATTCATGACAGGCTTTCCTCAGGCCGTTTAATCGCTAGGTTCGCGCGAAAATACGCGGGGAGCAAGTGCGATGGCAGAATCGAGCGGGGCCGAAGCGTCCGAACGGCGCAGCATTGCGGACTCGATCAAGCCGTATCTCGAAAAGGAATCGCTCGCCGCTTTCTTCGTCGGAGTGTCGTCGGGCTTTCCCTACGCGATGATCGGCGCGACGCTGACAACCCGGCTGGCGCAGGATGGCATCGACAAGAAAACTGTCACCGCCTTCACGCTGGCCTTTCTCGTTTATAACCTGAAGGTCTTCTGGGCGTGGATCGTCGATGGCGTTCGCCTGCCGCTTATCGGGCGGCTGGGGCAGCGCGTGTCGTGGATGCTGGTCGCTGGGGCCTTGGTGATTGCGGCGGTGATCAACCTCGCGTTGGTCGATCCCTCCGCGAGCATCGGCGCAACTGTGACGGCGGCGATCCTGGTCGGCATTGCCGGCGCGACCTTCGATATCGTGATCGACGCCTATCGGATCGAGACGCTCAAACCCTATCAGCTCGGCACCGGCAGCGGCATGTCACAATATGGCTGGCGGATCGGTTCGGCGGGTGCGGGCGCCCTGGCGCTCGTGGTAGCGGCGCGCGAGGGCTGGACGGCCGCCTATATCGTCTGCGCCGCCTTCGCGCTGCCGGCCATGCTCACCGCGTTGATCGTCGGCGAACCGAGCCGCCACGTCGTCACGCAGGAAAAGAAGGGCCTGGGGCAGATTTGGACGTCGATCGCCGGGCCGTTCGCGGAATTCTTCGCGCGGAACGGCGCCTTGCTCGTTCTTCTCTTCATCCTCGTCCACAAGATCGGCGATACTCTCGCCAACCTCACTTTCCGGCTGCTCTTCGACGATCTCGGCTTCACCAATGACGAGATCGCGATCTGGGACGTCGGTGTCGGCTTCTGGGCTTATCTGATCGGCATATTCGTTGGCGGCATATTGTTCGCAAAGATGGGATTGAAGCGATCGGTGCTGCTGGCGCTGGTGCTGATGGCGGTATCGAACTTCAGCTTCGCAGGGCTGGCGGCGGCGGGGCACAGCAATCTCGGCATGGCAGCGGCAATCGGCTTCGAGAATTTTGCCAGCGGCTTCGGCGGTGCTGTCGTCGTCGCGTACTTCTCGGCGCTGTGCGATCTGCGTTTTACCGCTGCTCAGTATGCATTGATCTCGGCAGGCGCGAGCGTGGTCGGGCGGTTCGTCACCGGGACCACTGCCGGCGGGCTGATCGAGGGCATGGGCTATGTGAACTTCTATTTGTTGACGACGCTGCTCGCGGTTCCGGGAATTCTGCTATTTTGGTGGATGATGCGCAGCGGTCTCGTCGATCAGGCGATGGGAACGGCGGGGGCGGTGGAAGAGCCCGCAGACGAGACCCACCCCGCGACGCCTGCCAAGATTTAGGCAGGCGGTTCTCCATTCGTCGCCAGCACTGTGCCAGCGAGGTAGAGCGAGCCCAGGATCAACACAGGGTCGCGCGAAGCCAATAGGGCGCCAAGGGCGTCCTCAACCGACGCAGCCGCCGTGCCGCCGAAACGGTTCGCCAACTCAATGGGATCATAGCTGGCATGGCCTGGCACCTCGACGAACGTCAGGCTCAGCGAATGCGCCGCGACGGCGGTGACGATGCCGTCAGCATCCTTGTTCGCGAGGATACCGAGAATCAGGTGCATCGGCCGTTCCGCCAGCGTCATCGCCAACGCCTCGGCTGCTGCCGGATTGTGCGCGCCATCGATCCACACCTCGCGGCGTTGGGTCAGCGGGCCTTCCCGTAATTTCTGCAATCGTGCGGGCCAGCGCGCGGCGGCGATACCCTCGCGGATATCCGTTTCGCTGGCGAAGCCAGTGATCCGGATCATTTGAGCGGCGAGATTAGCGTTTCGCAACTGGAACGTGCCGCTTAATGCAGGAGCGAACGATAGGTCCGCGAACCAATCGCGGTTTTCGAGATGAAGCGTCGCACCCGCCTCCCTGGCGGCGCGATCGATCCGCGCTTCGGCTTCCGGCGCTTGCGCGAGGCTGATCAGCGGGGCGCCCTTCTTCGCGATTCCCGCCTTCTCCCAGGCAATGCGTTCGAGCGGCGGCCAGTCCGGGCCGTTTGACGGATCGAGCAGAAAGGCCTCGTGATCGATGCCGATCTGCGCAATGCCGCAGACCAATGGAGCCTCGATGACATTGGTCGCATCAAGCCTGCCACCAAGACCGACCTCGATGACACACGCATCGGCCGGCGTCCGCGCGAAGGCGAGGAAGGCGGCTGCGGTCGTCGCTTCAAAGAAGCTCGGCGCGATGTCTTCCGAGCAATCGAGCACCTCTGACAGCAGCGGCGCGAGCGTGTCGTACTCAATCAGACGCCCGGCGAGGCGGATCCGCTCATTGAAGCGGACGAGGTGGGGGCTGGTATAGACATGAACCCGGTGCCCCGCCGCTTCCAGCGCAGCTCGTAGGAACGCGCAGGTCGAGCCCTTTCCATTGGTGCCGGCGACGTGAAAGACCGGAGGCAAGGCGCGATGCGGATCGCCGAGCCGGTCGAGCAAAGCCGTAATGCGCTCGAGCCCCAGAACATCGCGCCCCGGTGAAAGCATGGTCAGCCGGTCGAGCTGGCGCTGGACGGCAGGATCGCTCGATATTGCGTGGTCAGGCAATTACGCCGCCTTCTTCGCCTCCGGCGTCAGATAGCCGATCAGTTGCCCAAGCGCATCAGGCAGGTCCTTCCGCTCGACAATCATGTCGAGCATCCCGTGTTCGAGCAGATATTCCGACGTCTGGAAATTGTCGGGCAGCGTTTCGCGGATTGTGTTCTCGATTACGCGTCGGCCGGTGAAGGCCAATGTCGCCCGCGGCTCGGCAAGATGGATGTCGCCCAGCGTGGCATAGCTTGCCATGACGCCGCCCGACGTCGGATCGGTCATGACGACGATATAGGGCAGCCCGGCATCTTTCAGCTCCTGCACGCCAACCGTCATCTTGGGCATCTGCATCAGGCTGAGAATACCTTCCTGCATCCGTGCTCCGCCCGATGCGGTGAAAATGACGTAGGCGCAGCGGTGCTTCACCGCGGCACGTATTCCGGAGATGAACGCCTCGCCGACCGCGACGCCCATCGATCCGCCCATGAAGGCGAAATCCTGCACGCCCACCACTGCGCGCTGTCCCGTAATCCTCCCACGCGCGTGGAGCAGCGCGTCATATTCGCCACTCTCGGCGCGCGCGGCTTTCAACCGTTCAGGATATTTCTTTGAATCGCGGAACTTGAGCGGGTCTTCAGGGGCCTTGGGTGTCGGCAGCGCCTTCCAGCCGGGGTCAAAAATCTGCGCGAACCGCTCGGCGGCTCCGATGCGGCCGTGATGCTGGCAGATCGGGCAAACGCTGAGATTCTCGCGATATTCCTTGATGAACACCATCTGCGAACAGCCCGGGCATTTGTGCCAAAGCGTATCGGGCGTTTCCGTCTTGGCGACGAAGGGAATCGCATTGCGGACGCGGGTCAGCCAGTTCATCTGCGTGCTTCCATCATGGCGGATTTGAGCGATGCCACATAGTCGCGCACCGGGCCAGCCGCATCCGCGCCATGCTTACCGACCAGCTCGACGATTGCCGTGCCGACCGCGACGCCATCCGCGACTTTGGCGATTGCCCCTGCCTGTTCCGGCGTGCGCACGCCGAAGCCGACGACAATCGGTAGGTCGGTCGCAACCTTGAGCCGTGCAACCGCCGCCTCGATGCTATCCTGCGCCGCCTGCTGCTTGCCGGTGATCCCCGCGACGGAGACGTAGTAGACGAAGCCGGAGGAGCCTTCGAGGATGGCAGGCAGGCGAGCAGTGTCGCTTGTCGGCGTAGCGAGGCGGATCAATGCGACGTCCTTCGCCCGGAGCGCCGGTCCGAGCTCGGCATCCTCTTCGGGTGGGAGATCGACGCAGATAACGCCATCGACGCCCGCTTTCTGGCATTGATCGGCGAACCAATCACCGCCGCGCACCGTCATGGGGTTGGCATACCCCATCAGGACCAGCGGAACCTCGGGATGACGCGCGCGAAAATCGGCGACGATGCGGAAGATGTCAGCCGTCGTCGTTCCCGCGCCGAGGCTACGAATGTTACCGAGCTGGATCGCCGGACCATCCGCCATCGGATCAGTGAACGGCATGCCCAGCTCGATCACATCCGCCCCGCCCTCAACGAGCGCGTCGAGGATCGCGGAAGTTGGGCCATCCCCCGCCGTCACGAAGGCGGCGAGTGCAGGGCCTTTAGCAAAAGCAAACGACAGGCAGCTCAACGTCGAACTCGCTTAGATATGGCAACAACTGCGATGGTCACGACGACCGATATCGTAATCCACACAATCGGCGGTGACGGCATCGACCGCATAATCAACTCAACGTCATTAAATTTCATATCTCCACCCCCAATGCGCTGGCCACGGTGAAGATATCCTTGTCCCCCCGTCCGCAGAGGTTGGCGAGGATAATCTTGTCGGCGTCCATCTTCGGGGCCTCGCGCATCACCGCAGCGATGGCGTGGCTCGGCTCCAAAGCCGGGATAATGCCTTCGGTTCGGCACAGCGCCTTAAAGCCCTCGAGCGCCTCCACATCGGTCACGCTGTCGTAACGCACCCGTCCGATCTCCTTGAGCCAGCTATGCTCTGGCCCAATGCCGGGATAGTCGAGTCCCGCGCTGATCGAATGCGCTTCGGCGATCTGGCCGTCCTCATCCTGAAGCAGATAGGTCTTGTTGCCGTGCAGGATCCCCGGGCGCCCCCCGGCGAGCGATGCGGCGTGCTCTTTGTCGAGACCATGCCCCGCGGCCTCGATGCCGAGCATATCCACATCGGCGTCGTCGAGAAACGGGTGGAAGAGCCCGATCGCATTCGATCCGCCGCCGATCGCCGCGACCAGCAGGTCAGGCAGCCGCCCTGTCCGGCTTTGCATTTGCTCGCGTGCCTCGCGGCCGATCACGCTCTGGAAATCGCGAACCAACTCAGGGTAGGGATGCGGCCCCGCCGCGGTGCCGATGATGTAAAAGGTGTCGTGAACGTTCGCGACCCAATCGCGCAGCGCCTCGTTCATTGCGTCCTTCAAGGTGCGCGATCCGCTTTCGACACCGATCACCTCGGCCCCCAGCAGCCGCATGCGAAAAACGTTAGGCTGCTGCCGCTCCATGTCGCGCGCGCCCATATAGATGACGCAGGGCAGGCCGAAACGCGCGGCAACGGTCGCGGTCGCGACGCCATGCTGGCCCGCGCCGGTTTCTGCGATGATCCGCGTCTTCCCCATGCGGATCGCAAGCAGGATCTGGCCGATGCAATTGTTGATCTTATGCGCCCCGGTGTGGTTGAGCTCATCGCGCTTGAACCAAATCTGCGCGCCACCGCATTCCGCCGTCAGCCGTTCGGCGAAGTAGAGCGGAGAGGGGCGGCCGACATAATGTTCGAGCAGATCGTCGAACTCGGCGCTGAATGCGGGATGCTCCTTCGCGGCGCGATATTCGCGCTCGAGCTCAAGGATCAGCGGCATCAGCGTCTCGGCGACGTAGCGGCCGCCGAACTGGCCGAAATGCCCGCGATCGTCGGGCTGGTTTTTAAACGTGTTGAGCATGGCGCGCCGCCTGAAGGAACGCGGCGATCTTGTCCACATCCTTGATGCCAGGTCCGCTCTCGACGCCTGAAGAGACATCGACCAGCGGCGCGCCGGTGATGCGTATGGCCTCGGCGACATTGGCCGGATCGAGCCCGCCGGCCAGCGCCCAGGGCAGCGGATGGTCGAAGCCTTGGAGCAAGGTCCAGTCGAAACGGACGCCCATCCCGCCGGGAAGCGCCGCATCGGTTTTGGCGTCGTAGAGAATGCGGTCGACCGCGCCGCGATAGCTGGCCGCCGCATTCAGATCGTCGCGCGTCTTCACCGCAATCGTTGCCCAAACTTCGCGTCCGCTATGCTCTGTGATCGCGCGGGCCCGGTTCGGGGGCGTGTTGTGCAGCTGGATGGCATCGAGCCTGCCCGCCGCCAGAGCCTGATCGAGCAGTGCGCCGCACGGCTCGACGAAGACGCCGACCTTTCGGACATGCGAAGGCACCCGCGCCGACAATGCCGCCGCCTGATCGAAAGAAACCACACGTGGGGAGGGCGGATAGAACATTAACCCGACATGGCTCGCTCCGGCCGCGATCGCAGCGTCGAGCGTTTCGCGGGTCGAAAGACCGCAGATTTTGACTTGGGGGGGCACGCCCCTCCATCCGTGGCGGGTGGGGCAGATGCAAGTCCTTCCGCGCGCTAGCCACCGATTAAGTCTTCTTCAACCGGCCCGGCGCTAGCTGGACGTCAGCTTAGATGGGGGCGTCAGTGGCTGGACAGGGTATTTTCTTCGTGGGTCTTCTCGGCATCGGCGGCTATGTCGGCTATTCGCTGAGCAATTACGATCCGACCGAGTTTCAGGGGACCAAGGCCGAGATACAGACGAGTCTGGCAAAGGCCGAAACTGTTCTTCCGCGTAAAACCAAGGACGGCTTCATACGCATCTGGAGCGCAGGACGGACGTCGAAAGGCGTGAAGCTTGCGATGCGCTACGCTGATTGGGCGCCCACGAGCCAGTGCGAGGCGCTGGTGGAGCAGCTCACAACCGAAACCGTCAGCGTAAAGATCGATTGCGGCAGCGCTGCGGTCAAGGGTTCGGCGATCGCCGACACTACGCATGCCCTGAAGGTCCCTATGTTCGAAGAGCATGTCCAATCGGTGCTGAGGCAGCGCGCATTCAATCGCGACTTTGTCGATAGCAAGCAGGCCGGCATCGCGATGAGCAATATGGGCGGCATGCAACGCGAGGCGCTCAAGACTGCGGATGAAGTCCAGGCGATGCAGCAGAACCGCTAGTCGAGAGCAGCGGCGATGGCGACGGCCCTGAAACTTGGACTGATGACGCTGGCCGCGGGGGGTACCTATTACGGCTTCGCGCAGCCGAGCGGAACGCAACGCTTTACTCAACCTGCCGGCACCGCGATCGAGCGGCTCGCCGCGAAATCGCGAGTCGTCAACGGTACGGGGATGGGCAGCCTCACGATCAGCGGCGGCGACGCCGACAAGGACAGCGTCGCGATCTGGATCAGGAAGGCGGGGCAACTTCAACGTGTGAGATGTGTCGTCACGATCGCGGCGGATTCTTCGACCGAAAGCACGGCCACAACCGATTGCTCCCAACCAAAGGCAGTCGGGAAACCGCTTGCCGAGGTGGGGGTCAAGGCGATGACCCTGGTCGTTCGTGAACACGTCGCGGCGACGGTCGAGGCGCGTGAATATGATATCGATAAGGTCGCTGACGAGATGATCGCGCTGGTGGTCGTGAGCCAGCCGGCGATCGTCGCCTCGATAAAGCCGCCGGGCGATTGATTGGCGTTGAACTAAAGCGTCGCCTCTATCGCCCGCGCCGCCGCGACGGGGTCTTCGGCCTTGGTGATAGGCCGTCCCACCACTAGGATCGAGGCCCCGCCGTCCAAGGCCTCACGCGGCGTCACCACCCGTTTCTGATCGCCGACATGGCCGTTCGAAGGCCGCACGCCCGGCACAACAAAAAACCCCCTCGGCCAAAGCTTTTTCGCCGCGCGTACCTCGGCGCCCGAGCAGACGACACCGTCGAGGCCCGCCTCGCAAGCGAGCTCTGTGAGGCGTATCACCTGCTCGTGCGGGTCGGGCCGAAGCCCTATCGATTGCAGATCATTCCCGTCGAGACTGGTCAGCACCGTGACCCCTACGACCTTGCATCCCTCGGGCGCTGCGGCCTTGGCATCCTCCATCATCGCACGCCCGCCCGAGGCATGGACGGTAAGGATTGCGGGTTCCAGTGCACGCAGCGATTGCACCGCCATCGCCACGGTATTGGGAATGTCGTGCAGTTTCAGATCGAGGAAGATCGGCAGGTTGAGCTTCGCCATTTCGCGCACGCCATGGCGGCCATTTGCGGAAAAGAATTCAAGGCCCAGCTTGATGCCGCCGACATGTCCGGTGACGCGTTTCGCAAGCGCCTGCGCCCGCTCGAGATCGGGCGTATCGATCGCGACGTAGATTGGAGAGGTCATGGCGATATCGGCGGAGTTGCGGGTTTTGCGAGAGGAACTCCAGCGGGCTGCGCGGTTGCGGGCGGCGTCACCGGGCGGGCATCCGCGATTGCCTTCTCCATCGTGCCGATCCGCCGCGTCAGCCGCCAGCGCGTCGCGCGGTGGAGAAGCAATGTCGGCACCAGCCCGATCAGGAAGGCGAACAGCAGCAGCACCGGCAGCCGCGTTTCCAGCACCAATCCCTGCCACAAATTGACCTGAACCGGAGTCCAGTTGCGCAGCGCGAAAAAGGCGGCGAGCACGCCGAGCAAAATCCAGAATAATGCCTTGAGGAACTGCATCTCTTTTCCTCTGTCTGACCCGTGGCCCTGTCTAGGCGGCACCGGACGACGGTGCAATCTCGGCGCGCACTTCGCCGAAAAGCGGCGCGATCCGCGTCAGCCGCTTCTGTTCGTCATCGAGGATCGAAAGCAGCAGCCGGCGCTTGATCGCGCTGACCGTACCGGGCGCGAGGTTGCTCGTCGAAAGCACGATGTCGAACAGCCGGTCGGCGCCGTGGAGACGCCCCCAAAGATAATCGTTCTCGCGATAGGCGCGGCTGAAAAAGGCACCGAAGCTGTTGAACTCTATCCCCTTCAGCGTTTCGATCACGCCGCTGCGCACCATCGTCGCATCCTCGGGGCTGATGCGATCCACTTTGATCGGGTCGAACTCGTCGAGGCCCTCACCCTGAAGCATCGGCAGCGTGGCAAGGTCGAAAAAAGGAAAACCGAGATAGGCGAAGAGAATGGTCCGCCGCTCGGTCTTGGGACAAGCCGCGAAGACCTCCGCAAGTGCGGTATCGGTCTCGGCATCGAGCGCGGTCAGATTGCGCAAAGTCGCAATGCTCGAGAGAAAAGCCGGAGCATCGACGATTACGACATTGGTGTAGAAGGCGGCGCGCTCGCGTTCGAGATAGTGTGAAAGAAGCCGAAATAGCGTCGTTCGCAGCGGTCCGATCTCCGTTTCGCTGACCAAGCCTTGATCCTGCAGACGTGCAACCGTCCGCAGCACGAAGCGCAGCCGCCGCACCCTGAAGCCCAGATCGAAATTGCGGAAGAAGTCGATCGCCGCGTCGCTGGCACCCTTGCCGGCACCTGCGAACACGGCGTCCGCGCCGCGGCGGCGCACTTCGGCCCATAAAGCCTGGCGAAACGCTTCATAGCGCTCGCCTTCGACCGCAGGGTCGATCCGTTGCGCCAGCCCGGCAATATCCTCGACGATGCCGGAAAGTTTGGCATGGGCATAAGCGCCATAGCCGTATCCCGCGTCGCGCGCGGCGCGATCCTGCGCCCTCCGCCGCCAGTTTGAAACCCGCGCCGCGGTCGGCCGGTCGAGAAAGAAGGTGCGCCCGAACAGGCTCTCGATCGCCGCTTCGACATCGGGTTGAATCGACTCGACGATGCGTTGCAGCCGTCTGATTCGCGCCGATCGTGCCTCGAGCGCTTCAAGGCTGTCGCGGATAGGCTGCTCGCGCGGAATGTCGGACATTGCTCCGAATATCGTCGCGATAAAGCCGGGCAGCACGGCCTCTCCGCGTCGCGTCAGCTTGACGGCCTTCATGCCCGGCTTGGGATCTATATAGATAAAGCGCCTGTCGACCTCGCGCCGCGCCGGGCGGTCGCGCAACGCTTCGATCGCCGGGCGGAAGGGAGCGTTCGCCAGAACCGATCCGTCGATCAGCACGCTGTGCTCGCCTTGCGCAGCCCGGCCGGGAAAAATACGGGCGAGAAACGCCTCGCGCGATGGCCAGGGGCGCTTGCTCGCGGCCACGATTCCGTCGATCTCGGCGATGTTGAACGGCGGGAACGCGCCGGGAAAGCTTGCGGTTGCGCGCGCCGCGAAGGCTAGCTCGATCGGGTGCGCGAACCCGTCACCCGGCGTGCCCCCTTGCGAGAAGCCGATCGTCAGCCGGTGTTCGGTCTCCACGATGTGAGTGGGGCTGTTGAGCCCAAGCGTTTGCGGATGCCCGCCGAAATCGGTGACGGTCACGAACAGATCGAGCGGCTGGCCGATCGGTAGCAGTCGCGGGCCGGGCGTGCCCGCGGCCATTGCATCGAAGGCATCGAGCAGCATCGCGCTGAATTCGCGCCCGCCGAACGGTGGGGCGAACCAGCGCGCGCGAACAAGCCGCGAAAGCTTGGCGCGAACCTCGTCCCGGGCCTCTTTCGATACGGTCTGCTGGATCGTGCCGCCGCGCCGCCCGCTCAGCCACCAGACGATCGGCATCGCCCAGAATTTCGTAAAGCGCGACAAGGGCTGCGCGTCGGGATCGAGCAGCGTATCGACATCCGCATTGTCGAGCCACAAAGCGGTCAGCGGCTCGAGCGACTGACCTGTTGCGATCGCCTGCGCGAGAAAGATTCCGTTGATCCCGCCCGCGCTCGCGCCCGCGACGATATCGGGGAGAACTCGGACGCGAAGCTGCTCCTCGGTTTCGATCTGCTGAAAAAGCGCGATCCAAGCCGCTTCATGCGCGTCGACCGGTGGCGATCCCGCCAGAAATGCGCGGCTGGCACGGGCAAGCCTCCAAATCTCCTTGGTGACGCCGTGCATGTAGATGGCAAGGCTGATCCCGCCATAGCAGATCGAAGCGAGCCGGAGTTCCTTTTCGCGCATCGGGCGGGTTTGCACCGCCGCCGTTTTGAAGGGAAGTCCGGATTATTTCTCCCCGTCTTGATAGGGAGGTGGAACTCGCGAAGCGAGGGACGGAGGGGTTTGTCCATGTAACGGAACCCCTCCGTCACGCCTCCGCTGCGCTTCGGCGCGCCACCTCCCCTTCAAGAAGAGGAGGGTTTTGTCTGCGGCCAAGTTCGCCCGCTTCTAAGAAAGGCCGCACCGTCATCGCCATCACCCCATGCGGGTTCGTACCGTCGCCGTCCGCTCCGAAGGTCAGCGCCGGTCGCTCACGCCCGGGCATGTGAAAGGTTCCGAACAGCCGGTCGAACACGGTCAGCAGATTGCCGAAATTGCTGTCGAAATGCGCAGGGTCGGTCGAATGATGGATCTGGTGATGCGCGGGGCCGAGCAGGAGCCAGCCCCCGCGATCGCCCAGTCGTACCCAGAAGTGTGAATGCTGCAGATGGGTGATCAAGACCGCGCCCGCAAATACGATGATATTCGTCTGGCCGATGAGATGCGGCGCGGCGTGCGGTCCGATCAACAGGGGCAGCAGGCCTTGCACCCCGCCCACGAAAAGCGCGACGAGATTATAGAAACCGATCGTTTCGACCGGGTGAACGCGGAACACCGTCAGCAACGACAGATGCTCGGCGCTGTGATGCACACGGTGGAACGGCCACAGCCATGGCACGCGATGCATCAACCGGTGATCGAGATAGTAGGCAGCCTCATAGGCTAGGAAGCTGGCGATGGTCGCGACGATGATTGCGGGCAGTGCCGGCATCGTGACAAAGCTCTCGCCGCCGACAGCGCCATCGATCGTCCGCGATATGGTGCCCGCGGCGACGATTGCCCAGCCGAGCAGCAAACCGGAGCCCAGCAGGCTGAAGACGAACCAGCCGAAATCCGCGCGCCCTGACGCTGTTCGCCACAAACGGCGTGGCGCAAGAGCGCGGATCGCGACCGACAGCGCCAGGGGACGAGCCGAGGTCTTGGCGAAAGCCAACAAAC
>CBDUBW010000013.1:0-23562 GCA_965365485.1 uncultured Aquisediminimonas sp.
CCGCTGGCGGTTCGAAAGACTTTGAGCTTGGCCATGATTGCCAAACTATTGCGCGCGAACGCGATCTTGCGATAGCGTTGGTGAAGAAAATCGAAGGGTAAATTGGTTTATGGCCGAAGGTAAGGCGGCGACGGGAGTCGCCGGGCTCGACGATATCACGTCGGGCGGCTTGGCGCGCGGCCGGCTCTTCCTACTCGAAGGTAGTCCCGGCACCGGCAAGACGACAATCGCGACGCAGTTCCTGCTCGATGGCGCAGCCAAAGGCGAACGCGGACTCTATGTCACGCTCTCCGAAAACGAAGAGGAACTGCGCGATGGCGCGGGGTCGCATGGCTGGAACCTCGACGGCTTCGAGATTCACGAGCTGTTGCCGCCGGAGGAACTGCTCGACGCGGACATGCAGCAGAGCCTGCTTTATTCGTCAGACCTGGAGCTCGGCGAGACCACGCGAGCATTGCTTGAGGTATTCGAGCGCGTCAAACCCGACCGGATCGTGATCGACAGCCTGTCCGAAATCCGGCTGCTCGCGCAAAGCTCGCTGCGCTATCGGCGCCAGGTGCTCGCGCTCAAACATTATTTCGCGCGAGCCAATACGACGGTGTTGATGCTCGACGATCTCACCGCCGAAGCCGATGACAAGACGATGCACAGCATCGCGCATGGCGTCATTCGCCTGGAAGAGCTGAATCCGGAATATGGATCGGAGCGGCGGCGTTTGAAGGTGCTCAAATATCGTGGCCAGCGTTACCGCGGCGGCTATCATGATTTCATCATCGATACTGGCGGGGTCCGCGTCTTCCCACGGCTGATTTCGGCCGAGCACCGTCCGCAAATCTCGCGCGAGCGGCTGGGCACGCAGTCGCCGCAATTCGATGCGCTGCTCGGCGGCGGTATCGAGCGCGGTTCGAGCACGCTGATTCTCGGGCCGGCGGGGACCGGCAAGTCACTGATCGCGCTGACCTTTGCCGTCACCGCAATCGCGCGGGGCGAAAAGGCTGCGCTTTTTATCTTCGACGAGGAATTGGGGCTACTGTTCGAGCGTGCTCGCGGGCTTGGCCTCGATCTGCAGGCGCTGTGCGATTCGGGCAATTTGCTTATCGACGCGGTCGATGCGGCCGAACTCTCTCCTGGCGAGTTCTCTGAAAAGGTCCGCAATCGCGTGACCAAGGACGAGGTTCGCACGATCGTGATCGATAGCATCAACGGCTATCAGGCAGCGATGCCTGGCGAGCAGTCGCTAATCCTCCATCTCCACGAGCTGCTGCAGTTCCTCAACCGCAGTGGGATTTCAACCTTCCTCACCGTCGCGCAGCATGGGCTGGTGGGCGATATGAAGTCGCCGGTCGATGTCACCTATCTTGCCGATACCGTCATCCTGCTGCGCTATTTCGAAGCGACGGGTGAAGTTCGCCGCGCGGTCTCGATTGTCAAAAAGCGCACCGGCATGCATGAAAATACGATCCGCGAATTCGTGATCGACAAACGCGGCATCACCCTCGGCGAGCCTTTGCGGCAGTTTCAGGGCGTGCTCCGCGGAGTTCCCGAAATCGTCGGCCAAGGTCCAGAATTCATGCGAGCGGCGCCTGCGTGACAACCAAGTCCGAAACTGGTTTGATCCTTGCCCCGCATGGGCGCGACGCCGCGGTGGCGGCAGCGATGCTGGCTGAAAAAGGGCTGGAAAGCCATATTTGCCCGGACCTCGCTGCGTTTGCGAACGCGCTGGAAGCTGGAGCGGCCTTTGGTCTTGTTACCGAAGAAGCCATCGCGACCGCAGATATCAGCCCGGTGACCCGCTGGCTGGGTGCCCAAGCGCAGTGGTCTGATTTCCCCTTCATTTTGCTGACACACCGCGGCGGCGGTATCGAACGCAACCCTACCGCGACGCGCTATCTCACGGCGCTGGGCAATGTGACCTTTCTCGAAAGGCCCTTCCATCCACTCACGCTGATCAGCGTCGCCGAAGCGGCATTGCGCGCGCGCCGCCGCCAATATGATGCGCGCAAGAAGCTTGAAGCAATCGCGCTCGGCCAACAACGATTGACCGTCGCGCTCGCGGCGGGCGGGCTTGGCGATTGGTCGCTTGATGCGAGCACCTTCGAACTGACCGCTTCCAACGATTGCAAGGCGCATTATGGGCGCGCGCCCGGCGATAGCTTCACATACACGGAGCTACGCGATGCGGTTCACCCGGACGATGCCGCGCGGATGCAGGCGGCGGTCGCGCACAGCCAGGCGACCGGCGACGATTACAATATCGAATATCGGTGCGTTTGGCCCGACGGATCTGTGCATTGGGTCGCGGTCAACGGTCGGGTCGAATATGATCGCTACGGTCGCATGCAGCGCATGGTCGGCGTGTCGCGCGACATTACCGAGGCGCAGGCTGCGGAAGCAGCGCTGATCACGCTCAACAACGAACTTGAAAGTCGCGTGGAAGAACGGACGCGCGAGAATGAGCGGGTCATGGCGCAATTGCACGAAGCGCAGAAGCTCGAGACTTTGGGCCAGCTGACCGGCGGCGTCGCGCACGATTTCAACAATCTGCTGACTCCGATCATGGGTACGCTCGATCTGCTCCGCAAGCGGCTGGGCGACGACGATCGCTATGCCGCGTGGATCGAGAATGCGCTGCAATCGGCCGATCGCGCCCGCACTCTGGTCAAGCGCCTGCTCGGCTTTGCTCGGCGCAGCGAGCTCCGGCGTGCTGCCGTCGATATCGGAGAGCTGATTGCGGGAATGGATGACCTTGTTCGCAGTTCCGTCGGCGGGACGGTCGAGGTCGAATTCGACATCGCACCCGATCTTCCTGCCGCGATCGCCGATGCCAGTCAGCTGGAACTTGCTTTGCTCAACCTGTGCGTCAACGCGCGCGATGCCATGCCCGATGGCGGCAGGCTGATGATCGCGGTTCAAGCGAAGGCGGCGGGACCTGTCGTACCGGCTGGATTGGAAGGCGATCGCTTCGTTCTGATCCGCGTCATCGATACGGGAACCGGCATGAGCCCGGAAACGCTGCAACGCGCGATCGAACCCTTTTATTCGACCAAGGATGTTGGGCGCGGCACCGGGCTGGGCCTGTCAATGGTTCACGGCCTTGCCGCGCAGCTGGGCGGCGCATTCGAGCTGCGGAGCACTTTGGGCTGCGGCACCGAAGCCCGCTTTTGGCTGCAAGTTACAAACGAACCGGCGGCGGAACGCGCGCACGTGCCGCGAACGCCACGCGAAGATGCACCCGCGCCCGCGCTTTCGATCCTGCTCGTCGACGATGAGCCGCTGGTGCGAATGGGGACCGCGGCAATGCTGCGCGAGCTTGGCCATGAAGTCCAGGAAGCGATGAATGGCGACGATGCGCTCGGGCGGATTGCCAAGGGTCTGTCGCCCGACCTGGTGATGACCGATTACAAGATGCCCGGCATGGACGGCGCCGAACTGGCGGCGCGGCTGCGCACCGAGGCGCCGAACCTGCCGGTGATGCTCATCACGGGCTTCGCGAGCAACGACGATGCCGCGGCGGGGCTGCCGCGGCTGACCAAGCCGTTCGGCCAGGGCGAGCTGGCGCAGGCGGTGGCTTCGACGATGGCTGCGGCGCGTGAGGGCGCGCCCGCCTAACCCTCGACGCGTTCGGCAAGCGCCAGCCAGCGCTCCTCGGCAGCAGCGCGTTCGGCGCGCGCCTTCTCGACGGCGCGAGTGAGGGCGTCGAAGCGCGCGGGATCGCGCATGTAGAGATCGGGATCGCCGAGCACGGCCTCGTCGCGAACGATCTGCGCGCCGATCTCGTCGATGCGCGCGGGCAGCAGATCGTAATCGCGCTGATCCTTGTAGGAAAGCTTGGCCGGGGTGAGTGGCGGCGGTGCGGCTGCGGGCTTGCCCGCTTCGGACTTGCGCGCAGCGGGTTTGGGTGAGGCACGCTTCGCCACCCAATCGGCATAGCCGCCGGCGATAATATCGACCTTGCCCGATCCATCGAGGCCGAGCGTGATCGTAACGGTGCGGTCGAGGAAATCGCGGTCGTGGCTGACGATCAGAACGGTGCCGTCATAATCAGCGATGGTTTCCTGCAGCAGATCGAGCGTTTCCATGTCGAGATCGTTGGTCGGCTCATCGAGCACAAGCAGGTTCGAAGGCCGCGCGAACTCGCGCGCTAGCAACAGCCGTGATTGCTCTCCGCCCGACAACGTGCCGATACGCGCATCGACCATGTCGGGCGCGAACAGGAAATCCTTGAGATAGCCGTGAACGTGCGTTCGGCTGCCGCGGACGTCGATCCAGTCGCCGCCATCAGCGAGCACGTCGCGGACGCGCTTCTCGGGCTGCATCAGCGCGCGTTGCTGGTCGATGACGATGCCGTTGAGTGTCTTGGCGAGCGTGACTGTGCCTGCGTCGGGCGCGATCTCGCCGGTCAGCAGCTTGAGCAACGTCGTCTTGCCCGCCCCGTTGGCACCGACAATGCCGATGCGGTCGCCGCGCTGAATGCGCAGGCTGAAGTCCTTGATGATGCGACGCTCGCCGCCTGCCCCGGACCCCAGCCCGGGGAAGGATTTGGAGACGCCCTGCGCGTCGATCACCGTCTTGGTACGGACATCGTCGCTGGCGATGCCGAGTTTGGCGGCACCCTGCGGCCCGAGCATCGCGGCGCGTTGCGCGCGCATCTCGTGGAGCTTTTCGAGCCGCCCCATGTTGCGCTTGCGCCGCGCGGTAACGCCACGATGCAGCCAATGCTCCTCGATCTTGAGGCGCGCATCGAGCTTGTCGGCGGCGCGCGCTTCATCGGCGAAGACCTTGTCCTGCCACGCCTCGAACCCGCCATAGCCGATCTCGGCGCGGCGGATCTGGCCGCGATCGAGCCACAGCGTCTGCTTGGTCAGCCGCGTCAGGAAGGTGCGGTCGTGCGAGATGACGACGAAAGCGCCGGTGAAGCGCGCCAGCCAATCCTCGAGCCAAGTGATCGCGGCGAGATCGAGATGGTTGGTCGGCTCGTCGAGGAGGAGCACCTGCGGCTCCATCGCCAGCGCACGGGCGATGGCGGCGCGGCGGCGTTCGCCACCGGAAGCGGTCGCGGCGGGGCGGGTGAGGTCGATCCCAATCTGCGAGGCGATTACCTCGGCTTCGTGCAGCGCAGGGCCGTCGCCGGAGACCACATAGTCTGCAAAGGTCGCGAAGCCACGCAGATCGGGCTCCTGCTCGAGCATCACCACCCGCGTCCCCGGGACGATCGTCCGCCGCCCGGCATCGCTGTCGATTTGCCCGGCAAGCAACCGCAGCAGCGTCGATTTTCCCACTCCGTTGCGCCCGATCAGCGCCAGCCGGTCGCGCGACTCGACGAAGATATCGAGATCATGGAACAGGCGGCCCGAACCCTGAACGAGGCTCAGGCCCTGATAAGCGAGAATGGGGGCGGGCATTAATTTATCCAGGGCAATTGTGCAGCGTTCAAATCTGCCCGTTCGCGACGAGCTTGCCCAGCAGCGCATTCACTCGCGTTTGCCACCCGGGACCGCTACCCCGCAAATGCTCAACGGTTTTGGCATCGAGCCGGATCTTCACTTCGACCTTCGGCGCATCGAGCTTGGGACGTCCGCGCCGCGATGGCTTCATTCCCGCCATAAACGCAGCATCAAGCGGAGGGTTGTCGTCGTGCATCTTCGGGTCAAACTTGATCATAATAAAATCTCGCTTCATGTTTTTCAGCGCGGCGCAGACTGATGACGCGGATCGTGTCGTCATCCGCGCCTTCCGTGAACACCATCACATGTAGGTGCCGACCAATCGAACCGATGGCGATGAAGCGCATCTCGCCGTAATCGAACCGATCGTCCTCACGCTCCAGCGACGTATCCCAATCGAAAGCCGACGCCTCCGCCAATGACATGCCGTGCTTGATCCGATTGCTTTCATCCTTTCCGGCATCGAACTCGATCTTCACAGAATTTATGTGCACCCAAAAAATGGTAATTGCAAGGCGCAATGACCGCCAGCGATCGTCATCGTCCGCCCTTCGCCGCCGCGACCATCGCCCGCACATCCTCGAGCAGCTTGGGCGCGTCGTAAACCACGCCGTCCTTCACCGTCCAACGCACGCCGCCGACGCGTTCGAGCTTGTCGGTTTGCGGGTTCAGCCGCTCATGGCCGGTGCCGTAGAGCGTCTTGAAGTTGGCGAGCGGGTTTTCGGGGACGATGATGAGATCGGCGAGCATACCCTTGCGCACGAGGCCGAAGGGCGGTTCCTGGCCTTTGGGATCGTGGATCGTCCGCGCGCCGTTGATGGTCGCGGCTTCGATCACCTCCAGCGGGTGGAAGCCCGCTTCCTGCAGCATCTCAAGCTCGGAGATATAGCCGAAGCCCCAAATCTGGAAGATGAATCCTGAGTCAGAGCCAGTGGTCACCCGCCCGCCCAGATTCTTGTAATCGTTCATCAGCCGCATCCAGCGTTCATAGAAGCGTCGCCACGCGACTTCGTTGCCGGTCGTCCAGTCGAAGAAATAGCTGCCGTGATTGACGCGGCTCGACTGGAAATAGTCGGTCAGCGCGGGGAGCGTGTAATCCTTGTGCCAATCGGCATTGCGCGCGCGCATCAGGTCTCGCGAGGCCGAGTAGATGGTAAAAGTGGGATCGAAAGTAACGCCCGCCGCTTTCTGCGCCTTGAGATATTCGACCCATTGTTCGCTGCCGGGCTCGACGATCTCGTCCCAGATCTCGGCGGCCTCACCGAAGCGATCCTGCTCATTGTCGAAATTATAGCCGAGCGGATAATTCTGGCTTCGCCCTGCTTTGAGCAGGCTTTCGAAATGGCCGTAGAAATGGGTGATCGTGCCCAAGCCCAGCGCGCCCGCGGCGCGGCCATTCAGCTCCATCACTCCCGGCTGCGCGAGATGCGCGACAGTGCCCAGCCCCTGCTTCTTCGCCTCGTCGATTGCGGCAGCCATGATCTCGGCCGTTTCGACGCCGCGATAACCGTTGAAGAGCTTGATGCCGTCGATGCCCTGCGCTTTCGCCCAACGCGTCCATTCGCGCGCCTTTAAAGGCGTGTCGACGTCGCCCTTGCTCCAGCCCTGGCCGAGCGTCTGGTAAACGAACATGCGCGGCGCGACGATGGTGTTGGCGGCGCTGCGCCGCTTGTCTTCGAGCGAGCGTTTGGGATCGCCGTAGAAAGAGACCCCGCGCACCGTGGTGACGCCGTGCGCGAGCCAGAGCTTGTATCCATAGCTGGCCTGCGGAGCCTTGGCGGGATCGCCGTTGTGCCCGTGCATGTCGACGAAACCGGGGAGGACGTACATACCCGCGGCGTCAATCTCGCGGTCGAAGCGGCGCGGTTCGCGGTTGGGCTGCATCGGCAGGCCCGGGGTGCCGGCCGCGCGGATATCGGCGATTCGATTGCCTTCGATGACGATATCGACCGGCCCGCGCGGCGGCGCGCCATTGCCTTCGATCATCGTCGCGCCGCGAATGACGAGGCGGGGATAGGGCCCTCCGCCCTCGTCGGCGCCGCGATCGGGCACCGGCTGCATGGTTTGCGCCAGTGCCGGGGCAGCGAGCATCGCTGCCATCGCCAAACCTGCCCAGAATTTGACCATGGTCATCCCCCCGCTGGCTGAACAGCGCGTGTTGCGCGCATTCATGACCTATTCAATGCGGCGATCCTATGCCAACGCCCCATGAAGATGGTCAGACTTTCGCTTACCGCAGGTGTGTTGGCAATGCTCGCGACGACGCCGTTGGCGGCGCAGCAGGCGCGGCGCGTCGAACAGGAAGCGGCGTACCGCGCGACGCGCGAGGGCGCGGTGCGGTCTCTGCGCTCGATCGAGAATGAAATCATTCCACGGATGCGCGCGCGTGGCGCCGACTATATCGGCGCTGAATTCAGCGGCCCCGATTCGCGCTATCGTCTCAAATTCATGCGTGGTTCCTCTGTGATCTGGGTTGATGTAGACGGGCGAAACGGTGCAATCATCGGCAGGACGAGCGAATAGCCTCGTCCGCCCGGACAATCGCTGAGGAGACAGGGTTTGCGCGTTCTGATCGTCGAGGACGAGCCCACGCTCGGCACCCAGTTGAAGAACACGCTTGAGGGCGCTGGCTATGCCATCGACCTCGCTACCGATGGCGAGGATGGCCATTACCTCGGCAGCACCGAGAATTACGACGCGATCATCCTCGATCTGGGACTGCCCGAGATCGACGGGCTGACCGTGCTCGACCGCTGGCGCAAGGAGGGCAAGGCGACGCCGGTGCTGGTGCTGACCGCGCGCGACAGCTGGTCGGACAAGGTGGCTGGCCTCGATGCGGGGGCGGACGATTATCTCGCCAAGCCCTTCCAGACGCAGGAATTGATTGCGCGGTTGCGCGCGCTCATCCGCCGCGCCGCGGGCAATGCCAGCGCCGAAATGACCGCGGGCGACGTCCGCCTCGATACCCGTTCGGGCCGCGTCACGCTCGCGGGCGAACCGGTGAAGATGACCGCGCAGGAATATAAGCTGCTCAGTTATCTGATGCATCACAAGGGCAAGGTCGTCAGCCGCACCGAGCTGATCGAACATATTTACGACCAGGATTTCGACCGCGATTCGAACACGATCGAAGTGTTCGTAACGCGCATCAGGAAAAAGCTGGGGCAGGATGTGATCACCACGATACGTGGGCTCGGCTACAGCCTCGACGACCCGGCCTAGCTTCATGCCGATCAAGGCGCGATGGTGTTAGGCGCATTACGCGCCCGCTTCCGCAGCGGCAGTCTCTCGCGACGGATGATCGGCATTGCCGCGGCGTGGATTCTCGTTCTGCTCGTCGGCGGCGGGCTTGCGCTCGACCGGGTGTTGTCGAATGCGATCACCACCAGCTTCGATGACGGGCAGCAATATGTCCTGACCTCGATGATCGCCTCGGCGGAGATCGACGATCTCGGGGAAGTTCGGTTGAATCGCCCGCTTGGCGACCAGCGCTTCCTCGAGCCCTATTCGGGATTCTACTGGCAGATTTCGGGCGCCGACTTTCCGCCTTTCCCTTCGCGATCGTTGTGGGATCGGCGCTTGCAGCCGCGCGAAGGCGCCGCCGAGACGATGCAGATTTACGACAGCGACCAGTTCAAGGATGAGCCGCTGCGGATCGCTGAACGCGATGTTCGCCTGCCGGGATCGCCCGTGACATGGCGTTTCCAGGTCGCGCAGAGCCGAGAGCTACTCGACAGCCAAATCGGCACGCTCCGCAACACGCTGATCTACAGCTTTGCGCTCGTCGCGATCGGGCTGCTGGCGATGGCCGCGCTGCAGACGCTTTACGGGCTGTGGCCGCTCAGATCGTTGCGCCGCGCGCTTGCCGAGATGCGCGCGGGGCGGGCGACACGGATCGAAGAGAAAGCGCTGCCCAACGAAGTCGCGCCGATGGTCGAAGAGTTGAACGGCCTGCTCGCGCACAACGAAACGCAGGCGGAAGAAGCGCGGCGTCACGCAGGCAATCTCGCGCATGCTCTCAAGACGCCGCTCACGGTGATCATGAACGCCGCCACCGCCAAGGCCGGGGATCTGCCCGAAACCGTGATCCGCGAAGCGACGACGATGCGGCGTCAGGTCGATCATCACCTTGCGCGCGCGCGCGCGGTCGGACGGCGGGGCCATGCCCACAGCCGGGCCGAAGTCTGGGCATCGCTGCAATCGGTCGAACGCGCGGTGGCGCGGCTCTACGGCCATGTTCGTATCGACATGACCGGCGACAAGACGCTTTCCGCACATGTCGAGCGGCAAGATCTCGATGAAATGCTCGGCAACCTCGTCGAGAATGCCGCGAAATATGGTGGCGGCAGCGTCTTTGTGACCGTCGTCCGCGATGAAGACTGCGTCGAATGCCAGGTTGAGGATGACGGTCGCGGCATTCCCGAGGCAGAGCGAGACAAGCTCTTCGACCGCGGTGCGCGGCTCGATACTTCGAAGCCGGGAACTGGCCTCGGCCTCGCGATCGTCCGCGACGTGGCGGAGCTCTACGGTGGTTCAATCAAGCTTGAGGAAAGCGAGGATATGGGCGGCCTGATGGCGCGTCTGAGGCTGCCGCTGGCGAAATGAGGCCCGCCGAGATCGCCATCGCCGGGTGTGGGCCGGGCGGTCTGTCGGCGGCGCTGTTTCTGCACCGGCAAGGCCACCGCGTGACCGTGTTCGAACGCTTCGGTGTGCCGCAGCCGCTCGGGTCGGGGCTGATCATCCAGCCGACCGGACTGGCCGTGCTCGATGCCCTAGGATTGGGCGGGCAGTTGAAAGCCCTCGCTGCGCCACTCGATGGGCTTCACGGCATTTCGGTGACGTCGCAACGCGTTGCGCTGGCAATGGATTATTCTGCGCTTGGCGAAGAGCTCACCGGCTTCGGTACGCACCGCGCCTTGCTGTTCCGGCTGCTATACGACGCGGTGCAGGCCGCAAGAATTGCCGTCGAGACTGGCCGCGAGATTGTCGGGAGCGAGTTGCTTTCGGGAGGGCAGAGGCGGCTTCGCTTCGCAAGTGGCAGCGTGTCGCCTGCGTTCGACCTCATCATCAATGCGATGGGCGCACGTTCTCCCTTGTCGCGGCGCTCACCTGAACTGAAATTCGGCGCGCTCTGGGCGACGCTCGACTGGATCGACCATCCCGCGTTGATGCCGCGCCATCTCGATCAGCGCTATCATCGCGCGGGACTGATGGCGGGGATCATGCCGATCGGACGCACAACGGCGTCGGCGAAGCCGTCTGTCGCCTATTTCTGGAGCTTGAAAGGCAGTGACCATTCCGGCTGGCAGAACGGTGGCCTCGACCGCTGGCGCGACGACGCCCTCGCCCTCTGGCCCGAATCAAGGCCTATCGTCGATCAGATCGCCGAACCCGGCCAGTTCGTCTTCGCGCGATATCAGCACCGCACTATGCCGTCGGCTTTCGAAACCGGTCTCGCGCATCTCGGCGACGCCTGGCACGCGACGAGCCCGCAGCTCGGACAAGGCGCGAACATGGCGCTGCTCGATTCGGCGGCGCTTGCCCACGCGCTGAGCGAAGCGCGTTCGGTCTCGGAGTCGCTCAAGCTCTATGCGCGTTCGCGAACGTGGCATATCAAACTCTATCAGGCGCTGAGCTTCATTTTCACGCCCGCCTATCAATCCGACGGGCCGTTGCTGCCGTTCCTGCGAGATCAGGCGGTCAGCCGCTTCGCGCACTGGCGCTTCGTCCGCCAGCTCATCGCGCGCACGGTGGCGGGGCACGTCCTGCGCCCGCTGCCGCCCGCCGCGCTCGGTGGCTTGCACGCGACAGCGCTGCCGCTACCGCGCGTGCCATGAGCGAATATTTCTTCTGCGGTATCGGCGGATCGGGGATGATGCCGCTGGCAATGATTTTGAAAGGCCAGGGCCACCACGTCGCGGGGTCCGATCGCAGCCTTGATCAGGGGCGGACGGCGCCGAAGTTCGAATGGTTGCGCGCGCGGGGCGTCCAGCTGTTCGCACAGGACGGTAGTGGCGTGACTTCACCGGAGCAGATCGTCGTTGCCTCCACCGCGGTCGAGGCGACGGTGCCCGATATCGTTGCCGCGGAGCGCGTCGGCGCGCGGCGGATGGTGCGCGCGGAACTGCTCGCGGAACTGTTCAATGCAAGCGCGCAAGGCATCGCCATTGGCGGAACCAGCGGCAAATCGACCGTGACGGGAATGATCGGATGGATTTTCCACGCGCTCGGGCGCGATCCGACGGTGATGAACGGCGCGGTGATGAAGAATTTTATCGCGGAGGATGCGCCGTTTGCCAGCTCATTGGTCGGCAAGGGTGAGGCGTTCATCAGCGAGGTCGATGAGAGCGACGGATCGATCGCGCTCTATGCGCCAGATATCGCGGTTCTCGGCAACATTGCGCACGACCACAAGTCGATGGAGGAGCTTCGGCTGCTGTTCGGGGGCTTCGTCGCCAAGGCCCGCGTCGCAGTGCTCAACATGGATCATGAGGAGGTCGCGCGGCTGGCGGCCAACCTGCCCCCCGAACGGGTGCTCGGCTGGACGATGAATGGGCGCGACGCGGCTATATCCGCGACCGATATCGTCGAACGCCCCGACGGGGTCGAGTTCACCGTCAACGGCCAAGCCGTCTTGTTGCCCGTGCCGGGGCGGCACAATGTCGCCAACGCGTTGGCGGCGCTTGGCGCAAGCGTGGCGGCGGGAATTGCCCTCACCGACGCAGCGCGCGCGATCGAAGGCTTTGCGGGGCTGAGGCGGCGGCTCGAAGTGGTGGGCCGGACGAAGGGCGTGACCGTGATCGACGATTTCGGCCACAACCCCGACAAGATCGCTGCGACGCTGCGCACGCTTCACGCTTTTCCAGGGCGGCTGCTGATTATGTTCCAGCCGCACGGCTACGGCCCGTTGAAGCAAATGGGTGACGAGCTGATCGCGATGTTCGCCGCCGAGATGCGCAACGAAGACCGCCTAGTGATGCCCGATCCCGTTTATTTCGGCGGCACCGTCGATCGCAGCCGGGGCACCGATTTCATCATCTCAGGGGTCGCCGCCGCCGGCCGCCATGCCGCGCACATGCCGAAGCGCAACGATATCGGCGACTATCTCGTGGCGATGGCCGAACCCGGCGACCGCATCGTGATCATGGGCGCGCGCGACGATACGTTGAGCGTCTTCGCGCAGGACATCTTGACCCGCCTGAGCGGATAGAGTCCAAGAGCCACCTTCGCGTTCGGGGGTGTGCATGGCCAAGCGGCTGACGCTTTACATCATGATCGGGCTGGTGCTCGGCATCGTCATCGGCGCGCTCATGCACGAGGTGATGACGCCCGAAGCCGTCGCCGAAGCCAATAAATGGTTCAAGATGGTCACCGACATCTTCTTGCGGCTGATCAAGATGATCGTCGCGCCTTTGGTGTTCGCGACGCTGGTGGCGGGGATCGTCCATATGGGCGACACCGCCTCGCTCGGCCGCGTGGGCTTGAAGACCATGGCCTGGTTCATCGGCGCGACGATCGTCTCGCTGACGCTCGGCATGGTGCTCGTCAACGCGCTGCAGCCCGGCGTCGGCACCGGGCTCGACATTGCCGGCGTGACCGGCACGACCGGCATCGACGCGCAAAAATCCGACATGTTCACGACGATTACCGAGATGGTCCCCAAGTCGATCTTCGAGGCGATGGCGAACACGACGATGCTTCAGATCGTCATCTTCTCGGTGTTCTTCGGCGTCGCGCTGACCGCAGTGGGCGAGAAAGGCACTCCGATCGTCAAGGGCATCGACGCGCTCGTCGATGTCATGCTCACCGTCACCAATTATGTGATGATGGTCAGCCCGGTCGCGGTGTTCGCGGCGATGACCAAGGCGATCGCGACCAACGGGCTCGAAGTGCTGCTGACCTTCGGCAAGTTCATCGGCAGCTTCTATTTGGGGCTCGGCATCCTCTGGGTCGTGCTGCTGTTCGCTGGGTTCCTCGTCATCGGGCCGCGCATCGGCAGCCTCATCCGCTATATCCGCGATCCGATCCTGCTCGCTTTCTCGACCGCCTCGTCCGAAGCCGCCTACCCGCGGACTTTAGAAGCGCTCGACAAGTTCGGCGTCCCCAATCGCATTTCGAGCTTCGTGCTGCCGCTGGGCTATTCGTTCAACCTCGACGGCTCGATGATGTACATGACCTTCGCGTCGATCTTCATCGCGCAGCTCGCAGGTATCGACCTGACGATCGAGCAGGAAATCACGATGTTGCTGACGCTGATGCTCACCTCGAAAGGCATGGCCGCGGTCCCGCGCGCGAGCCTGGTGGTGATCGCCGGGACGATGGCGCAGTTCGGCCTGCCCGAAGCCGGGCTGGTACTGATCCTCGCGGTCGATCAGTTCCTCGACATGGGCCGCACCGGCACCAATGTCGTCGGCAATGCGGTGGCGACCGCGGTCGTGGCCAAATGGGAAGGCGGCTTCGACAAGCCCGAACCGCCCGAGATCGAACCGCTGAAGCCGCCCTCCTCGCATCGCGGAACCGAACACCCCGCGCCGCGCGAGGGCGAACCGGGACGGGCGGCCTGAGATGGGCGATTACGAGGAAAGGCTGGCGCACGACCTGCCACCAAAAGTCGAGTTTCGCGGCATGGCGGGGGATTTCTTCCTGCTCCAGCTCGGCAATCTCGCGCTGACGATTCTGACGCTCGGCATCTACCGGTTCTGGGGCAAGACGCGTTACCGCCGCTTTCTGTGGAGCAACACGCTGCTCGACGGCGACCCGCTCGAATATCGCGGCACCGGGCTCGAGCTGTTCATCGGCGCGATCCTCGTCATCCTGCTGATTACGATTCCCTTCGGCGTCATCAGCCTCGGCGCGGGCGCGCTGTTCGGCGATGCGGCCGCCGGCTTCGTCATCGCGCAGGTCATTATCATCCTGCTGATCTATTACCTGATCGGCGTCGGCCAGTATCGCAGCTGGCGCTATCTTTTCTCGCGCACCTCGTGGCGCGGCATTCGTTCGGGGATGATCGAAGAAGGTTTCGCCTTCGGCTGGTACAGTTTCGGGCTGACCATGGCGCAGCTTTTCTCGCTCGGCCTCGCGACGCCCTGGGTCTCGGTCAAGCGCTGGAACCGGCTGGTCCGCGACGTGCGCATCGGCAATCTGGCGATGAGCTCGACCGCGCAAGTAAAGCCGCTCTGGCCGAAATTCCTGCTCGTCTGGGGGCTGGTGACCGTGCCGATGCTCGCCTTTATCGGCTGGTTTGGCTGGACCTATTCCGAATTCTTCACCGATCCCGATGCGATGAACCCCGAATCAGCGGGCGAGTTTTTGATCGCGATCGTCGTGCTCTACGCAGGCCTGATTGTCATCGGCCTGCTGGGCGCCGCGCTGTTCGCGCAATATTGGGCGGCCTATCTCAAGGAAACGTTCAACAACACGACGATCGGCCCGACGATGCGGCTGCGCATCGATGTCGAAACCTGGGACGTGGTGCGCTTCTATCTCGGCAACATCGTGCTGGTCATGTTCTATATCGGCATCTTGCTGATGCCCTATCGTAACTGGTCGTTCATGGCGCGGCGGATCTGGATCGACGGCGAGTATGACGCGCGCGACCTGATGCAGAGCGAGCTTGCCGGCCCCGCGCAGGGAGACGGCATCGCCGATGCCTTCGATGTCAGCGGTTTTTGACGGCAAGCTCTACGACGGCAGGAGTGCGCGTGCCCAAACGGTGCGCGTCCGTGCGCTGTCTGACGCGATCGAAATCGAAGCCGAGGCGCGCGAGCCAATCGGATTCGATCTGCTGCGCCGCGAAAACCATGCTGCGAGCTTCACGCTCCACCGCAGCGATCAGCCCGACTGGCGGCTGACGCTGCCACCCGAGGCGGCGGCCGAATTCATGAGCGTGCAAAAGCTCCACGCCGTCACCGCGCGGCACTGGGGCTGGATCGGAGGCAGCGTCGCGGCCGCTGCGATCATCGGCGCGGCGATATGGATGTTCGGCAACGCGATGCTCGCCGCCGCGGCGCCGCTGGTGCCGCGCGCGGTTTCCGAAAGCGTCGGCAAGCAATATGCAGGTTTCCTGATCGGCGAGGATGGCGCCTGCACGACTCCCGAAGGCGAGGCTGCGCTGAAAGCGATGATCGCGCGCATTACTCCGCCGGCAGGCTTCGTCGAGCCGGTGCGCGTGCGCGTGACAAAGAGTAAGCAGATCAACGCCGTCACGCTGCCCGGTGGCGAGGTGCTGGTCTTTGACGGGCTGATCCAGGCCGCGCAAAGCCCCGAGGAACTTGCAGGCGTGATCGCGCACGAATTCGGTCACGTACAGCATTATCACAGCAATCAGGCGCTGATCCGTCATTTCGGCATGGGTGTTTTTCTGGAAGGCCTGGGTGGCAACATGGGCACGCTCGCCTCTACCGGATTGTTCCTGAGCAATAGCCGAACCGCCGAGCGGGAGGCCGACGAGGAAGCGATTGCGCTGATGACCTCGGGAGCGGTTTCGCCACTCGGGCTTTCGGCATTCTTCGAGCGGATGGGGGGCCGTGCGGCGCGCGAGGAAGCCAAGGCTGCAAAGGGCGAAGACGGTATCGACGGCTGGACATCGCTGCTGCAGACTCATCCCGGCGACGACGATCGCCGTACGAGGTTTGCGGCGGCGGCGAAGGGCTTGCAGGTCAAACCAGTACTAGACGACGCGCGCTGGCAGGCGCTGCGCGGAATGTGCGCGGCGACGGTTGAAGACAAGGCCACCGACCGCTAGCGGCAGCTTCGAATTCCGGAGACCGCCATGATCCGCAAGATGTTTCTCGATCACCCGCGCGAAGTGGGCGAAAGCTATTTCGAGCATATGGGCGTGGCGGGCCGCTTCGGCTGTGCGATGATCTGGGGCGGGGCCAAGGCGCTCGTTCACGCGGTCGTTCCGGCCTGGTGCGTGACCAGCGGCAGCGATACGATTCGGCGGCTGCACAACATCATGGTGGAGAAGCGCGGGGCGAAGCGTGACGCGACGGTCGAGGCGATGACTGTCGAATGGGTGATTTAGCCCAGCACCGCATCGAGGGCCGCGGCCCGACCATCATCTTCCTGCCCGGCTATGCCTCCGACATGAGCGGATCGAAGGCGGTCGCGCTCGAAGGCTGGGCGCGGGCGGCAGGGCGAGCGTATGTCCGCTTCGATTATCGTGGTTGCGGCGAAAGCCCGGGCGCGTTCGAGGATTTCACCCTCGCCGATTGGCGCGACGACGCGCTTGCGATCATCGACGCCACGAACGGGCCGGTGATCCTCGTCGGCTCCTCGATGGGCGGATGGATCATGTTGCTGGCAGCCGCAGCACGACCTGAACGCATCGCGGGACTTGTCGGCATCGCCGCCGCGCCCGATTTCACCGATTGGGGCTTTGACGCAGCAAAGGTGGCAACGCTCGAGCGCGATGGCCGCATCGAAGAATTCTCCGAATATGGACCGGAGCCGACGATCACCACCGAAGCCTTCCGGCAATCGGGGCAGGCCAACGTCCTGCTCGGTCAGCAGATCGCGCTCGACGTTCCAGTGCGTCTGGTCCACGGCCAGCGCGATCCCGACGTGCCGTGGCGCAACAGCCTCCACCTCGCCGAACAGCTCCGTTCAGACGATGTGCAGGTGATTTTGATCAAGGATGGCGATCACCGCCTTTCACGCGCGCAGGATATCGTCCTGCTTATCGCGACCGTCGAGGCGCTTGCGGAGTCCGTATGATCCTGTTTCTGCTCGCGGCCGCCGCTACGCCATCGGCGGAGGACGCGAAATTTGCCGAATGCGTCGCGCTCAGCGAGCGCGATCCTGCCGCAGCGCTGACCGAGACCACCGCCTGGCGTGAGACCGGCGGCGGCATTCTCGCGCGGCAGTGCGAAGGTCTGGCTTATGCCGCGCAGGAGCGTTGGCTGCCTGCCGCCTCTGCGTTCGAACAGGCGGCGCGCAAGGCCGAGGTCGATCGCGATGGTCGTGCCGCACGGCTTTGGGTGCAGGCGGGCAACGCTGCGCTTGCGGCGGGCGACGCGAGCAAGGCGCAGGGCTTTTTCGACTCAGCCATCATTGGCGGCCAGCTCAATGGCGAGGAATTGGGCGAAGCGCATCTCGATCGCGCGCGCGCGGCGGTAGCGCTCGGCAATGGCAAAGCCGCGCGGGCTTATATCGACACCGCGCTCAAGCTTGTCGCCGCCGATCCGCTTGCCTGGCTGCTGTCCGCGACGCTGGCGCGGCGAGAAGGCCAGCTCGATCGCGCGCAGGCCGATATCGCTGAAGCGGCCAAGCGGTCTCCAGACGACGCCTCGGTCGCGCTCGAGGCCGGCAATATCGCGATACTTTCGGGATCGGAGGCGGCGGCGCGGACCGCCTGGCAGGCCGCGATCCTCAATGCGCCGACCAGCGATGCGGGCAAGGCCGCCGCCGAGGCGCTCGCGCGACTGTCCAAGCAGCCTTAATCCAGGTTGTGGCCTGAAATGTTCTCTCCGTTTATCGCCGGTTCATGGGCGGGGCGGACGATGATAAGGGCGGAAAAGGCGGCTGGGCCTCCGGCCAGACCGCATTCATGCTCCGCATCCTCTTGCTGACCAGCGTCATCGCGCTGATCGCCTGGTTGCTTGTCCTCAGCTAGCCGTTGACGATGGTGCCGCCATTGGGGTGGAGCACCTGCCCCGACATGTAGCTCGAATCCTCGCAAGCGAGAAACAGGAAGGCCGGCGCGACTTCGTTGGGTTGGCCAGGCCGGCCGATCGGCGTCGATTTGCCGAAATCCTTGAGCTTTTCGGGCGAGGCACCGCCCGAAGGATTGAGCGGCGTCCAGATCGGCCCCGGCGCGACCGCGTTGACGCGAATGCCCTTCTCGATGAGATTTTCCGATAGCGAGCGCGTGAAGGCGGTGATCGCGCCCTTGGTCGATGAATAGTCGAGCAGTTCGCTGGCGCCCTGGTACATCGTCACGCTGGTGCAATTTACAATCGCGCTGCCTTCCTTGAGATGGTCGAGCGCCGCCTGCACCAGATAGAACATCGAATAGATGTTGGTCTGAAAGGTGCGCTGAAGCTGTTGCGCGGTGATGTCGCGAATATCCTTGTCGGGATGCTGCTCACCGGCATTGTTGACGAGGATGTCGAGCCGACCGAAGGCTTGGATGGTTGCATCGACCAGCGCCTTGGCGACGCCCTCTTCGCCGAGATCGCCCGGAACGATGATCGCTTTGGCGCCTTCGGCCTCGACTGCCTGCTTGGTGATCTCGGCATCGTCATGCTCGCAAAGATAGCCGATCGCGACATTGGCGCCTTCGCGCGCGAACAGCACGGCGACGGCGCGGCCGATCCCTGAATCGGCGCCGGTGACGATCGCGACCTTGCCTGCCAGCCGCCCCGATCCGGGATATCGCGGCATATATTGGGGCTTGGGCGAAAGCTCGGTCTCATGCCCCGGCATCTCGGGTTCTTCATGGGTCGGGGCGATGGTCTGCACTTGATCGGTCACGGGGCACTCCTTTTGCGGGTGCTAACCGACTGACATCACGGCTGTTCCTGCTCTTTCTTTGTGATCAACGCGCCGAGCGTCGCGAACGGGCCCGTCCGCGCCTCATCATCGCTGACCACTCCCGCAGCCTTGAGCGCCTCAGCCGCCGCGGGCGAGCGGGGATAGGGATCGAGTGCAAGCAACAGCGTCTGCGCCGCGGCTTCGCCGATATCGGCTGCGAGACCATCGTGAAGCATTTCATCGCAATCATCGGCGTCGAGCTCGACTTCATCGTCAGACGGCGTGCGTTCGGGGACGAAGCGGATGACGATGGGTTCATCGATAGTCGCGGCAACGGGTTCGCCGCTGGCGATGCACGTCTGGACGACTTCGCCGCGGACGCGCCCTTGCGCTACCACGGCATCGCCGTCGCGATGGAGCGTTATGTCCGCCTCAAGCCGATCGATAGCGGCAAGCGCAAAGCGCGTCGCAAGTGCAGCCCGTTCGTCCGGGTTGGCGGCAATCGCATGCGATGAAGGTTTCATGCCGATGCGCACAAGCGGAATGCGCCGCGAAAATTCCGGCGCGGTCACAGCTGGCCCGCTGCCAGTCGATCGAGACTGCGCTCTGCCAGCCTCTCGTGAAGCGCTATCAGCTGGTGCTGCGTGAAGGCGATCGCATCGGCCGAAGGACGCTCACCGCGATAGAGATTGCGGACCAGAGCCTCGTCGAGTGTCGCGCGATCGGCCAGCCCATCGCGATAGGCGCCGATCCGGCCGCCGACACCGCCGACGAGCGTGCCCACGCGCTTGCCGACCATCACATCGCCGACGCCATCCTGCCGCAACTGGCCTTCGACATCCTCGACAAAACATTCGGTGAGAAGCACCGACAGTTGCTCGGCAGCCTCGCCCAGCTGTTCGAGCCGGATCGCGACCGCGGCGAAGACCATCGCCAGCGCCTCGTAGCGGCCGCTGACGCTATCCTCGACGCCGCCTTGCACATACCAATCGGGACGGCGCGCTTCGGCGACGATCGCGGCGTAGAGCGGTCGCGCGCGATCGCGTCCCTCGGAACCTCCGAACAGCTTTGCGATGAACCCTGCCACAAACCCTCACTTCGCCGCCGCGCTTGCCCGCGCGGCCGCATCGGCATATTGGGGCGCGCGATACAGGGTACAACGCCCCGGGCAAGGCCATGGGCGCAGGAGTATGAATGATGGCCACTACGCCTTTCAAGATCGCCGCCGTGGCAGTGCTGGGCGCGGCCGCGCTGGCCGGTTGCGCCAAGGTGCCGGGGCATCAGGGCTTCATCGCCGATCAGGTGCTGATCGATGGCATCCAGCCGGGCATCGACAATCGCGCGTCGGTCGAAAAGACGCTCGGCCGCCCGAGCTTCGTCGGGCAGTTCACTCCAAACGAATGGTTCTACGTCGCCCGGAATACCAAGCAGCTGGCATTTCAGATGCCGCGGCCGACCGAACAGACCATATTGCGCGTCCGCTTCGACGATGCCGGCAATGTCGTTGCGGTCGACAAGCGCGGCATTGAGCAGATCGCCAGCATCAACCCCGAGGACGACAAGACCCCGACGCTGGGCCGCGATCGCGGCTTCTTCGAGGATTTGTTCGGCAATATCGGCCAGGTCGGCGCCGTCGGTCAGGGCGGCGGAACGGCGGATAATCCCAACTAAATCTACCGCGCGATCTCCCCTGCGGCGAGCACCGCGAGCGTCACCAGTTCCGACGCGTTCGAACCCATCGCTGCGATCTGGACAGGCTTTTCCATCCCGACGAGCATCGGGCCGATCATCGTCTCTCCCCCCAATTCTCGCAAAAGCTTGGCGGAGAGATTGGCCGATTGCAGCCCGGGCATCACCAGCACGTTGGCGGGGCCGGAAAGGCGGCTGAACGGGTAGTTCGCCGCAAGCCCTGGGTTGAGCGCAACGTCCGGGGCCATTTCACCTTCATATTCGAAGCTGACACCGCGCTTATCGAGAATCGCCACCGCCTCGCGGATCGGACCGAGCCAGTTGCCCGGCGGGTTGCCGAAAGTCGAATAGCTGAGAAAGGCGACGCGGGGTTCATGCCCCATCCGCTTGGCGACGCCGGCGGTCTGCTCGGCGATATCGGCAAGCTCCTGCGCCGAGGGTCGCTCATTGACCGTGGTATCGGCGATGAAAACATTATGATGTTGGCCGAGCAGCATATGGATGCCGAACGCGGTCCGGCCTTCGGCCGGATCGAGCACCCTCCGCACTTCGCGCATCGACTGGGCGAAGGTGCGCGTCATGCCGGTGATCATCGCGTCAGCCTCGCCCAGCTTGAGCATCAACGCGCCGAACAGATTGCGTTCCTGATTGACGAGACGTTCGCAATCGCGGCGTTGCAGCCCGCGCCGTTGCTGGCGCTCGTAAAGCAGATCGACCATGTGCGGGACAAGCGGCGAGACCCGGCTATTGTGGATCTCATAGGCGTCAGCGTCGTCCGCGCCAAGTTCACGGAGCTTATCGCGGACATCGTCGCGGCCGATCAGCACCGGTGTGCCGCAGCCGCCTTCCTTGAAAGCGATCGCCGCGCGCAGCACCGTCTCTTCCTCGGCTTCGGCGAAGATGACGCGCTTGGGGTGCGCACGCGCCGTTTCATAAGCAAGTGTGAGCACCGAGGTCGTCGGGTTGAGGCGCGCTTTCAGCGAGTGACGATATTCGTCGAGATCGAGGATCGGTCGCGTGGCGACGCCGGTATCCATCGCGGCCTTGGCGACTGCGGCCGATACAACCTCCATCAACCGCGGATCGAACGGCGCGGGGATGATATAATCATGGCCGTAGCTCGCCCGCAGCCCGCCATAGGCGGCGGCGACCTCCTCCGGAACCGCCTCGCGCGCCAGCTCGGCGATGGCATAAGCGGCGGCGATCTTCATCTCCTCGTTGATCGCGGTCGCGCGCACATCGAGCGCGCCGCGAAAGATGAAGGGGAAGCCGAGGACGTTGTTGACCTGGTTGGGGTAATCAGAACGCCCGGTGGCAATGATGCAATCGGGGCGGACGGCCTTGGCCTCGGGAGGGGTAATCTCCGGATCGGGATTGGCCATCGCGAAGATGATCGGCTGCTTCGCCATTTGATCGAGCATTTCGGGCTTGAGCGCTCCCGCCGCCGAGAGACCCAGAAAGATATCGGCGCCGACCAAAGCCTCTTCGAGCGTGCGCGCGTCGGTGTCGATGGCGTGCGCCGACTTCCACTGATCAACCCCGTCGCGGCCGCGATAGATGACGCCCTTGCGGTCGCACATGGTGACGTTTTGGTGGCTGACCCCCATCGACTTGATGAGAGCTGTGCAGGCAATCGCCGCCGCGCCCGCGCCGTTGACGACGACCTTGACCTCGGAAAGCTTGCGCCCGGTCAAGTCGACGGCGTTGATCAGGCCAGCAGCGGAGATGATTGCGGTGCCATGCTGGTCATCGTGCATGACCGGGATGTTCATCCTCTCCTTCAAGGCCTGCTCGATGATGAAGCATTCGGGGGCCTTGATGTCCTCGAGGTTGATCCCGCCGAAGCTGGGTTCCAAAAGCGCCACGGCGTTAATGAAGGCTTCGGGGTCTTCGGTATCGACTTCGAGATCGATCGAGTCGACGTCGGCGAAGCGCTTAAACAGCACTGCCTTGCCTTCCATCACCGGCTTGGAGGCGAGCGCGCCGAGATTGCCGAGCCCGAGGATCGCGGTTCCGTTCGAGATCACCGCGACGAGATTGCCCTTCGTGGTGTAATCGTAGGCGAGCGCGGGATCCTCGGCGATGCAGCGCACGGGCACCGCGACGCCGGGCGAGTAAGCAAGGCTGAGATCGCGCTGCGTCGCCATCGGCTTGGAGGCGATGATCTCTACCTTACCGGGCCGTCCGGTCGAATGGTAGAACAGCGCCTCGCGCTCGGAAAACTGGACCTTCGATTCGCCGCTCATGGCTCGCCCCCTGGCTCGTGTCTGTCGATTACGGCGCGACTGTTTTGACAGTCCCTAGAGCGAGATGGTTGCGAGCGGAAGTCGCCATTGTCGGACGCGACGAATAGGCTATCGGCGCAGGCGATGAGCGATGCCGCCCCGACGCCGATGATGGCGCAATATCTCAGCCTCAAGGCCGAGGCGGGGGATTGCCTGCTCTTCTACCGGATGGGCGATTTCTTCGAATTGTTCTTCGAAGACGCGAAGGTCGCCGCCGCCGCGCTCGACATCGCCTTGACCGCGCGTGGCGTGCACGAAGGCGCGTCGGTGCCTATGTGCGGGGTACCCGTTCATGCCGCGGAAGCCTATCTCGCGCGATTGATCCGCGCCGGGCACCGCGTCGCCATCGCCGAGCAGACCGAAGCTCCGGCGGCGGCGAAGGCGCGTGGCGGCAAGGCGATCGTTGCGCGCGGTATCGTTCGCGTCGTGACCGCGGGGACGCTGACCGAGGAAGCGCTGCTCGACACACGGGCGGCCAACTGGCTGGTCGCGTTGGCTCCGGTGCACGGTGAGATCGGCTATGCCGCCGCCGATATCTCGACGGGACGCTTCGAAATCGGCGCGTGCGAGGCTGACGCGCTCGATGCCGAGCTGGCGCGGATCGGCGCGTCGGAGGTAATCGTGCCCGAAGGCAGCGCGCTGAGCGGCGAGGCGCGGCCGAAGCGCGA
>CBDUBW010000014.1:0-22845 GCA_965365485.1 uncultured Aquisediminimonas sp.
GATGATCGTGCGCTGGCGCTGGTCGAGCGCCTTGACCAGCCAGTTGGCGCTGGCGAGGCAATCGCCGAGCCACGCCTTCGACGCCTTGTCCTGCTTGCCGCTTGAGATTTCCGCGAAGTAGCTGCGGTCGATCAGTACTTTGGGCAAAGTCGCGCTGTTAATTTCGACCGCGAAGCCCGCGCCGCGCGGCGCGACGAAGATATCGGGCACCACCGCTTCGATGCGCGCACTTCCGAATTTAAGGCCGGGCTTGGGATCGTAGGCACGCAGCTCGCGGATCATGTCCGCCATATCCTCTTCATCGACGCCGCACATCCGCCGCAGCTGCGAAACGCGGCCTTCGGCGAGCAGATCGAGATTGTCGAGCAGCCGCGCCATAGCGGGATCATAGCGATCGACTTCCTTCGCCTGCAGCGCGAGGCATTCGCCCAGAGTGCGCGCACCGACTCCGGTCGGGTCGAGCGATTGGATCACGTTCAGGATACGCTCGACATGCGCCAGCGGCACCCCGAGCCGGTGCGCGACATCGAGCAAATCGGCGCCGAGATAGCCCGCATCATCGAGCAGATCGATCAAGTGGCGCGCGACAGCCAAATCGGCGCTGTCGAGAATTGCCCCCGCCTGAGCGCAGAGATGATCGGCCAGGCTGGGCGCGTCGGCAGCGAAACTGTCGAAATCGGGGCCATCGCCGAAGTCGCCGTCATTTCCGGTCAAACCGAGCCGCCCGTCGAGCCCCGGCCCGCCATCGACGGCACTGTCATGATGGAAGGTTTCAGCGGTAAGATCGACATCCAGGCTATCGCCACCGGGAGCAGGCGCATCGTCGAGCCAGACATCGTCGCGCGGCGGCGGCGCGTCTTCGATCGATGCGGGCTGATCGACATCGCCGCTCTCATCGCGGGTGATTTCGAGCAGCGGGTTTTTTTCGACCTCTTCGGCGATGAAGGCTTCGATTTCGAGGTTCGACAGCGCCAGCAGCTTGATCGCCTGCTGCAGCTGCGGCGTCATCACCAGCGATTGGCTTTGCCGCAGATCGAGGCGCGGGGCGAGCGACATCGTGGCGCCTAAAGGCTGAAGCTTTCGCCGAGATAGAGACGCCGCACATTCTCATCGGCCACGAGCGCTGCGGGCGAACCCGCGAACAGCACCTGGCCATCGTAGATGATACACGCGCGATCGACGATATCGAGTGTCTCGCGGACATTGTGATCGGTGATCAGCACGCCGATGTCACGCTGCTTCAGATCCTTGACGAGATCGCGAATGTCGGAGATCGAGATCGGATCGATGCCCGCAAAGGGTTCGTCGAGCAGCATGATCGAAGGGTTGGCGGCAAGCGCCCGCGCAATCTCGCATCGGCGTCGTTCGCCGCCCGACAGCGCCATTGCAGGCGAATCGCGTAGGCTCGTCAACCCGAATTCGTCGAGCAGGAATTCAAGCCGTTCTTCGCGCCTGACCTTATCAGGTTCTGCCAGTTCGAGCACCGCTTCGATATTCTTGCCGACGCTAAGCCCTCGAAAGATGGAGGTTTCCTGCGGCAGATAGCCCAGCCCCAGGATCGCCCGCCTGTACATCGGAAGCCCGGTAATGTCGTCGCCATCGAGCAGGATGCGTCCGGAATCGGGTTTGACCAGCCCCATGATCGAATAGAAGCAGGTCGTCTTGCCGGCGCCGTTGGGGCCGAGCAGTCCGACCACCTCGCCCCGACCGACCGACAGCGAAACATCCGACAACACGACCCGCTTGTCGTAGGATTTGGCGATCGAGACCACCGACAGACCAGCGCCGGCAGAGGCGAGGCCGGCATCGCCATGCTCGAGTATTTCGCTATCGGCCATCAGCTCCTGCTCGCAGTCAGTGCTTAGCTAAGGGTTAATCTGCGGGAATGGCAAGAAGCTTGCATGGACGCGGGTCTCATACGCGATGAGCCGTTATTGCGGCTTTTGCGTCACTGTGAAGCGGCCCGTGACACGCCCGCCCGAACTCGACGTCCCGGGCGCGCCCGCCGCGCCACCATCGACCACAGCGCGGCCGGTATCGAGGTTGATGACCAACCGACCGCCATTGACGGTGCTGCCCTTCTGGCTGAGCTGAACCCCGCCCACCATGGTGATGATGCGGCGGGGAAGATCGTAGATCGCGATGTTGCCGCGCGCGGTTTCGGTCGCGGTGCGAACGACGACACCGCCGGTCGCGTCGAGGCGGCGGATCGAAACGCCGGAACCGCCATTGTCATAGGCGACGGTCAACCGCGCCGAATTGAGCGTCAGCCCCGCTTGCTTGACCTGGACATTTCCCGAAAAGATCGCACGATCGGCGCGATCCTGCACCTCGATGCGATCGGCGGCGACATCGACAGGCGCATTGCTGTTGTGACCCTTGAGCGCCTGGCCAAAGGCGGGCGCGGCGAAGCCCAGGGCAAGGCCGATGGTCAGGGTGGTGCGCATCCGCGGCTATCTGCCGCCGCGCTGGACGATGCGCAAGCGCGCGCGCCCATCGAGCGTTACGGTTCGCGCCTCGAGATCGGCGCTCATCCGGTTGGCGCTGAAGCTCCCCAACGGCATCTTGCCGTCGACGGGGCCGCCGCTTGCGACCTTGCGCGATTTAAGCCCGACGGCGACGTCGCGCGTTTCGAGCCTGTAGCCGTCGGCCGCCTGGAAAATGATCGGCCCATCGACGGTGACGACCTCCTTATCGATATCGTAACGGCCCGCGCCGGCCGCGATCGTCGCCGGTCCTTCCGCCTGTTCCAGCCGCGCCGAAAGATCGTTGAGCCGCACCACGGGATCGGCTGAACTGGTCTGGACGGCGGAACCGGCGCGCAGTTCGAATGCCTGCCCCTTATCGTCCGCACCGCGATACGAGGCGGTGCTGACGCGCATCCGCTCCTTCGCCATTTCCACATTATCCTTGGCGAGCACGAAGCTGATCTCGTTGCGCTTGAGCAAGGGAGCGACGATCAGGATGAGCGCGATGCCGCCCATGACGATGGGAAGCACGTAGCGCATAGACGCGATCAATCGATCGTGCGTGCTCTTGGGCCGCGCCCAGCGTTGGCGCGGCGTGCGATCGACGCGATCAGGCATGAGCGAAGATATCGGCCTCGGGCCAGCCCGCGATGTCGAGCCGGGCACGGTGGGGCAAGAAGTCGAAGCAAGCCTGCGCCAACACTGTGCGTCCTTCGCGTTCTAGGCGAAGCGTCAATTCATCGCGCATACGGTGGAGATAACGCACGTCGGAGGCGGCATATTCGCGCTGCGCATCGTTGATGACGGGCCCGCCCCAGTCGGATGACTGCTGCTGCTTCGACAATTCGACGCCGAGCAGATCGCGCACCAGATCTTTGAGGCCGTGGCGATCGGTATAGGTCCGCACCAGCCGCGAGGCGATCTTGGTGCAGAAGACGGGGGCCGCGACGACGCCGAGATAAGCCTCAATCGCCGCAAGATCGAAGCGCGCGAAATGATAGAGCTTTTTCCGCGCCGTATCGGCCAGCACGGCCTTGAGATTGGGGGCGGCGAAATCACTGTCGCGCGCGAAACGGACAAGATGTTCATCGCCGCGGCCGTCCGAAATCTGCACGAGGCAAAGCCGGTCACGCGGGGTGTTGAGACCCATCGTTTCGGTATCGACCGCAACGTCGCCCGCACCGAACAGATCGGCGGGCAAATCCTCTTCATGAAAATGAACGGTCACGGCGCAAGCCGGCGCGAAGCGTGGGGCGCGAACATGCGCGCTCCATTGCCCTCGCCCGGGAAAAGCTGCAAGGTGCGATTGCTTCTACCCGGGGGGATGGAGATGAACGATCAATCGCAACGGCCGCCGGCCACGGACACAGGCATGGGCAGCTTCGACATGAACCGCCCGACGATCATCGGCCTGCTGTTCGCCGCCAGCTATCTGACCGGCATCACCGGCATTATCGGCGTGGTGCTTTGCTATGTCTGGCGCGGCGAAGCGCATGAACCCTGGGAAGCGACCCATTATACCTATCACATCCGCACCTTCTGGATCGGCTTGGTCGCGGGGATCATCGGCTTCATCCTGATGATCGTGCTGATCGGCTTTTTGGTCCTTGCGCTCGTCGGTGTCTGGTTTCTGGTGCGAACGGTTCTGAGTCTGATCAATGCGCAGAAGCGCGCCCCGATGCCCAATCCCGAGACATTCCTGGTCTAGACCTCCAGACCCTGCAGCAGCCGCGGCAATTCGCCGCTCGTGCCGCGAGCTTCGGCCATGAACAGCGCTTTCAACGGCGCTATGCGCTGCACGGCGCCGAGCCCGAAGCGGCGGATCGCCGAGGCCGGGCGGCCGGGAATGCCGAACAGCCGCGTCAGCGTATCGGTGGCAGTGGCGACGAGCAGCGAATCGAGGCTGCGCCAGCGTTCGTAGCGCGACAAAATCTGTCTATCGCCAAGGTCGAGCCCGAGGCGAGCGCCTTCGACCAGCACCTCGGTCAGGGCGGCGACATCGCGAAAGCCGAGATTGAGGCCCTGCCCCGCGATCGGGTGGATGCCGTGCGCGGCGTCACCGATCAAGGCGAGCCGCCGCGCGGTGACGGTCGCGGCGTGATGGAAGCCGAGCGGATAGGAGGCACGCGGCGCGGCGATCGAGATTTCGCCCAGCAATCCGCCGGCGCGTTTGGCGATCTCGGCGATAAACGCGCGCTCGGAAAGCGCCATGACGCCCTGGGCATCCTCCGCCTTGACCGTCCAGACCAGCGCCGATCGCGTCCCAGGAGCAAGCGGCAGCAACGCGAACGGGCCGGCGGGGTAGAAAATCTCGTGTGCGACGTTGCCGTGCGGCAGGCTGTGATCGAACGCGGAGATGATCGCGGCGTGATCATATTTCCAATTTGCGATGCGGACGCCCGCCGCTTCACGCGTCGGGGAGTTGCGCCCCTCCGCGGCGATCAGCAGCGGCGCGGTCAACGTCTCGCCGCTCGCCAGCGTCGCCGTGACGCCGCTTTCGTCACGAGACCCAGCCACCGCGCGATCGGGCATAAAGCGGGCAATCCTGGACGCCGCGGCGGCGCGATCGTGGAGCACCTGCCGCAGCACGCGGTTTTCGACCATCGTCCCCAGCGGCTCATCGTCTGCGGCGGTGGTAAAATCGAGCGGATCGGCCTGCAGGCCGTCGCGGACTTCAATCCGGTGAATGGCGCAGCCGTGCGGGCGCAAATCATCGGCGACACCCAGCGTCTCGAGCATCCGCCAGCTTGCGCTCGCGATAGCGCTGGCGCGGCCGTCAAACCCCTTGGCAAGCGAAGTCGCGGGATCCATCGGATCGACGACAGCGACGCGGAGACCGTTCGAATCGAGCGCGATCGCCTGCGTTAGCCCGACCAGGCCGCCTCCCAGTATAATCGCGTCGACGCGTTGCATCGCCTTCTCATAGGCCGAGCCGAACCTCCCGCAAACCCTCGACTCTTGACGGCGAGTCCGGCGCGTGGGATTCTGCCCACAGGGAATAATGGAAATCGTGCGGAGTGAACGCACGAATGGGGTGGCGATATGGCGAGCCGGGCCTTGGCCTTGAAGGACAGTATCCGCCATGGCGCGCGGCGTTCGGGCAGTGTGCTCGGCGCGGGGCTGCTTGCGCTGGCGACGCTCGGCTTGCTCGCGATCCTGCTTAGCTATTCGCCCGCCGACCCGTCGATGAATACCGCCGCCGCCGGCCCGCCGCGCAATCTCGGCGGCGCGCCTGGAGCATGGCTTGCCGATCTCCTGCTTTGGACGCTCGGCCCGGCGGTGGCGCTGGTCTTGCCGCTGATGCTGGTTGCTGTATCGCGCTTGTGGCGCGGCATCGCGATCGATGGCTGGGGGCAGAGGTCGCTTCGCGCGCTGGGCGGCATCGCCGCGATCGATGTCGCGCTCGCTTTGGTGCGCGGCGATGCCTTTGCCGGACTCCCTGGAGGAATTGGCGGCGCGCTCGGTCTCGTCGGTGCCAATATCATCCGCTGGGGATTGGGCTTCATGCCAGATCCAGGAATGGCAACGTTGATCGGCTGGGCTGCAGCAGCGGCATTCGCCCTGCTCGGTGTCGTCATTTGGGCAAAGAGCCTTGGTCTCGATGCCGATGAGCGCGCCTGGCTGTTCCGGCGCAACGCCAAGGTGCTGCCTGAGCCGCTGATCGATGACGAGAGACCCGAACGCGTTTCACCGCCGCCCCCCCGGGCGATCGCCGAACCGCGGGAGGACCGGCCCCCACCAGTCATCAGTTTCGGCCAGCCGCAGGCGAAGCCCGCGCCCAAGCCAGTAAAGCCTGCCCAAGGGACTTTCGATCTCAAGGATCGCTACGTCCTGCCGCCGCTATCGCTGCTCAAGGCCGCCCCGCCCTCATCGGGCAATCAGATCGACAAGGTCGCACTCGAACGCAACGCGCGGTTGCTCGAGAGCGTGCTCGACGATTTTCACGTCAAGGGTTCGATCGTCGAGGTCCGTCCCGGCCCCGTCGTGACGATGTATGAGCTTGAGCCCGCGGCGGGGATCAAGGCGAGTCGCGTCGTTCAGCTCGCCGACGATATCGCACGCAACATGTCCGCGCTGTCGGCGCGCGTCGCGACGATTCCAGGACGAAGCGTCATCGGCATCGAGCTGCCCAACCAGAAGCGCGAATCGGTGGTGCTGCACGAAATGGTCGCGAGCGCGGCCTTCCAGGATCAGACCACCGGCCTGGCCATCATTCTCGGCAAGAATATCGCGGGAGATCCCGTCATCGCCGATCTGGCGCCGATGCCGCATCTGCTCGTCGCGGGCACCACCGGGTCGGGCAAGTCGGTCGGCCTCAACGCGATGATTCTGTCGCTGCTCTACCGGCTGACCCCCGATCAATGCCGGATGATCATGATCGATCCCAAGATGCTCGAACTCAGCATCTACGATGACATCCCGCATCTGCTTTCCCCCGTCGTCACCGAGCCCGCCAAGGCGATCCGGGCGCTCAAATGGGCGGTCGAGCAGATGGAAGATCGCTACCGGATGATGGCCTCGCTTTCGGTGCGCGGGCTGGCGAGCTTCAACGAGAAGGTCCGCCACGCGCGCGCCAAGGGGCAAAAGCTCGGCCGCCGCGTCCAGACCGGCTACGATGCCGAAACCGGCCAGCCGCGCTACGAGGAAGAGCAGCTCGACTATGAGCCGCTGCCTCAGATCGTGGTGGTGGTCGATGAGCTCGCCGATTTGATGATGACCGCGGGCAAGGAAGTCGAGTTCCTCATTCAGCGATTGGCGCAAAAGGCGCGCGCGGCGGGGATCCACCTGATCATGGCGACACAGCGGCCTTCGGTCGACGTCATCACCGGCGTGATCAAGGCCAATTTGCCGACGCGGATCAGCTTTGCGGTCACTTCGAAGATCGATTCACGCACCATTCTCGGCGAGCAGGGCGCCGAGCAGCTGCTCGGCAAAGGCGACATGCTCTATATGCCCGGCGGCAAGCAGATTGCGCGCGTCCACGGCCCCTTCGTCAGCGACGATGAAGTCCGCGCCGTCGCCGATCATTGGCGTGCGCAGGGCACGCCCGACTATGTCCAGGCGGTGACCGAAGAGCCCGAGGATGGCGGCTGGAGCATCGATGGCGCGCCTGCGGGCGAGGACTCAGCCGAGGATCAGCTCTACCGCAAGGCGGTTCAGGTTGTCGCCGAAAGCCAGAAGGCCTCGACCAGCTACGTCCAGCGCCAACTCCGCGTCGGCTATAACAGCGCCGCGCGGCTGATCGAGCGGATGGAGCAGGACGGCAAGGTCAGCCGCCCCGACCATGTCGGCCGCCGCGAAGTGCTGATCGATACCGAGGGGCGGCCGGTATAGCCGATTACAGGTTCACTGGCGGTTCAAGCGGTGCGACTAAGGGCATCTGGATGAAAATGCGTTATTGCTTCGCCGCGCTTTCCGCGCCCGTTATTCTTACCGCCCCTGCCTTGGCGCAGCCGGCGGGCGATCTCGTCGCCGTCTCGGCGCATCTTTCGGCCGTGCAATCGATGACCGCCAATTTCGCGCAAACCGATCGCGCCGGAAAGACGCTTAGCGGAAAACTTTCGATCAAGCGGCCCGGCAAGATTCGCTTCCAGTATCAAAAGGGCGTGCCGATCCTGATCGTCAGCGACGGCAGCCGGCTGACCTTCATCGATTATTCGGTGAAGCAGGTGCAAAGCTGGCCGGTCAGGAACTCGCCGCTGGGCGTACTCCTCGATCCGCAAAAAAATCTGTCGCGTGTGGCAAAAGTCGTCGAGACGCGCGATCCCCGTATTGTCGTCGTCGAGGCGCGTGATCCCAAGCGGCCTGAATACGGCACGATCACGATGGCTTTCGTCCGCCAGGCGAGCGCGCCCGGCGGACTCATGTTGACAGGGTGGGTTGCGCTCGACGCGCAAAGCAACCGCACCACGGTTCGCCTGTCCAATCAGCGCTTCAACGTGCCAGTCTCCGACGAAACGTTCCGCTGGCGCGACCCGCGGCCTGTCGGCGGGCCTCGCTGATCGGACTCATTCATATTGGCGACAGTTTTGGAAGGTATAACCGGCCTTGCCATTGCGGTCTGGCGCGCTCCGGGATTCCCCCCTGTTGCCTGGTTCGCGCCGAGTGGCCGTAAAGCGCCAGCGTGACGAACGCTCGGTCGACCCTCGCTCCACGCCCCCGGAGCGAGGGTCTTTCGCTTTCCGGCCCGCTGCGCTAACCCAGATTAGGGGAAGGGTTGAGCGTGGAATTCTTCGATTCATTTACTGATGATCACCGCGAGTTCATCGCGCGGCAGGCGGTCTTTTTCGTCGCGACAGCGGCGGAAGGCGCGCGGATCAACCTCAGCCCCAAGGGCATGGACAGCTTCCGCGTGCTCGGCGACAAGATGTGCGGCTATCTCGATGTCGGTGGCTCGGGCAACGAGACCCACGCGCATCTGACGGCCGACGGGCGCATTACCATCATGTTCTGCGCGTTCGACAATCCCGCGCTGATCCTCCGCATTTATGGACACGGCCGCATCGTCCTTCCGCAGGATGCGGGATGGAACGAAACCGCCGAGCCCTTCACCTTGCTGCCCGGCACGCGCCAGATTTTCCTTATCGACGTCGACAGCGTCCAGACCAGTTGCGGCTGGGGCGTGCCCTATATGACGCTCGATAGTGAGCGGCAGACGCTCAGCAAGTATCACGCGCAGGTCGATCCGGTCGCGCGGCTCGAGGTCGTCGCGAAGCGCACCAAGAGCATTGACGGCTTGCCGACGCGTCCGCAGACGGTGATGCCCGCCGCCGGGGGCAGCTTGCGAAAGGCGTCCGCAGCCCTGTAGGGCGAGCCTCGTGAAGATAGCGTCCTGGAACATCAACAGCGTCCGTTTCCGCATGCCGATCGTCACGCGTTTCATCGAAGAGGAAGCGCCCGACATCTTGTGCCTGCAAGAGACCAAGGCGGAAAACGGGGTCTTCCCCGAAGCCGATTTTCGCGCGCTCGGCTATCAGCACATCGTGCCGCACGGCCAGAAGATGCATCACGGCGTCGCGATCCTCAGCAGGGTGCCGCTGATCGAGGTTCTGCGCCATGACTGGCAGGATAATGGCGAAGCGCGTCATATCGGGGTACGGCTGCCCAATGGCGTGCGGCTGGAGAATGTCTACATCCCAGCGGGCGGCGACATTCCCGACCGCGACCTCAACCTTAAATTCGCGCAGAAGCTCGATTTTTTCGAGCGAATGACGCGCTGGTCCGAGGCGCTTCGTGAGCCGACGATTATCCTCGGCGATTTCAACGTCGCGCCACTCGAATGCGATGTCTGGAGCCATAAGCAGTTGCTGAAAGTGGTCAGCCATACGCCGATCGAGGTCGAAGCGCTTGGGCGATTGCAGGCGAGCCATGACTGGGCCGATCTCGGTCGCCGGTTCATCCCTGCGCCGGAGCGGCTCTACACCTGGTGGAGCTACCGCGCGAAGGACTGGACGGTGGGCGACAGGGGGCGCAGGCTCGATCATGTCTGGGCGAGCCCCGAATTGGCGCGCGTCGCCAAGTCGCATCGTGTGGCCGAAGAGTGCCGCAGCTGGGACAAGCCTTCCGATCATATCCCGCTGATCACCGAGTTCGATTTTTGAGCGACGGTCGCGATGTCGCTCGCGCCATCGATGCGCTCCGGCGGGGGTGGCCGGTAGCGATCGACGGCAAAATGTCAGTCCTCGCGGTCGAGATGGCGGATGATCCGCGACTGACGCTGTTCGATCCGGAGAGGCGTGCCAATCTTCTGATCTCATCGGGCCGCGCAGTGACGCTCAAGCTCGCCAACCAGCGTGAAGCCGCCACGCCCGACGCCCCGGTAATGGTCGCACGCGAAGCCTGGCTCGATCTCCCCGCCGCGACCGCGCTCGCCAACCCGGCGACCGATCTCGCGCATCCTTTGCAAGGCCCCTACCGCGCGCTGCCCTGTGCCGAGCCCGAAGCAGCGCGCGCCGCCTTGCTGCTGGCGCGCCATGCCGGGCTGCTGCCCGCCTTCTTTACTTCAATGGAGCCGCAGCAGGAGACAGCGGTCGCAAGCGCTGCCATCGCTGCGTGGGACGCGCCCGAAACGCTCGCGATCGCGGCCCGCGCGCGGCTTCCGATCGCAGCCGAAGAGTTATGCGAGATCGTCGCTTTCCGCACCCCGGCGTCAGCGAACGAACACGTCGCGTTGCTGATCGGCGCGCCGAACGGCAGGCCGCCACTGGTTCGCCTTCATAGCGAATGCCTGACCGGTGACGCGCTCGGCAGCCTCAAATGCGATTGCGGACCGCAACTCGACGCCGCCCTCGCCAGTATTGCACGAGAGGGTTGGGGGATATTGCTCTATCTCCGCCAGGAGGGGCGGGGAATCGGCCTGATCAACAAGCTCCGGGCCTACCAGTTGCAGGATCAGGGATTCGACACCGTCGACGCCAATACGCGGCTGGGATTTGCGATAGACGCGCGCAATTTCGGCACCGCCGCGCGGATGCTGACGTTGCTCGGACAAGATCGCATCCGCCTGATGACCAACAATCCGGACAAGGTCGCCGCACTCGAAGCGGCAGGAGTTTCGGTGGTCGAGCGCGTGCCGCACGCGCTTCCGCCGGGTACGCATAACGCCCATTATCTTGCAACGAAACGCGATCGCACCGGGCACTTGTTATAGATTCAAAAGCCGCGCCACCTCTTCGAAATCGTGCGCTACGGCGTGAACGCCCCTGGCGAGCAGCAGCCGATCATGCCCGTCGCCGCAATGCCGGCCCGCGGCCAAGCCGATGACATAGGCGCCGGAAGCCACCGCACCGGTCGCACCCACTGGCGAGTCCTCGATGATCGCGCACTCGGCGATGTCGACGCCCAGCGCGCTGGCCGCATGGAGATAGATGTCGGGCGCCGGCTTTCCACGTGAAACATGCTCCCGGCCCGAATACATGTGCGGCCCAAAAGCGTCGGCGAGGCCAATATGCGCCAGGTGCGTCGCGATCCAGTGGGTCGTGCTCGACGAAGCGATCGCCTTCGGCATTGCGGGCGGTAAATTTCGGACGAACCCGACCGCACCTGCGACCGCTTCGAGACCTTCGGCAAGCACGCGCGCGTCCTCGGCCTCGCGTGCGTCATGAAAGGCTTGCGGGATCGGGCCACCAATATGGCGAGCGATGGCGTCGTGAAAGTCCCTGCCGCCGAGCCCGACAAACGCCGCCAGCGCTTCTTCGACGCTCGTGGGCACGCCGATCGCGCTAAGCGCTTCCGCAAGTTGCAGGTTCGAAACATATTCGCTATCGATCAGCACTCCGTCGAAATCGAAGATGAGCGCTTTGGCCTTCACGCGCGCTCTCCGAAGAGGGCAGTGCCGACGCGGACGTGGGTCGCGCCGAGCATGACCGCAGTCTCGTAATCGCCTGACATCCCCATCGAGAGGTTGGCGAGCCCATGATCCGCTGCGAGCTTGGCGAGAAGCGCGAAATAGGGTGCTGCCTCGACGCCATCGGGCGGGACCGCCATCAGCCCCGCGACATCGAGCGCCGCCCGTGCCTCTGCGAGCAGCGCGGGCAGTTCGGAGACCGCACATCCTCCTTTCTGAGGCTCATCACCGATGTTGACCTGGATGAAGCAGCGCGGGCGTTTCCCCACCTTGTCCTGCGCCCGCGCCAACGCCGTGATCAGCGAAGATCGATCGACGCTATGTATCCAGTCGAACATCTTCACCGCGTCATCGGCCTTGTTCGATTGCAGTTGGCCGACGAGATGCAGTTCGAGCCCGGCAACGCTGGCCTGCATTTCGGGCCATTTGCCTTGCGCTTCCTGGACGCGGTTCTCGCCAAAAACGCGTTGCCCCGCAGCAATCAGCGGAGCGATCTCAGCCGCGCTCTTGGTTTTTGAGACGGCGATCAGCGTGACGGCCTCGGCGTCGCGACCCGCCAGTCCGGCTGCCTTGGTGATCCGCGCGCGCACCTCACTCAAGCGCTGTTCGGCATCGTCCATCGGCCGCGCTATAGGCAGAACGATGCTGCCCTGCCACCCCAGCAAGCTTCCCCGGCTTTGGCTGATGACCGATGAGCGGATGGGCGACGCGCTGTTTCCAACCATTGCCGCGTTGCCACGCCGATCGGGGATCGTCTTTCGCCATTACAGCCTGGCTGCAAGCGACAGGCGCGCGTTGCTTGCGCGCGTCCGTCGTGCAGCGCGCCGCTATGGCCATATCGTAACCGTGGGCGGAGAAAGCCATGGTCGCAATCGCGGGGCGATCACCGCGCCGGTTCACTCGATACGCGAACGCGTTGCCGCCGAACGGTCCGGCGTAAAGCTGCTCTTCGTTTCGCCGGTCTTTTCGACACGCTCGCACCCCGATGTCCGCCCGCTCGGGCGCGTGCGCTTCGGTTTGATGGTTCAAGGGGCAAAGTTGCCAGTCATCGCGCTCGGCGGGATGACGCGCGCCAGAGCCCGCAGCCTCGCGCCATTCGACATATATGGATGGGCCGCCATCGACGGCGTTACGCCTCAGAAGCGGAAGGCGGTGCCCACGTAAACGGCCTGGCTGTCACGACGCTCGTCTTCGAGCCGTTCGATGCGATTGCGATCCGAACGGTAGCGGACACCCGCTGTGACATCGAGCCGGCGCGTCAGGCGATATGATCCGCCGACATCGAGCGACATGCTGTCTCCGCCGACAATGGTACGCGGCGCGGTGCCGATCGGACGATCCGCCGCGACCTGAACGCGGGTGCTCCACTTGCGGGCATTGTAGCTGACGCCGACATCGGCACCTTCGCGCCCACCGGGAAGGGGTCCGGTATCGACTCGCCGGACATCGCCTGAAAGCGCAAACCGCTTCCAGCCCACGCCGACACCAAGATCATAGGCGACCGGCGTGATCCCGACAGTCGCCGGGGCCAGCGCTGCCGCTGCGCCCGCCGCAGCCGGACGGGTGCCGCCCCGCGACCGCACCGCAACGGTCACCGCGCGATTGCGCCCGATCGCCGCGACCGGGGTAAAGCGGAAGCCGCCGCTCGAAAGCCCGGTGCGTGCAAGCGCAGCGGCAAGCCTGGGATCGGCAGCGGCAGGTGTGAAACCACCAAGCTGGGCGCTCCGCCCCAGCGAGAGTCCGCGTTTTGCAGCATCGGGAGCACTCATCGCAGGCACAGCAAACAGAACGGCCGCGCCGAGCGCGACGCCCAATCCGCCTGCCATGATCATCCTGCCCCGCATCGGTTCGTTTCCGAGTCCCTGCCTTGCCTGATGCGCTAACACACAATGCGCGCGATCCGCCAGCGTTCCCTTCGGAATCATTGGCGGTGTTGCATTTTGTCAACAACGCCCTCGATTGGCGACACCTGGCTGAACGGGGAATGACTTGCCGCCAGCGCCAAGCCGCATTAACGCCCGCTCTCCTGCTTCGTGCGTAAAGGTTTTCGCCATGGCTCGCTTGCCGTCTCTCATTGCCATCGCGCTCGCAACCGCTGCGTTGTCCGGTTGCGCGGCGATCAGCGACGATCTGTCGAAGGGCATTCCCTTTATCGGCGGTGGCGACGATGACAGCGACGATAATGCAGTTCGCAAGGCCGATCTCGCTGCTTCGAAGGTGACGACGATCGGGGTCAATGCCTATCTGTGGCGAGCCTCGCTCGATACCGTTTCGTTCATGCCGCTGGTGCAGACCGACAGCAATGGCGGCGTGATCGTCACCGACTGGTACGCCAACCCCGCCTCGCCCGCCGAGCGGATGAAGCTGACCATTTCGATCCTCGACCAGGATCTGCGCGCCGATGCGCTGCGCGTTGCCGCCAGCCGTCAGGTCAATCAGTCGGGGCAGTGGGTCGATGCCCCGGTGCAGGCGGCGACCGTTCAGAAGCTCGAGGAAATCATCCTCACCAAGGCGCGAGACCTGCGCCGCAGCGCCATCGGCGGGTAATACTCGTCGCTTTTTCGACGAGGCAGAATGACACAGTCCCGCTTCAATCCGTTTTCGGCCGATCCCAAATGGCAGCAGGCGTGGGACGAGGCGGGCGTCTTCATCGCGCCGCCCGCAAGCGATCCGCGTCCCAAGGCGTACATCCTCGAGATGTTCCCCTATCCCAGCGGGCGCATCCATGTCGGCCATGTCCGCAACTACACGATGGGGGATGTGCTCGCGCGCTACAAGGCGATGACCGGACACGCGGTGCTTCATCCGATGGGGTGGGATGCGTTCGGCATGCCCGCCGAGAATGCAGCGATCGAGAAGAAGGTGCATCCCGGCGGCTGGACGCGCGGCAACATTGCGGCGATGAAGGTGCAGCTCAAGCGGCTGGGCCTTTCGATCGACTGGTCGCGCGAGTTCGCCACCTGCGAGCCCGATTATTACGGTCACGAACAGGCGCTGTTCCTCGATTTCTTGAAGGCCGGCCTCGTCTATCGCCGCGAAAGCGAGGTCAATTGGGATCCGGTCGACATGACCGTTCTCGCCAACGAGCAGGTTATCGATGGCAAGGGCTGGCGATCGGGCGCGCCCGTCGAGCGGCGCAAGCTCAACCAGTGGTTCTTGAAGATCACCGACTTCTCCGAGGAGCTGCTCGAAGGCCTGGATGGCCTTGATCAGTGGCCCGACAAGGTGCGGCTGATGCAGGAGAACTGGATCGGCAAATCGAAAGGGCTGCGCTGCACTTTCCGCTTCGTCGATTCGGTCGACGGCATCGACGTCTTCACGACGCGGCCCGACACGATGTTCGGCGCGAGCTTCGTCGCGATCGCGGCAGATCATCCTGTCGCGCAGGAGCTTGCCGCCAATGCACCCCGGCTCCGGGATTTCATCGCCGACTGCAAGAAAGGCGGCACCACCGCCGCCGAGATCGAAACTGCCGAGAAAATGGGCTTCGACACCGGGTTGAGCGTCGAGCATCCGCTCGACCCTGCCTGGCACCTGCCCGTCTATGTCGCCAATTTCGTGCTGATGGATTACGGCACCGGCGCCATCTTCGGCTGCCCGGCGCACGACCAGCGCGATCTCGATTTCGCGCGCAAGTATGATCTCGACGTCGTTCGGGTGGTTGCCGAGGGCGATGAGGACTCGGTCACCTTCCGCGGCGACACGGCCTATACCGGTCCAGGGCGGATCGTGAATTCGCGCTGGCTCGACGGAATGAACGTCGACGAAGCCAAGGCGGCGGTGATCGCGCGCGCCGAAAGCGAAGGCTGGGGCGAAGGCAAGACGCAATACCGGCTGCGCGATTGGGGCGTATCGCGCCAGCGCTATTGGGGCACGCCGATCCCGATCATTCATTGCGATTTCTGCGGCAGCCTGCCGGTGCCACGCTCGCAGCTGCCGGTGGTGCTTCCAGAGGATGTCGATTTCGAGACGCCTGGCAATCCGCTCGATCGCCATCCGAGTTGGAAACACGTCGCCTGCCCCAATTGCCGCGAACCCGCGCGGCGCGAGACCGACACGCTCGACACCTTCGCCGATTCGAGCTGGTACTTCCTGCGTTTCGCAAGCCAGCCTGAAGATGAGCCGTTCGACCCCGATGAGGTCGCGGCGTGGCTACCCGTCACGCAATATATCGGCGGGATCGAACATGCGATCCTGCATCTGCTCTACGCGCGCTTCTGGTGCCGTGCGCTGCAGCGCATTGGCAGGATCGATTTCGCCGAGCCGTTCGCGGCTTTGTTCACGCAAGGGATGGTCACGCACGAGACTTACATGGCGGCCGACGGGCGCTGGCTCTCGCCGGACGAGGTTGTGATCAACGGCCCCAATGTCACCACACTGGACGGCGGCACCGCGGTGCGCGGGCGCATCGAGAAAATGTCCAAATCGAAGAAGAATGTCGTCGATCCCGATCCGATGTTCGATCGCTACGGTGCCGATGCCGTGCGCTGGTTCATGCTCTCCGACAGCCCGCCCGAACGCGATCTCGAGTGGAGCGAAGCCGGCATCGAAGGCACTTGGCGTTTCGTCAACCGCATCTGGCGGCTGATGGCCGACAGGCAAGCTTCGGCCGGTGGTGAAGACCTGTCACTGCGCAAAACCTTGCACCGAGCGATCGCGGGGATCGGAACCGACATCGAAGCGCTGCACTTCAACAAGGCAGTCGCCAAGGTGCACGAGCTGGTCAACGCGATCGAGAAATCCGCCCCCTCGATGGTGCGGGGCGAAGCGATAGCCTTGCTGCCGCGCTTGATCTCGCCGATGCTTCCACACTTGGCCGAAGAGGGCTGGGCGGCGCTCGGCAATAGCGGCTTGGTTGCGACACAAAGGTGGCCCCAGCACGACCCCGCGATGTTGATCGACGACGAAGTGACGATCGCTGTCCAGATCAACGGGAAGCTCCGCGACACGCTGAGCCTGCCGAAGGATCTCGACAAGGCAGCGCTCGAAGCGGCGGCGCTCGCCTCCGACAAGATCGTCCGCAGCCTTGACGGCGCGACGCCGAAGAAAGTCATTGTCGTGCCCGGCCGCCTGGTCAATATCGTCGCATGATCCGACTGCTGCCTCTGGCGCTGTTCGCGCTGCTGCCGGCCTGCGCGCTGCAGCCGCTTTACGCGACTGGCGAAAGCGGCGCGGTGGTGCAGACGCTGCGCGCGGTCGAAGTGGCGCCGATCGACGGCAAGGCGGGCTGGCTGATGCGCAATGCGCTCAATGACCGGCTCGGCCGCGGCCGAGGTGAAACGGCCGCCTATCGGCTCGAAGTCGAGCTCGACGACCAGATCACCGGCTTCGGTGTCCGCCGCGATGATGCGATTACCCGCGAGCGCCGGACGTTGCGCGCCCGTTACCGGCTTGTCGAAGCAGCGCAGGGAACGGTCGTGCTGGATGCGACGGCGGGCTCGGACGCCGGTATCGACGTCGTCTCATCCGAATTCGCGACTGTCGCCGCCGAGAACACCGCGCTCGAGCGCCTTTCGCAAATCGTCGCCGACCAGATCGTCACGCGCGTCGCCTTATATGTGAGCCGCGCCCCCACGACGCCGTGAAGCCGTCGCGCGCGCAGGTCGAGAAGCTGCTCGATGCGGGCGGTGGGGATTGCCGGCTGTTTTTGCTTTACGGGGCGGACGAAGCGGGGTCGCGCGCGCTTGGGGCGAGGCTGGTTCGAGCGCTCGGCAGCGCAGCCGAACGCGTCGAACTCGATGCCGCGACCTTGAAGGCCGACCCTGCGCGGCTCGCCGATGAAGCCGCTGCCTTCGGGCTGTTCGGCGAGAAGCGCTACATCGTCGTCAATGCCAGCGGCGCCGATGTCGAGCCGGCTTTCACCGCACTGCTCGAAGCTTCGGCGGCGGGGAATCCGGTGATTGCCTATGGCGGCGCGCTCAAGGCCTCTTCGGCCCTGGTCAAGATGCTGACGGCGCATCCGCTCGCCGTAGTTCATGCCAGCTATCTGCCCGACGAGCGCGCGCTTTGTGAACTTGCTACAAGTCTGGCGCGTGAGCGGGGGCTGCGCATCGATCCCGGAAGCGCGCGACGATTGGTCGCGCTTGCGGGGCAGGATCGGGAGATCCTGACGCGCGAACTCGACAAGATCGCACTCTATCTCGATGCCGATCTCTCGCGCCCGAAGACGGTCGATCCCGCCGATCTCGATGCCATTGCCGCCGATGCGGGAGATCCCGATCTCTCGGCGCTGGGCGATGCCGTGTTCGGCGGCAGGCCCGAAATCGCGGCCGCGCAGCTGATCACGCTCGCGACCGAAGGCATGGAAGGAATCGCGCTTATTCGCGCGCTTAACCGGCGGATGGCCGATCTCGTGCGCATGCGTGGAGAAATTGCGGCGGGAAAATCAGCGGAGGAGGCCACGGCCTCGGTATTTTTCAAGGAAAAGCCTGCTGTTCAGGCACAGCTGCGGCGCTGGACGCCCGAGCGTCTTGCCACCGCGGCCGAACGTATGATCGCCGCCGAGCGCGCGATCAAGGCGTCAGGATCGCCTGGGCCGATTTTGGCGGAGGCAGCGTTGATCGAGATTGCCCGCGCGGCGAAGCGCTAGCTGAGCAGCAATTCCTCTTCAGGCACCAAACCCGCAAGCAGCCTGCGCGCCGCACGCCGGGCGAATCGCAAAGTCTCCACCTTGCGTCGGGGGGCGGCGAGTGGCGTCAGCGCGGCCTCGCGGATGATCGCGGCATCATAGCGGTCGGCGACGATCAGGCCGGTGCGCTCCGGAAGCAATGTTTCGCGATCGAATAGCGAGAGATCGAAGCCTTGTGGAACCGCCCAAAAGAAGCGGTCGCAATAATCGAGATATTCCGGCCATTTGCCGTCGCCGAGCAGATCGGCGCGCGCGCATTTGATCTCGACGATGACGATCTCGCCTCGCGCCGAAATAGCGAACAGATCGACGCGGCGTCCATTGCTCAAAGGCACTTCGGCCACCGCAGTCAGATCATGTCGAAACAGCAATCTCGCGACGCCGCGAACGACATCGGCGGCGACGAGGCTTCCGCATAGCTCCATGCGAAAGGTACTAAACGGGAACGGCGCGCGATGAAAGCCGCGCCGACCCCTCAACGATAGAAAACGTGGTTCCCGACCGAAGCGAGGCGCGTCAGCCGCCAGCCTGGCGAGACGTGCCGAGCGTGAAAAAACAGCGCCTTGGGCACCGGGCTTTTCCAGAGATCGTCGCGGGCAATGCGGGCAATCGCGACAGCTTCACGCCAATCCCGACCGCTGCGTGCGATCGGCGGAAAGCCGCCGCCGCGTACGAAGGAGAATTGGCCACGCTGGAAAACCACGCCGCACAGGCTGGCGGGGAAGCGACCCGAGGCAGCCCGATTGACGATGACCTTGGCGACCGCGAGCTGCCCTTCGAGATGCTCGGCCTTGGCCTCGAAATAGACAGCGCCCGCAAGGCATTCTTCCTCGCGGTCGCGCGTGACGGTCGCGCCATGATCGGCGACCAGCGCAGCAAGCGATGTCGCGCGCACGCCGTCGTCGCGATCGGCCTCGTCAGACGGGGTTTCAGGGATGATGGTGTAATCGACCGCCGTCTCGCCTTCTTGCGCCGCGGCGCTGATTACGGCTTGCGGCAGAAGCGAGCCACCGTCTGAATCGAGAATCTCGGAGGATCCGAAAGCGGATCCTGATGCGGCCATTCCGGCCAGCGAAACACAACAGGCCGCAATCGTCGCGGCGCGAAAAGATTTGGTCATCGAAACTTTTTACTATGCAGTGGGCCGCCCGACCGATCGTCCACAATACCCGGACGTCGCGGCTGCCCCCCGTCTGCGTCCCCATCCAAAACCCGACACACACTGGGCGACGATGGGGCTACGCTCCCTCAAGTGACGCGGGTCACTATTGTGCGGTGCAACAGAGTCAAGCCAACGAGGCGGCCTGGGCGATGAACCGTGACAGTTCCGAGACGTTCAGCTCTATTAACCACAAGTCGGGATCGTTGCGGCGGCGGCGATCAAGATAAGCTTGGATTTGCTCGTCCGACTCGGCGGGCTGCCCTCCAGCGGGCTGCCAGGCATAGTTGCCCGATGCATCGAGCAGCCGCTCGAAGAAGCCCCCAAATCGTCCTTTCTCCAAACCCACAATGACGACCGGCCCGGCAGTCGGGTCACCCTTGGCGAGCACCGTTCCAATCCCGCCATCCGATTCGGCGAGTCGTATCAGCGCGCTGACGCGCATCGCGGCGGTGAGTCGCGGAGCGGTCACGCCCCGCCGTCGCGATAACCCGGCAACGATGAAAGCGCGAAGCGCGAACGCATGAATGTGCCGGTGCCGCGCGCCGCCTCTTCACCATCGCCATCGAGCAGCCGCGCTTCAGCGACGAAGACGCGCTTGCGGCCCGAGACCCAGCGCCCCTCTGCCACCACCGGGCCGGGGCCGAGCGGTCGGGTGAAAAGGAGGTTGAACGACGTCGTCAGAAGAAAGCGATCAGTGACGAGTGAATTCGCCGCGTAGAAGGCGGCATCGTCGAGCATCTTGAAATAGGCGGAGCCATGAAGGGCGCCGGCGGCGTGAAAATAGTCAGGCGTGCTTTCAAAGGTGATTCGCGCCCGGCCCTCCCCTTCGATCATCAGGCGCGACGCAAAGACCCTGTTGATCGCGGCATCGGCGTAGAGAGATTCGAGCGCGCGGAAATGAGCTTCGGCGCCGCTGCCCTCAGGCGGCATCACGAGCGTCCGCCCCGCTGCCGAGCACCGCGAGCACGGCATCGCCCGAACCCGCACCGCGCAGCTTGGCGGCGCAGTCCGGATCGCGCAGCCAGCGGCTGACCTGGGCCAGCGCTTTCAGATGCGCCGCACCAGCGTCGGGAGGTGACAAAAGGCAGAATACAAGATCGACCGGCAGCTCATCGACTGCGTCGAAGTCGATTCCCTGCGAGAGGCTCGCGAAAACCCCGACGATGCGATCGAGGCCTTCCACCTTGCCGTGCGGAATGGCGACGCCCTTGCCGAAGCCGGTCGGTCCCAACCGCTCGCGCTCGGTCAGCCGCTCGATGACATGGCCGGGATTGAGGCCGTAGGCGCGCGCGGCGACATTGCCGAATTGCTGGAACAGCGCCTTTTTCGACGTCACGCTCAGCCCTGTCGTGACCGCTTCGGGAGCGATCAGCCCATCTTCACTCATTGCAAAATCCCATCATGCGGGCGCGCGCCGATACCGTCGCGCCACTGCTCAAACACTGTACGCTCTCGCGTGACCCTATTGGGGTTCGACCCAGCCGATGGTTCCGTCATCACGGCGGTAGACCATGTTATAAGCTCCGCTTCCCGAGTTCCGGAACATCAGCGCGTTGGTATTGCGCAGATCAAGCATCATCACAGCGTCGGAAACGCTCGCTTCGGGAATGTCGACGCGGGTTTCGGCGACGATCGCGGGGGCATCGCCCGCCGCCTCGGTTTCCTCGCCTGCGAAGACGGTATAGCCGGCATTGGCTTCGAACATTGGCTCGGGATTGACGTCGCGGCCATTGCCATGCTTGTCCTTGAGGCGGTGCTTGTAGCGACGAAGCTGGCGCTCGATCTTTTCGGCAGCACCGTCAAAAGCCATGTGCGCATCGGCGGCGCTTCCCGACGCCTTGAGCACGACGCCCTGCATGACGTGCGCGATGATATCGCAGGCGAACCCGTGATCGTGCGGGCCCTTGCTGAAAGTGACCTGCGCGGAAAGCGCGCGCGAGAAATATTTGCTGGCGATGCCTTGCAGCCGGGTATCGACATGCCCGCGCAGCGCGTCGCCGGTATCGACCTGATGCCCCGCCACGCGAATGTCCATTACCGTCTCCGTTTTCGAAAGCGCCGCGCCCTAGGCGGCGTCCGACTCTTCGTCAATCGCCACCGGATTGGGGGATGGATCGGCGGTTTCGGCGCCGTCGAGCCAGAGCGGCGCGGTCAGCTTGGCGATGAAGGCGGCGTGGCGCGCAAGCTCTTCGGGCGTGGCGCTGAATACGCGCACCGGGCGATGGACGCGTGTCGCAGCGCTAACGGCCGGCTGATCGACCGGGCGCAACGGCGCGTCCGCCAGGCCCAGCCCGATCTGCCGCCCGCCTGTAAGTTCGACATAGACCTGCGCGAGCAGCTGCGCATCGAGCAGCGCGCCGTGTTTGATGCGATGGCTGCGATCGATGCCGAAGCGCATGCACAAGGCATCGAGGCTGTGCTTGGCGCCGGGGTGGCGTTGGCGCGCGATCTGCGCGGTGCAAATCATCCGCGAAGTCGGCAGATGGAGCCGACCGCATGCGCCGAGTTCGTGATTGACGAACATGAAATCGAACTGGGCATTGTGCGCGATCAGCGGGCTGTCACCGAGAAAATCGAGCAGATCCTCGACGAGATCGGCAAAGAAAGGCTTGTTGGCGAGAAACGCGTCGGAAAGGCCGTGAACCTGCTGCGCGACGGCATCCATCGGCCGTTCGGGGTTGAAATAGGCGTGGAAGGTCTTGCCGGTTTCGACGCGGTTGACGAGCTCGACGCAGCCGATTTCGACGACGCGGTCGCCTTTCGCGGGGTCGAGCCCCGTCGTTTCGGTATCGAAGACGATTTCACGCATGGTGCAAAATTGTTATCGGCTTTTGCCGTCGCGAAGGCAAGCGATCACCTCCCTCACCGTGGCGCGCGTCTCGTCGAGCGAACCGCCGGTGGGGATGACGAAATCGGCGCGCGCGCGCTTTTCGGCATCGGGGGTCTGAAGCGCGAGAATGCGTTCGAATTTCTCGACGGTCATGCCGGGCCGGGCGAGGACGCGGGCGCGCTGTGCTTCGGGCGGGGCGGAGACGACCGCGATCCTGTCGACCTGGGCATGACCGCCCTTTTCAAAAAGCAAGGGAATGTCGAGGACGACGAAAGAATCGTCGGCATGGCCGGCGAGGAAGAGGTTGCGCGCCTTCGCGACCGCGGGATGGACGAGCGATTCTAACGCCTGCAACGCCTTGGGCGCGCCGAGCACGCGCTCGGCGAGCGTGGTGCGGTTGACCCCCGCTTC
>CBDUBW010000015.1:0-22791 GCA_965365485.1 uncultured Aquisediminimonas sp.
TCAAGCCGTGGGCAGCGTGCCGCCATGCCCATCCGGCGATCGATTGCGCGCTCGAGCTGCGCGCGGCGGGCAGGCTGACGCCGCCCTTTCATGTCGAGACCTATGCCGACGCGATCACCTTTTGCGATAAGCCCGATCCCAAGACCGAGACCGAGGCCAAATTCTCGCTCCAGCACGCGGTCGCGGTGATTGCCGACGGCCGCGACGCGACCCCTGCCGACTTCACGCGCGACGCCATCGCCGCGCTCGCCGGGTTGCGGGCGCAGGTGACGGTCAGCGAAGCGCCGGAAATCACCGCACGCTACCCCGACCATTTCGGTGCGCGGGTGAACGAGCTCGAACTGGTCGATTGCCGGGGCGATCCCGAACGCCCCGTCAGCGAGGCGGATATCATCGCCAAGATGCACATGCTTGCGAAGTGGGGCGGGCTGCCGGCGGAAGAGGCCGACCGCGCGGTCGAACTCGCCCTGCGCGGCGACGACGCGGGGGCGATTACGGCGATGCTCGAAGAGTGGTTGGGGTGAACCACTCCTCCGCCATCCTCGACTTCGCCTCAGCGCCGCACACGCTGCCGTCTCAGGTCCGCGCCGATGCTGAACGCCTGCTTGCCGATACCTTGGCCTGCGGGGCGGCGGGGGCGGCATCTTCGGAGGCGGTCAAGCTCCTTTCCGCTATTCAAAACTGGGGCGTGGGCGATGAGGCGCGGCTGCTGGGCGGCGGACGCGGGCCCGCGCCGTCGGCGGCCTTCTTCAACGGGTTCGCGATCCACTGTCTCGAATGGGATCCGGTTCACGAACCCGCCGTCGTTCACGCGCTGTCGGTGGCCACAGCCGCGCTCCTTGCCGCCAGCGACCGAATGGGCGGGAGCGCTCCGGAGGCCTTCCTGACAGCGCTGGCAATCGGCGTCGATATCGCGAGCGGGCTCGGCATAGCCGCGACAGGGCCGATGAAATTCTTCCGCCCCGCGACCGCCGGGGTGATCGGCGCGGCGCTTGCGGTGGCGCGACTTGAAGGCCTGCCGCGCGAACGGCTCAACGACGTCTTGGGCCTCGCCTACAGCTTCGCGAGCGGCACCATGCAGGCCCACTTGGAAGCCTCGATCGCGCTGCCTTTGCAAATCGGCAACGCCGCGCGCTCGGCGATTAGCGCGGTCGATCTGGCGCGAGTGGGCATGAACGGGCCGCACGACGCGCTCGAGGGGGCGTTCGGCTATTCGGCGCTGATCGAGCCGATCGATCTCGCGCGTTACACGCCGGCGCTGGGCGAAGCGTGGCGCATCGGCGAGGTCAGCACCAAGCCCTTCCCGAGCGGTCGTGCCAGCCACGGAGCGTTGGGAGCGTTGCAATCGCTCGCGGGTCGTGATGACGTGGACGCCCTGATGCTCCATGCCCCGCCGCTGATCAACCGGCTGGTCGGACGTCCTTACAAACGCGGCGCGCCGATGAGCTACAACCGTCTCTGCCTCGCTTTTCTCGCGCCGCTGATGCTGCGCGATGGGCGCATCGATCCGCGTCTGACGGAAAGTGATGAGGCGCTCGCCCAGCGCGTCGAAGTCGTGCTCGACGGCAACCCCGACCACAACGCGCTCGGCCCGCAACGGCTTGAGGTGACACTCAGCGACGGCAGCATCATCGAGCACGACATTCCGGCTACGCTCGGCAGCCCGGAGGCGCCGATGTCGATCGCGCAGACGGCGGCGAAATACGATCTGTGCCGCGAACTCGCGCCGGATGCCGATCCGCGCATCTTCGACGCCCCACTCGCCTATGCCACGGAGCCGCGATGAGCTTCCCGACCTATTTCGAAGCGCTCGATCACCGGCAGATGCTCGCCGATTACCCGCTCGATCTCGCCATCTACGCGGCAATGTCGCGCGACGAGCTTCGCGCGAAGCAGGAGGCGCAGTTCGCCCGGTTGATGGCGCGAGGGTGGCAGGTGCCATTCTACCAGCGGCTGTGGGGCGACAAGGGCATCGAGACCGGTGACATCCGAAGCCTCGACGATATCGGCAAGCTGCCGGTCTACGACAAATCGGACTTGATGGCCTCGATCGCCGAACACCCGCCGTTCGGCGATTTCGCGGGGCTCGGCGGCGCGGATCGGGCGCCCGCCATCCTGCACACCACCTCCGGCACCACGGGGCGGCCGCAGACGCTGCTGTTCGGGCCCAAGGGGCGGGAGGTCGGCAACCTGCTCGTCGCGCGCATGTACCGCTGGTGCGGACTGCGGCCAGATGACGTGGTGCACTCGGTCTATGGCCACGGAATGATAAACGGCGGACACTATGTTCGCGAGGCTGTCACCCACTTCACCAATTCGATCTTTCTGAGCGCCGGAACGGGGATCGAGACGCGCAGCCTCGCGCAGGTCAATCTCATGGCTGATTTCGGCGTGACGGTGATGGTCGGCTTCGTCGATTACATCCGCAAACTCGCCGAGGTGGCCGAGGCGGAAGGGCTCTTCGACCGCATCCAGCTGCGCATGATCATCGGCCATCTCGGCACCGAAGATCGCGCCTCGACCGAGGCTGCCTGGCACGGCGCCAAGGCCTACGACTGGTATGGCGTCGGCGATACGGGCTCGATCGCGGGCGAGGGCCCCGATCGCGACGGGCTCTACGTTTGGGAAGATGCGCAATTTCTCGAACTGCTCGGCGTAGATGATGGGCGGCCGGTGGCAGCGGGGGAGACCGGCGACATGGTCGTCACCTGCCTCTACAAAGACGACGTCGCGCCCTGCATCCGCTTCAACACGCACGACATCACGCAGGAATTGGGGGGTCGCGGTGAAATTGCCTTCAAGCGCATCGCCGGCTTCAAGGGACGCAGCGACAATATGGTCAAGCTGCGCGGCATCAACCTCTTCCCCCACGCGATTGCGGCGCTGATCGAAAACCGCGCCGACCTGACCGGGGAGTATGTGTGCCACCTGCGCCGTGACGCGGGCGGGCGCGACGATATGGTGGTCACCCTCGAAAGCCGAGGTGGGTCGAACGCGGCGCAGATCGGCGAGCTGCTTCGTCGCGGCTTGGGGGTCGAAGTCGGCGTCGCACTTTGTGAGCCGGGTGGGACTTCTATGGCGACGCAAATCGATGTCCGGCAGAAGCCGATCCGGCTGATCGACGAGCGCGGTCTATGATCGATTTCGCCGCCCTGCGCCGCGCCAATGCGCCGTTGAACGCCTTCCTCGATTATGATGAGGCGGCGTCGGGCGGAATTGGTCCGCTTGCGGGGCTGACGGTCGGGATCAAATCGAACATTGCGATCGAAGGGCTGCCGTGGTCGGCGGGGATGGAACTCCACCGTCATCGCATAGCCCACCATGATGCCGAGGTGGTTACGAAACTCCGCGAGGCGGGAGCGATCGTCGTCGGCACTCTCAACATGGAGGAAGCCGCGCTCGGTTCCAAGACCGACAATCCTTGGTTCGGCGCGACGCACAACGCACATCGCCTCGGCCACACCCCCGGCGGTTCGTCCGGGGGAAGCGGCGCTGCGGTCGCGGCCGGGCTGTGCGACGCGGCGCTCGGCACCGATACGATGGGGTCGATCCGCATTCCGGCCGCGCACAACGGCGTTTACGGTTTCAAAGCCGCGACCGCGCGGGTCAGCCAGGACGGCATCGAACCCGCCGATTCTTCGCTCGATGCGGCAGGGCCGCTGGCGCGCGATCTCGACACGCTCGAGCGCGTTACGCGCGCGATGTCAGACTTTGGCGAGGGCGCGATCGACGGCGCGGGGGCGACGCTGACCAATCACGGTGTCGACATAGAATCGCAGGTCGCTGCTGCCTTTGCCCGCTGCCACGACGGCCTCGCTCCCGTTCGCCTCGATTGGCCGCTCGGCCGCATTCGCTTTGCAGGTTTCGTGCAGGTCGCACGAGCGATGTCGGCGCACCTGGAGGGTGCTGACCCGTCGAAACTCTCGGAGCGATTGCGCCGCCTGATCGCTTACGGACCGAAGCGCGGCGAGGGAGATTGGGCCGAGGACCAGGCCATTCTTAAGGCAGTCGGCGAACAAACGCGCGCGGCGGTCAGCAGATATGGGTTCCTGCTTCTCCCGACGACGCCCAACCCGCCCTTCCCGCACAGCGAGGAGGAGCCTGCACATCAGGCCGATTTCACCTGCCTAGCAAACATCGCGGGGCTGCCCGCGCTGTCATTGCCGATGGGGTGGACGGAAGACGGTCTGCCTCTCGGCGTTCAGATTGTCGGGCCGGAAGGGCTCGAAGCAGGGCTGTTCGCCATTGCCCGTCGCCTCGATGCGCGGCTTTGCGCCTATCGTCCGCCGGCAACATTCGGATATTGAAGGAGAATATTATGCGCATCGTCGTCTTGTTCAATCTGAAGGAGGGCATTGATCCGGCCGATTACGAGGCTTGGGCACGGGGCACCGATATCCCCGGCGTCAACGCGCTGACATCGGTTCACGGCTTCACCGTTCATAAGGCGACCGGACTGTTCGGATCGGATGAAAACCCGCCTTATCAATATGTTGAGGTGATCGACATCGTCGCGATGGAGCCGTTCGTAGCGGACGTCAGCGACCCCGGATTTCAAGCCGTCGCCGCGCAATTCGGCGCTTTCGCCGACGATCCAAAGTTCATCCTGACCGAAGACTTGTGATGCGCTTCGCGGGAAAGACCATCGTCGTCACCGGGTCCGGCAAGGCGGAGGGGCTGGGCCAGGCAATCCTCCGGCGCTTCGCGGACGAGGGGGCGAACTGTGTAATCTCGGACGCGCAGATCTACGACGAAACTTGCCAAATCCACGACGAATTGAAGAGAGGCGGCGCAAAGGTCGAGATCATTGCGTGCGACGTTTCTGATCCATCGCAATGCGCGGCTTTGGTCGATGCTGCAGTCGCCGCGTTCGGCGGGGTCGATGTCTTCGTCAACAATGCCGGGATCGGCTTCATGATGAAGCCGCTGCTCGATGTCGCGCCCAAGGATTGGGACAAGGTGATCGCGGTCAATCTTTCGGGCGCCTTCTACTGCACGCAGGCGGCCGCAAGGGCGATGATTGCCGGCGGCAAGGGCGGGCGCATCATCAATATCGCAAGCCAGGCGGCGAAGACCGGCTTTCCGCACCTGCCGGCCTATGTCAGCTCGAAGCACGGCATGATCGGACTGACGCGGGCAAGTGCGGTCGAGCTCGGCGCGCACGGCATCACCGTCAACGCGGTCTGCCCCAATCACGTCACGACCGGGCTGGGCGCGGAGCAGAACGCCTATTTCTCCAAGCTGCTCGGCTTCGACAGCGTCGAGGCCTATCTCGCCAATATGAGCGCCAAGAACCCGATGGGGCGGCCGGGGCTCGCCACCGACACCGCCGCCGCCTGCGCCTGGCTGGCGAGCGACGACGCCTGCTACGTCACCGGCGAAGCGATCAACGTTTCCGGCGGCGAGGAAATGCATTGATGCGCGAGGAACGCATCGATTGGCCCGGCGGCGCCACGATGGCGCTCTCGATCGTCGTCAATGTCGAGGAGGGCAGCGAACAGAGCATCGCTCGCGGCGATCGCGGAATGGAGCCGGTCGATGAACTCGGAATCCACATCAAGGCACCGATCCGCAACTATGCGAACGAGAGCAACTATCTCTATGGCATCAAGGCGGGCGCGCCGCGCGTCGTCAAGCTGCTCCGCCAGTACGACATCATGGCGAGCTGGACGGTCGCGGCGCTGAGCATCGAAAACCATCCCGAGATTGCGGGGGCGATCGTCGAGCTTGGGCATGAGCCCGTCAGCCATGGCTGGCGCTGGATCCATCAGTTCAAAATGGACCAGGAACAAGAGCGCGACTTCATCCGCAAGGCCGTGACGAGCATCGAAGCGAGCTGCGGCGTGCGGCCATTTGGCTGGCTGTCACGCTACATGCTGACCGACAACACCCGCCGCCTGCTGATCGAGGAGGGCTTCAGCTATCATATGGACGATTATTCGGGCGACATACCCTTCTGGGACCGCGAGACGGTGCCGGGCAGGCCGATCGTCATCCTTCCCTACCAGCTCGACAATAACGACATGAAGATGTGGACCGATCCGGCGATGACGCCCGAGCAATGGCTGGCGTACGCCAAACGCAATTTCGACCAGATTTACCGAGAGGGGTTAGAAGGTGCCCCTAAAATGATGTCGCTGGGACTGCACTTGCGGATCATCGGGCGGCCAGGGCGGATCTGGGCGCTCGAAGCGTTTTTCGAACATGTGCGCAACCATGACCGGGTGTGGGTGACGACGCGCAAAGCAATTGCCGATCATTTCGCGGCGCAGGTGGCGGCGTGAATCATTCCTCCCCGACTTGTTGGGGAGGTGGCGCCCCGGCTTTTTGCTGGGGTGACGGAGGGGCCTCTCCGCGCCACAGACCCCCCCGGGTTGCTGCGCAACCGTACCCCCCAACGAGTTGGGGAAAATCCCAGTGACGCTCGATCTGAAATGCGATGGCCCCCTCGCCCGCCTGCTCATCGACCGGCCGGACAAGCGCAACGCCTTCAACCAGGCGATGTGGGAACAGCTTCCTGCGTTGCTTGCCGAAGCGCTTGCCTCCGACGCGCGGGCCATCATCCTGCAATCCGCCACCCCCGGCATGTTCTGCGCAGGCGCGGACATTGCCGAACTGCTCGCCAACAAGGATGACGCGGCCTGGCGCGCCGCGAACCAGGCCGCGATCAACCGCGCGCAATATGAACTCGCCCGCGCCGCCAAGCCGGTGATCGCCTATATTGACGGCGATTGCGTCGGCGGCGGTTGCGGGCTGGCGCTTGCCGCCGATATCCGCGTCGCCAGCCCCCGTGCCCGGTTCGGGATCACTCCCGCCAAGCTCGGCCTCGTCTATCCGCTGCATGACACCAAGCTGCTGACCGATCTGGTCGGGCCCGGGCAGGCCAAGCGCATGCTTTTCACGGGTACGCTGATCGATGCCGAAGAGGCGCTACGGATCGGGCTGGTCGAGGCGATCGCCGAAAGCCCCAACGCGATGGTAGCTGCGGTCGTCGCGGCGTCGCCGCACAGCACCGCGCAGATCAAACGCTTCATCCGCCGCATTCTCGATGGCCAGACCGAAGACGATGCGGAAACGCTCGAGGCTTTTGCACAAGCCTTCACCGGCGCGGATTTCATCGAGGGCACGACCGCATTCGTCGAGAAGCGCAAGCCGGAGTTCAGATGACCGATTTCCTGACCCACGGCCGCATCATGGGCGGCATCGTCACTACCCCCGATCTCGACGCGGCACTTCGCGACTATCGCGATACGCTGGGGCTCGAGCAGATCGCGCTCGGCACACTCGACAACGAACTCGCCGAGGCGTGGGGGTCGACGGCGAGCGCGGGCAGCAGGATGGCAACGCTGCAGCCCAAGAGCGGCGCACCGTGCTTCATCCGCCTCGTCGAACAGCCGGTTCCGGCGGACTTCGTTCCCACGCGCAGCTTCGGCTGGGCCTCATACGAGATCACCTGCCAGGATGTGTTCGGCTGGCCCGCACGCCTGACGGACAGCGGCTTCGACATCGTCGGCCCACCGCGCGAGATCGAGGGACTGCCCTATTTCGTCGCGATGCAAGTGCATGGGCGTGGCCGCGAGATGCTCTATTTCAACGAAGTCCGGCAGAACACCCCGTCGAGTGACCTGCCTTTCGCCAAGGTGCCGATGGATCACATCTTCATCGTCATCCTCGCTACCCCCGACCGCGAGGGCACGGTCGGCTGGTATCGCGACAGATTGAAGCTCGACGAAGGCGGCAGCTATACGATCGAATATACCATGCTCAACGCAGCGTTCGACCTGCCCGCGGGCACGCAATCGACGCTGACGATGGTGCAGAAGGGTCGGTTGCCGATCATCGAGGTCGACGACTATCCAGAAGCCGCAACGGTCCGCCCGCGCGATTCCGGCCGGCTGCCGCCGGGCAATGCGCTCGTCGGCCTTGCGGTCGACAGCCTCGACGCGCTCGCGCTCGACTGGATAAGGCCGCCCGCCTCGCGGCCCGAGCCGCCCTATCAAGACCGCCGCGCCGCGACCGTGATCGGCCCGGCGGGCGAATTGCTCGAACTGATCGAGATTGGCGCTTAGCGACGCTGCTGCATTCAGCCGAACCTGTTGTCGCGCGGAAAGCCTTGCGGCGGCATGCGCCCGGCGGCACCCCGCGCCACACGCCACGGCGTCAGATCAGCCTCTGTCCGCGTTCGCCCGCTTTCGCCGCCCATCGGCCAGCTCAAACCTTCGGCGAACACGAAAGGTATCGCGTCGGAGAGGCCACCATCCTTGTATTTTTGGATGGTGACGCCCTGCCCGCGCGCCATCTCTGGCAATTCGTCGAGCGGGAAGACGACGAGCTTGCGATTCTCGCCGATCGCCGCGACATAATCGTGCGTCGCGTCGATCCGGCGCACGATCGCAAGCGTCGCGCCCGGGCGAACATTGACGACTTGCCGCCCTTTGCGCGTCTCCGCAACGATCTCCTCCACCTTGGCGATGAAGCCTTTGCCGTCCGACGCGGCGAGCAACAGCCGCGTACCCATGCGCACCGGCATCAGCGCGACGATGCCCGTGCCCTCGCTCATGTCGATCATCAGCCGCACCGGCTCGCCGAAGCCGCGCCCGCCCGGCAGCTTGTCGGCGGCGAGGGTGAAGAAGCGCCCGTCGGCGGCGGCGAGCAGCAGCTTGTCCGTGGTCTGCGCGTGGAAGATGAAGCGCGCGCCATCGCCTTCCTTGAACTTCAAGGCATCGGGCGTGTCGAGCGCGACATGGCCGCGCATCGCGCGGATCCAGCCGCGCTGCGACATGATGACGGTGATCGGCTCACGCTCGATCATTGCCTCGAGCGGCACGTCCTTGGGCGGCGCCGCTTCGGCGATCAGCGTACGGCGCTTGCCGAGCGGGGTTTCGGGGCCGTAGCGATCGCGCAAGGCCAAAAGATCTTTCTTCAGGCGCGTGCGCTGCCGCGCCGGGCTTTCGATCAGCGCCGCCAACCCCTCGCGCTCGGCCTTGAGCTTCTCGCGTTCCTGCTTGATCTCCATCTCTTCGAGCTTGCGCAGGCTGCGCAGCCGCATGTTGAGAATCGCTTCGGCCTGACGGTCGGAGAGCAGGAACTCGGCCATCATCACCGGCTTGGGTTCATCCTCGGTGCGGATGATCTCAATCACGCGATCGAGGTTCAAATAGGCGATGAGATAGCCTTCGAGCAGCTCGATCCGGTCGTCGATCTTGCCGAGCCGGTGCTTCGCGCGGCGGACGAGGACGTCGATCTGGTGCGCGATCCAGGCGGTGAGCACCGCTTTGAGGCTCATCACTCGCGGCGTGCGATCGGCCCCTAGAACGTTCATGTTGAGCCCGAAGCGGGTTTCGAGATCGGAAAGCCGGAACAGGCTTTCCATCAACACGTCGGCATCGACGTTGCGCGATTTGGGCTCGATGACGATCCGGACCTGATCATCGCTTTCGTCGCGTATGTCCTCGAGGATCGGTAGCTTCTTGTCATTGACGATCGCGGCGAGCGCTTCGATCAATTTGCCCTTCTGGACGCCATAGGGGATTTCGCTGACGACGGCGCGCCACATGCCGCCGCCGAGCCGCTCGACGCTCCAGCGTGAGCGGACGCGGAACGAGCCCCGCCCGGTCGCATAGGCTTCGGCGATGCTCGCGGGGTTGTCGACGATCTGTCCGCCGGTGGGGAAATCGGGCCCCTGAACGAATTGCAGCAGCTCGCCATCCTCGCTGCGCGGATTGTCGATCAGGTGCGTCGCCGCGTCGATCACCTCGGCGACGTTGTGCGGGGGGATGTTGGTGGCCATCCCGACCGCGATGCCGCTCGCGCCGTTGGCAAGAAGGTTGGGAAAGAGGCCGGGGAAGATTTCAGGCTCTTCCTCCTCGCCATTATAAGTCGGTTTGTAGTCGGTGCCGCCATCGTCGAGCCCCGCCATCAGCGCGATCGCAGACGCGGTCAGCCGCGCTTCGGTATAACGGTAGGCGGCAGGGTTATCGCCGTCGATATTGCCGAAATTGCCCTGCCCGTCGACGAGCGGATAGCGCAGCGAGAAATCCTGCGCGAGCCGGACCATCGCATCATAGACGCTGGCATCGCCGTGCGGATGATACTTGCCGATCGTATCGCCGACGACGCGCGCGCATTTCTTGTAGGCGCTGGCGGGATCGAGCCGCAGCAGCCGCATCGCCCAGAGCAGGCGGCGGTGGACCGGCTTCAGCCCGTCACGCAGATCGGGCAGCGACCGAGCGGTGATCGTCGAGAGCGCGTAGACGAGGTAACGATCGGAGAGCGCGGTATCGAAGGGGGCATCGACGATCAGGTCGAACGGGTCTTCGGGCGGGTCGATCGTTTCGGGCATTGCTGCGCGCCTAGCCCAAGTTCAGCGCCAAGGGAATCAGGGCCGGTAGCGGATCAGCCCTTCCTGCGCGCAGCTGGCGACAAGGCGGCCGTCGCGGGTGTAGATCGCGCCGCGGTTGAAGCCGCGCTCATTGCCGGACCAGGGACTGTCGCAAACGTAAAGCAACCAATCGCTCGCGTCGAAATCATCATGCAACCAGACGGCGTGGTCGAGGCTCGCGGACGTCACACCCTTCATCGTCCAGTTAAGGCCGTGCGGCATGAAAGCGGTACCGAGCAGATAGGAATCGCTGGCATATGTCAGGATCGCGCGGTGCAGCCCCGGATCGTCCGGAAGGGGTGCAACGGTACGGAACCAGATCGACTGGCGCGGCTCGACCTTGCCTCGGTCGACCCAGCCCTGTTGATCGACTGGGCGGTAATCGATCGGGCGATGGCGATCGAAATGCGGGCGCACGCGCTCCGGCAGCCGCTCCGCCGCTTCGCGCATGATATCGTCGCCGTTGCGCAATTCTTCGGGGGGCGGAACTTGCGGCATGTCGAACTGATGCCGAACCCCTTCATGGCGGCGGTGGAACGATGCTGCCATGTTAAATATGGGCCGCCCTTCCTGCATCGCCACGATCCGGCGATTGGAAAAGCTGCCGCCATCGAAATCGCGTTCGACGCGATAATGGATCTCGAAATCCTCGCTACCTGCGCGCAGGAAATAGGCGTGAAGCGAATGGGCGACGCGGTCTTCGGGCACCGTCATTTGTGCCGCCTGCAATGCCTGAGCAATCACTTGACCGCCGAAAACTCTCCCGCGGCCTTCGACCTTGCGGCGGCCCAGAAAGCGATCCTCATCAGTCCGTTCGACGGTCAAAAGTTCGATGAGCTGGCTGACAAGGGCTTGGGCGGAGTGATCATCTTCTGACATTCGGCTGCCGGTAGCAGCGCTTCCACTAAGTGGCAAAATTCGCGCATACCACTCCAGACAGATAGACATATAAAATCTTCTTTATGAGATAGATTACCTACTATCTCTACTCCTGCGATGGAGTATCATAGGTTGCCCGATAGGAGGGGTGATTTATGAAAAAATCAGTTCTGCTTCTTCCTGCGATTGCTGTGCTCGCTGCCTGCAGCCCAAATGACGCTGATAATGATCCGGTTGCGACCGACGCCGCGAGCGAGTCAGTCGCCGCCCCCGATGCCGCTCGAAGCGCCGTCGAGGGCGCCACCGCCCCGCACGTCCGAGCCGACGTCGCGCCCGGCGTCGCCTTCGATTACCGCTACAACTTCGCGCTGCCCGAAACTGCGATTTCGGACGTCCAGTCGCGCCATGCCGCGCTCTGCGAAAGCCTGACGATCTCGCGCTGCCGCGTCACCGGCATGCGCTTCGAGCGCGACGACAGCGGAGAGATTGCCGCCAATCTCGATTTCCGGCTCGATCCCGCGCTGGCGCACGGCTTTGCGCGCGATGCGACCGATATCGTCGAGGCCGCCGACGGCCGTCTCGCCGACAGCCGTATCTCGGGCGAGGATGCGGGCACCGCGATCGTCGCCAATGACAAGAGCACGGCGGGGATCGATGCCGAATTGGCGCGGATCGATGCGCAGCTGAAAATCCCCGCGCTCTCGAAGGAGGTGCGCGGCAAACTCGTCGAACAGGCGAGCGAATTGCGCGCCCAGCGTCGCGAACTGACGCGCGCTCGCGGCGACAAGGTCGAAAGCCTCGCGACGACGCCGGTCAGCTTCGCATATGCGGCATCGGGCGGGGTGCTCGGCATGGACGATCGCTCGCCCTTCAGCCGCGCCGCCAAGGCGAGCAGCTCATCCTTCATGGCGATGATCGAGGTGGTGCTGACGCTCGCCGGAGCGCTCGCTCCCTGGGCTCTGCTTGGCGCAGGTGCGTGGTGGATCGTCAGGCGAGTTCGCGCGGCGCGGACCTAGCGCTGGGCGGGCGCGGCGGGCGGGACCGGGGCGACGACTTCTGCCCGCTGGTCGGCCGGCACAAGCGTGAATTTGACGAAGCCCGCGCGGTGGAGACCGGCCAGCGCGCGGGCCCCGCAATCGCCCGCTTCGAAGTTCAATGCTTGCAGCCGCACTTCGGTCGACCAGAGGTGCATTCGATCGCCGAAGCGTTCGCGCATATCGCCGCGCAATGCTCCGAGATCGTCGTTGAGCCTATAGGCGCGGTCGCCCACACTAACGCGGCAAGCGCCATAGCTCTTGTCCGCCCTGGCGGTGACGGTCAGGCCTTTTCCGGTCAGTGGCGCCGGGTTTGCAGAGCAGCCGGCAATGAGCGCTCCGATGGTGAGCATGGCCGCGGTCTTCATGCCGCCTCCGCGATGTTCGCGGCCTCGATCTCGGCCGCCTTGGCCTCGACCAGCCGGACGATGTGATCAACCATCGCTTCATCCTGGACGTGATGATCGGTGACGCCCGAAAGATAGACCATGTGCTTGCCGTTGCCGCCGCCGGTGAGCCCGATATCGGTCTCACGCGCTTCGCCGGGGCCGTTGACGACGCAGCCGAGCACCGAGAGCGAAAGCGGGGTGCGGATATGCTCAAGCCGCTGTTCCAGTTTTTCTACGGTGCGTATGACGTCGAACCCTTGGCGGGCGCAACTCGGGCACGAGACAATGCGCACGCCGCGGGTGCGGATGCCGAGTGCCTTCAGGATCTCGAAGCCGACGCGAACCTCTTCCTCGGGCTCGGCGGAAAGCGAGACGCGGATGGTGTCGCCGATCCCCGCCCAGAGCAGACTGCCGATACCGATCGCCGATTTTACGGTGCCGCCGCGCTGCCCGCCCGCCTCAGTGATGCCGAGGTGCAGCGGACAATCCACCGCGTCGGCGAGCTGGGTATAGGCGGCGACCGCGAGGAAATGGTCGCTCGCCTTCACCGCGACCTTATAGTCGTGAAAGTCGCGATCCTGGAGCAGCTTGATATGGTCGAGCGCGCTTTCGACCAACGCCTCGGGGCAGGGCTCTCCATATTTTTCGAGCAGGTCGCGTTCCAGCGACCCCGCATTGACGCCGATGCGGATCGCGCAGCCATTGGCCTTGGCGGCGTTGACGACTTCGTTCACCCGCTCAGCCGATCCGATATTGCCCGGATTGATCCGCAGGCACGCCGCCCCCGCATCCGCCGCTTCAAGCGCGCGTTTATAGTGAAAGTGAATGTCGGCGACGATCGGCACCCGCGCGGCGCGGACGATCTGCTTGAGCGCCGCGGTGCTCTCGACATCGGGGCACGAGACGCGAATGATATCGACGCCGGCATCCTCGCAGCGCCGGATCTGATCGATCGTCGCCCTGGGGTCGCTGGTCAGCGTATTGGTCATCGTCTGCACGGTCACCGGCGCATCGCCGCCGACGGGAACATTGCCGACCATGATCTGGCGGCTCTTGCGGCGCGCGATATCGCGCCAGGGACGGACCGAGGACATGGACCGGATATAGCCGTTCGATGTTACCCCCGCTAGACTGTCCTGCGAACAGGGCCCGTTGAGAGGAGAAAACCATGTTGAAGCATGTCGCGATCGCCGCACTCGTCGCTTCGGCTCCGGCTGCCGCGCATCATGGCTGGTCGAGCTACGACGCGTCGAAGGTGCTGACGGTTAAATCGGCGCTGACCGGTGTCACCTGGGGCAACCCGCACGGCGCCGCCAAGGTCAAGTATCAGGGCAAGACCTGGGACGTGATCCTGGCGCCGACCACGCGGATGGAAGCGCGCGGGCTGACTCGGGCAATGCTCGGCCCGAAACAGGTCGTCACACTGGTCGGCTATCCGCGGAGCGACGGCACGGCGGAAATGCGGATCGAGCGGGTGATCGCGGGCGGCAAGACGGTCGAGCTGCGCTAGGCAGGCGTGGAGGCGTTCGCCGCCGCATTGCAAGCCTCAGCCCTTGGGCAATGGGCGGCGGGTGACGCGTATCCCTATGCCAACGCTCTCCACCTGCTGGGTCTGGTGATGCTGGTCGGCGGGATCGGGCTGGTCGATCTGCGCGTGATCGGCGCTTTTCGCGCGCTGCCGTTGCCCGACCTGTCGCGATACGTGACGCCGGTCGCGCTTGCCGGGCTGGCGCTGATGGCGGTGACGGGTTTTACGATGTTCGCAGCGGACGCGGAGGCGCTGATCGGATCGACCACCTTCCGGTGGAAGCTGGCGGCGATCGCGATGGCTTTGGCGAACGCATTGCTGTTCCGCTGGAGGTTCGGGGACAAGCTCGATGCGCGGCCTGCAGCGGCGCGCGTGTCGGCAGCGCTTTCGCTGCTGCTCTGGCTGTTCGTGGCCTGGCAGGGCCGGATGATCGCTTACAGCTGAGATAAAGACGAATCGTCATCCCGCACCCTTCGACGTCGCTCAGGACATGCTTGATGCGGGATCGTGCTTAACCTTTGCGCTGCGGTATCCAGAAAAGCGGGACCCCGCATCAAGTGCGGGGTGACGATATGTTTTCAGGGTTTCCTGGCCACCGCCTCCGCCGCGCGCATGACGCGCAGAATGTTGCCCTGCGAGATCTTGGCGAGATCGGCGCGGGTGTAGCCGCGCCGCGCGAGTTCGGCGAAGAGCGCGGGGTAGGTCGCGACCGTTCCGAGACCCTCGGGCAGCGTATCGACGCCGCCATAATCGCCGCCGATGCCGATATGATCGATGCCCGCCAGTTTGCGGATATGATCGATATGATCGGCAACCTGCGCGATCGTCGCCTTGGGCTCGGGGTTGGCCTTGTCCCACTCTGCGAGTGCTGCCGCTGCGCGATCGGGGGCGTAATTGTAAAGCGCTTTTAGCCGCGCTTCTTCCGCCGTTCGCGTGAGCCCGTGGGCGCGGGTGTCGTTCGACACGAAGAAAGGCACGAACGTGACCATCACCACGCCGCCATTGGCGGGCAGGCGCCTGAGGATCGTGTCAGGCACGTTGCGCGGATGATCGGTAACGCCGCGCGCCGAGCTGTGACTGAAGATCACCGGGGCGGCGGAGGCGTCGAGCGCGTCGGCCATCGTGCTTTCCGAAACATGGCTCAAGTCGACAAGCATGCCGAGCCGGTTCATTTCCTTCACCACTTCGACGCCGAAGGGCGAGAGGCCGTCATGCTTCGGCGCGTCGGTCGCGGCATCGGCCCAAGCGGTGGTGAGCGAATGGGTGAGCGTGATATAGCCGACGCCGGCGCGGTGAAACTGGCGCAGCACCCCCAATGAGGTGACCGGCGCGCCGCCTTCCATCCCGATCAGCGAGGCGACCGTGCCGCGCTTGATCGCGGCTTCGATATCGGCCGCGGTCCGCGCACGGGCGAGCGCTTGCGGATAGGCGTCGATCAGCCGTTCGGTAATGTCGATCTGTTCTAGGACGCGCTGGCTGGCTTCCAGAGGTGAAAGCTTGGCATCGACCCAGACCGACCAGAATTGCGCGCCGACCCTCCCTGCTTTGAGCATGGCCAGATCGGTATGCGTCTTGGCCACCATTTCAGGCGGCAGCTTGCGAAAATCGAACTTGGTCAGGTCTCCGCCGACGAGATCGCGGATCTGGTTCGGGGTGTCGTTATGCCCATCGATGATCGGGGATTTGTCGAGAACAGAACGGGCCAGATCGTCCGCGGGGTCGGCTTGAGCAGGCATGTGCGCGAGCGCAACCGCTGCGGCAAAAAAAGCAAATTTTTTCATGCCCACGGCATATCGCAGGGGTTGAAATCGGCAAGACGATTTCCAAAATCCTGGGTGTCGGGTCGCCGCAACGGGGCCTGGCGAAGAATCGCTTTAGACAAAGGATTTGAACCATGCGTAACACTCTCGACTGGACTCCTTATCGCCGCTCGACCGTCGGTTTCGACCGGCTTTTCGATTTTCTCGAGCAGGCGAACAGCAATGGCGCGGAAAACTATCCGCCCTTCGACATCGAACGGGTCGCCGACGACCGCTTCCGCATCACCATCGCGGTCGCGGGCTTCAAGAGCGACGAGATCGACATCACCTCGCACCAGAACCTGCTGACCGTTACCGGTCGCAAGGCGGAGGTCGAAGGCGGCGACAAGCGCCAGCTTCTGCACAACGGCATTGCCAACCGCGCGTTCGAGCGTCGCTTCCAGCTCGCCGATTTCGTGCGTGTCGATGTCGCCGATCTGGCTGACGGCCTCCTCACGCTCGACCTCGTCCGCGAGGTTCCCGAAGCGATGAAGCCGCGCAAGATCAGCATCGGCGGCAATGCCGGCGGCACCATCGAGCATCTGCGCGAAGCCGCCTAAGCGCCTCGCGTGATCGCACTGAAAGGGTCCGGCCACAGGCCGGGCCCTTTTTCGTATCAGGATCAAGGCACCACTCGTCGTGCGACCGCCTCCGGACGTCCCCGCATGGCGTGTGCGTTCATCCGGCAGCAAGCTTGCGCTCAACACCCCTTCCTTGGGGGCGAGCGTTCGACTTGAAGGAGACCAATCGATGGATGCATTCCCCCCCAGGCGCCGGACCGCGAGCTTGATCGCGTTGGCGGCGCTGCTGACCCCGGCAACCGTGATCGCGCAGCAGGAAGTTTCGACCGAAAACCCCAATATCGTCGTCGAGGGCCAAGGCTTTGCCGACGCGGCGCCTGTCAAAGGCCCCGAGATCAAGGGCATCATCTCGGCGCGTAACGCCGACCGTATCCAGATCACCTCCGATGATGGCGCGCGTAACGTCGTCGCGGTCAGCGACACCACCAAGATCAAGTCGAGCAAGGGCCTGTTTAGCCGCGCCACGCTGAGCGAGACCGCCTTGCTCAATGGCCTTCCGGTGACCGTCAAGACGATGCAATATGGCGACCAGCTCGTCGCCAGCCAGATCGCGCTGCGCAATACCGACTTGAAGACCGCGAAGATGATCCGCAACGGCACTGCCCAAGGCTTTGCCGAACAGACTGCGGCGACCGAAGCGCTGCGCGGTCGCATGGGCGATATCGACGAGTATAACGTCAAGGGCACGACCAACGTCAATTTCGACACCGGCAAGGCGGTCTTGTCCGAACAGGGCAAAGCCGACCTTTGCCAGGCTGCTTCTCAGGCACAGGCCACCAAGAATGCGTTTCTTCTCGTCGTCGGCTATACCGATTCGACCGGAAGCGAAGAGTTCAATCAGGAATTGAGCGAGAAGCGCGCGAGCCGCGTCGTCAACCATCTTCAGCAGGCGTGCGGCTGGAAGCCATATCGCATGCTGACGCCGACGGGCATGGCGAAGGCCGACCCGGTCGCCGACAACAGCACCCCCGAGGGCAAGGCGCAGAACCGCCGCGTCGCGGTCAACATCCTCGTCAGCAAGGGCCTCGACGGGCTCTGATTCAAAGCGCTGTTTCGCGCACGGGGCCTCGGGAAACCGGGGCCTTTTTTTGGACCTTGAAGCTCCTCCCCATCTTGATGGGGAGGTGGATCGGGCGAAGCCCGAGACGGAGGGGCCTCTCCGCGTCATCGGACCCCTCCGTCAGCCGCTTCGCGTCTGCCACCTCCCCAACGAGTTGGGGAGGAGCGAGACCAGGCGTCTCAAAATTCATTCACCCCCCATTCACCCGACTCGATTACATCTGTAATCGAAACGAGCCGGGGAGGCCGATCGATGCCCGATCGCATAAGCGACGCCGAGCATGAAGTGATGGAGGTGCTGTGGGCTGAAGCACCGCTCGATGCCGCCGCGGTTGCGCAACGGCTCGAGACCAAGCAGGATTGGTCGCTCGCCACCGTCAAGACCCTGCTGTCCCGCCTCCTCGCCAAGGGCGCGGTCGCTCATGAGGAGCAGGGACGCAAATTTCTCTATCGGCCCGCTTTCGAGCGTGACGCCTATGTCGCGGGCGAGGGGCGGCGCTTGGTCGACCGGCTGTTCGGCGGGCGGCTGAGCCCGCTCGTCGCGCATCTCGCCGAGCGCGAGGCGCTGACCCCGCAAGATATCGAAGACATAGAAAAATTGCTGAGGGAGCTGAAATCATGAGCCAGTGGGTCGCTGAAACGCTGATCGCCACCACCCTGCTGATGATCGCGGTGCTCGTTCTCCGGAGGCCTGTGACCGAACGATTCGGGGCGCGGGTCGCCTATCTGCTCTGGCTCGCACCGGGGCTGCGGATGATCCTGCCGCCGCTCCCTGAACACTGGTTTCCGGCAGCGAACATGAACTCCGCGCTGCCGGTTCCGGATGCGGCGGTGATGGTCGTGGATGTCTCGGGTTCCGCGATGATCGACGCCGCCGCCGGGGGTGGCGTCGCCTGGCTGGCCTTATCCCTTTCGGTCTGGCTGGGCGGCGCGGCCCTGTTCTTCCTCTGGCATTGGCTGAGCTATCGCCGCTTCGTCACCGCCGCGCTCGACAATGCCGATTGGCTCGATGCGGACGCGCCGGTGCCGGTGGCGGCGAGTAGCGCGATTTCTTCGCCGGTCGCGCTCGGCATCTTCGGGCGGCGCGTTCTGGTGCCTGCCGACTTCGCGCATCGCTACGATGCCGACGAGCAGCGCCTCGCGCTCGATCATGAGCTCGCGCACCACCGCCGACTCGATCTGCCGGTCAACCTCGCAGCGCTGGCGATGCTCTCGCTGCACTGGTTCAATCCGATCGCGCACATCGCCCACCGCGCCTTCCGGCTCGATCAGGAAGCGGCGTGCGACGCGATCGTACTCGCCCGTGCCGATGCCGGACAGCGGCTGGCTTACGGCACCGCGCTCTACAAATCGGCGACGGGGGCGATGCCGCTCGCGGTCTGCGCGCTGGGCGATGCCAGCCAGCTGAAATCGCGACTGCGGCTGATCGTTTCGGGCGAGGCCAGCGGAGCGTGGATGCGTTGCGGTAGCGCCCTCACTGCGGTGATCGTGATGATGGGTTTGGTGATTACCGCCTCCAGCCGGGTTGCCGGTGTGGCGGTCGATCCGGTCGCCGAGCTTGCGCCCGTCACAGAACCGCGCACGATGGCCGCGACTGCCGAGCCAGTTGAGGTCGCCGTCGGAACCGAGCCTGTTCCTGCCGTCATCGCTCCTGCGGTCCGCAAGGATCAACGCACGCAGATCGTGGCAGAGCAGGCTTGGCCGGCCCCCCCCCCCCCGCCCCCCGCCCCCGCCGCGGCGCCCACCCCGCATCCGCCGTTGCAAGACCCTATCACGCCCCCTTCGCCGCCCGCCCCGATCGCACACACCGCGCCCGCGACAGCAATCTCGACGATCACGCTCGACCGGACGTGCAAGCGCGGTCATGAAGCGGTCGCAACGCATGCCGAAGCGGTGGCTGCAAACACGCACCGCGTCAGCGTCAGCGTCTGCCGCAAGCGCATTGCCATCGATGCCCGCGTAGCGACTTTGCACGGCCTGAATGCCGCGCGTGAGAGCGTGACGATGAGCCACGCGTTGATGGCGGCGCACAAAGCCGAAATCCTGAAAGATCTCGATATCCAGATCCGCCGTCTCAAGGCCGGGCAAGACACATTATACTGACAGGGAGAACCATCATGAAGGCTTGCTTCACAATCCTCGCGTGCGCGCTAGCCCTTCCTGCTGCGGCTATGGCCTGCGAAAAGGACGGCAAACGCAAGACGGTTGTGATCAAGACGATCGGTGGCGATCACAAAAGCCACGCCATGCACGGCAAATGTGCTGGCGTCGTCGACGTGGATGTCGATGAGACTCGCAAAGATGCGGACGGCGAGCTTCGCCGCGAGCGGATCGTGATCTGCAACGATCGCGAAGCGATCAGCGCGCACGTCGTCGAAAGTCTGGAAAAGGCCAAGGCCGGCATTGCCAGCAACGACGCCTTGTCCGACGCCATGCGCGACAAGGTGATCGCAGGGCTCGACGCGGCGATCGCGCGCCACCGCGCAAAGTAGCTTGAAGCGGGGCGCCGCTGCCTCCACATGCGGAGGCGGTGGACGCGCCCGACCTCTCGAACGAGCCCTATGCGATCGCGGTGCAGGTCAGCCCGCTGGTCCGCCGCGTCCTCGCGCGCAACGCCTCGCCATTCAGCTATACCGGCACGCAGACGCACATCGTCGGCCATGGCGAGGTTGCGGTGATCGATCCGGGGCCGCTCGGCGACGATCCCGAACATGTCGACGCGCTGCTCCGCATCCTCGACGGCGAGCAGGTGGGCGCGATCGTCTGCACCCACACCCATCGCGACCATTCCCCCGCCGCCGCGCCCTTGTCTGAAGCGACGGGCGCACCGATCGTCGGCTGCGCGCGGCTGGTGATCGACGATGACGGGCCGCGCAGCGACGCGGCCTTCGACGCAACCTATTTCCCGTCGCGCGTGCTGGACGATGGCGACCAGGTCACCGGGCCGGGCTGGACATTGACCGCGCTTGCAACCCCCGGGCACACCTCGAACCATCTCTGCTTCGCGCTCGAGGAGGAAAAGGCGCTGTTCACCGGCGATCATGTCATGGGCTGGTCGACCAGCGTCGTCAGCCCGCCCGATGGCGACATGGCCGATTACATGCGCAGCCTGCAGCGGCTGATCGACCGCGACGACGCGATTTATTATCCCGCGCATGGTGAGCCGGTGACCAAGCCGCAGCAACTCGCCCGCGGCATGCTCGGCCACAGGAAGCAGCGCGAGGGGCAGATCTTGCGCCTCCTCGAACGCGGAGTGGGGGCGATCCCCGATATGGTCGCCGAGATGTACAAGGGCCTCGACCCCCGCCTGTTCGGCGCGGCGGGCCGCTCGGTGCTGGCGCATCTTGTCGACCTCAATGCCCGCGGTTTGGTAAACGAAGAAAATGACGTTTGGACGAGTGTTGAACCGCGCGCCGCGATGTCCTAAATAAAGGCAAGAGCGGTCGTACGCGAGCTCGAAACCACCACGCAGATGGAATTCGAGACATGACCTTCCAGCCCGGCACCCTCACTGGCACCGACATCCGCGACGAGATTGTGCGCCTCAAGAAGGAGCGCAACGCGATTATCCTCGGCCATTATTACCAGCGGCCCGAAATCCAGGATCTCGCCGATTATGTCGGCGATTCGCTCGAACTGAGCCGTAAGGCGCAATCGACCGACGCCGACGTCATCGCCTTTTGCGGCGTCCGCTTCATGGCCGAGACCGCGAAGATCCTTGCGCCCGAAAAGATTGTGGTGCTGCCCGATATGGACGCGGGGTGCAGCCTCGAGGACAGCTGCCCGCCCGATCAGTTCGCCGCGTTCCGTGCCGCCCACCCCGATCACATCGCGCTGACCTACATAAATTGCTCGACCGAAGTGAAGGCGCTCAGCGACATCATCGTCACCTCATCGAGCGCGGAGAAGATCGTCTCGCAGCTGCCCGCCGACCAGAAGATCATCTTCGGCCCCGACAAGCATCTAGGCGGCTATCTCAGCCGCAAGCTCGGGCGCGAGATGCTGCTTTGGCCCGGCGTGTGCATCGTCCACGAAGCGTTTTCGGAGACCGAGCTCGTAAAGCTCAAGGCGAAGCACCCTGGCGCGCCGGTGGCGGCGCATCCTGAATGCCCGGCACACATCGTCGAGCATGCCGATTACGTTGGATCGACCAGCGGCATCCTCAACTTCGCCAAGACCTTTCCCGGCGACACGCTGATCGTCGCGACCGAGCCGCACATCATCCACCAGATGGAGACGGCGTTGCCGGACAAGACCTTCATCGGCGCTCCCGGCGCGGACGGCAACTGCAACTGCAACATCTGCCCCTATATGGCGCTCAACACGCTTGAAAAACTCTACGTCTGTCTGCGCGACCTGACCCCGCGCGTCGAGATCGAGGAAGGGTTGCGGCTGCGGGCGAAGAAGTCGCTCGACCGCATGATGGAAATGGCGAGCGCGACGGTTGGGCAAGGGGATTTGGGGGCGCGGCCTATGCCTACCCCGCCACCGCCCGCTTGATGATTTCAGGCTCGGCTTCAATCGCCTTGAGATAGGCGCGCGTCGCCGGCGGGGGCATGTAGCGCGCCATCTCATACTGGCGCAGGCTGTGGAGCGGGATGCCGTAGGTTCCGGAAAATTGCTCCTGCGTCATGCCGAGTTTGTGGCGGAGAATACGGAAACGGCGGCCCATATGGGCGCGCTTAAGCCCCGCGACACTGACGGGAAAATCTTCGGGATCATTCGGGTCCGCCGGGATCGCTATGGTAGTCTCTTCGCTCTTTGTCATTGCTTCGCCTCACTGAAATCAGGCGCAATCGCTGCTCACGTTGGACATAGACCAGCGTGTAGAGCTTGCCATCGACATAGCCGACCGCCTTGTACCGATTTTCGCCATCGACCGGTCGAAACGACGGCAACACCTGCGCGAGCGGATCGTCAAACACCCGCTTCCCGAACGCCAGAGGTAAGCGGTGCTTGAAGCGGTTGATTTCATCCTTGGCCGGATCATAGTCGATTTCCACGGCGATTGTCTATGTGAATCACATAGTCGCGGCAAGTAAGCTACCCAGTCCGAAAAGCGTTGGTGATTGGGTATCTCCGATCGCGCCCGAAATTGCGCTTCCCCAGCTTGACCCCCGGCGGGGCCTGTCTCCGCTTAT
>CBDUBW010000016.1:0-22638 GCA_965365485.1 uncultured Aquisediminimonas sp.
ATGAAGCTCGGCTGGTTCGATCATAACGCGCACACCTCCGAAAGCTGTTCGAGCTGCCACAAGGCGGAAAGCTCGAAGGTTGCGACTGACCTTCTGCTGCCTGATCTGAAGAGCTGCCGCACCTGCCATGTCGGCGAAGAAGGCGCCAGCCTGACAAGGGTCAAAGCACCGGTCGACTCAAGCTGCGGGATGTGTCATGACTATCATATTGACGGTATGGCGCCTTGGCGGACGAAGAATGCGGTCGATCGCGCCAAGGGCAATGCGCGTAATCCGAAAATAGCTGTGCGCTAGAACACATCTCTGTGCCCGCACGAGGTTATACTTGCGGGCCGGGCTAATCGGAAAGATCGCGTCGCAGGTGCGAACGGCGTTTAAGGCTATGACGGCATGCTGATCGCGCAGGTCACGGATATTCATCTAGGGTTCGAGCCCGACAACCCGACCGAGTTCAACCGCAAGCGGCTTGACCGGGTGATCGGCCACGTCGCGGCGCTATCGCCCCCGCCTGATCTGCTCCTCGCCACTGGCGACCTCGTCGATCGTGGCGATCGTCAATCTTATGTCCGGCTTCGCGAGGCGCTGAGTTCCTGCCCGTTTCCCGTATGGCCGTGCATGGGAAACCATGACGACCGAGAGAATTTCGGCGCAATTTTCCCGGAAATCCCGCAAGCCGATGGCTTCGTGCAATATGTCGTCGAGGCTGAGGGGCTTCGGATCCTCATGCTCGATACGCTGGAGCTGGGGCGGCATGGCGGTGCATTCTGCGAGGTGCGCGCGCGCTGGCTCCGCGACCAACTCGCCGCCAAAGCTGACGTCCCGACCTTGATTGTCATGCACCACCCGCCGGTCGAAGTCGGCCTCGATTGGATGAACACGCATCCTGGAGAGCCTTGGGTGGCGCGCTTTGTCGATGCCATATCCGGGCATAGTCAGATCGTCGGCATCATCTGCGGCCACCTTCATCGTCCTATATCCTGTGCCTGGGAAGGGCGGGTCGTGTCGATTTGCGCTTCGTCCGCGCCGCAAGTGGCGCTCGATCTTGCGCCGATCGACCCGGACCGACCCGATGGCAGGCCGATGATAATCGCCGACCCGCCCGCTTACGCGTTGCACCGTTGGAATGGCCGCGATCTCGTCAGTCATTTCGATACGATCGATGAACACGTCGTTCTGGCGCGTTACGACGAACGTTTGCAAGGGCTTGTCCGAAGCGTCCTGAACGAACGTCCCCAATAGCCGGAGCCTGTGATTTCCTAGGATCTGTGCTGGCAATTTCCGCGTTTCACATTGTGCGGAGTTATGAGCGGCGATAGAGTGCGACCCGATGCCGAGGAGTGATGTCAGATGGTAAGTTTGACCAAGGGGCAGACGATCCGGCTCGAGAAATCTGGCGGCGGCACCTTGACGCAAGTGACGATGGGTCTCGGCTGGGATGTGCGCAAGGCAGGCGGCCTTCGCGGGCTTTTCGGCGGCGGCGGCGGCGGCGGCGATATCGATCTCGACGCCTCATGCCTTTTGTTCGATGCTTCCGGGCAGTTGTTGGATTCGGTCTGGTTCAGGCAGTTGCGCAGCAACGACGGCAGCATCATTCACACCGGCGACAACCGCACCGGGGCCGGCGATGGCGATGATGAGCAGATTATCGTCGATCTTCAGAAGCTCCCCGCCCCTGTCACGACCCTCGTGTTCACCGTGAACAGTTTCACCGGGGACACCTTCGACCGGATCGAGAATGCCTATTGCCGGTTGGTCGATACGACCACGAGCAAGGAGATGGCCCGCTACCAATTGACCGGCCAAGGCTCGCACACCGGGCAGGTGATGGCCAAGCTTACGCGCGGCTCTGATGGCTGGGATATGAAGGCGCTCGGCGAGAAGACGACCGGGCGCACTTTTCACGACATGATGCCAGTGATCGCCGCACATTTGTAGCAATTGGCTGGCAATCGCGCGAATTTCCTGCACGAGGGTTATCGATGACCGATTTGCAACAGGGTGGTAACGCAGCCGTTTCGGGCGATGCCGTTTCGGTGACGGTCGAATGGAGCGCAGCGGCGGGCGTCGAAGCCGATGTTTCCGCATACCTCCTGACTGCGGCGGGCAAGGTTCGCGGCGATCATGACATGGTGTTCTACAATCAGAAGGAAGGCGGCGGAGGCGCGGTTCGCTTCACGCCCGGCAACGGCAAGGGTGTTTTTGAGGCCGATCTTGCCCAGCTGCCGGCAGAGATTGAGCGCATCGTCTTTTGCGTCACGATCGATCAAGCGGCGGCACGACGGCAGACGCTGGCGATGGTCTCGAACGCCAAGATCGGCGTCGGTTCGCGCGGTGGCACGCCCGAGTTGAGCTTCGCACCGGCCCTCTCCGGCGCCTCCGAAGCGGCGATGACGTTCGGCGAATTGTACAAGCGCAACGGCCAATGGAAATTCCGCGCCGTGGGGCAGGGTTTCAACGGCGGGCTTGGTCCGCTGGCACGGTCGTTCGGGATCGACGTGGCCGATGAGCCCGCGGCTCCGCCACCACCGCCTCCTGCGCCACCGCCTCCACCCCCGCCGCCGCCACCCCCGCCTGTTGCACCGCCGCCTCCGCCGGCAGCGCCTGTCAGCCTCAGCAAAGTCAGCCTCGACAAACCAGGCCAATCGGTCAGCCTTGAAAAGCGCGGCGCATCGTTCGGCGAGATCATCGTCAATCTGAACTGGTCGCGCGGCAAGAAGGGCTTTTTCGGAGGCGGCACGGCGATCGACCTCGATCTTGGCTGCCTCGTTGAAATGGCCAATGGTGCGAAGGGCGTGGTGCAGGCGCTCGGCCGGGTCTTCGGCGACTATTACGGCCCGCCCTATATCGAACTTTCGGGCGACGACCGCAGCGGCGATGTCGCGCAGGGTGAGACGATGCGCATCAACGGCGCGCATTGGAACGATCTCAAGCGCATCGCTATCTTCGCCAATATCTATGATGGGGTGCCCAACTGGTCGCAGACCGACGGGGTCGTCACGGTGACGATGCCCGATCAGCCGCCGATTGAAGTGCGTATGACCGAGGGCCGCAACGACAAGCGGCTGTGCGGTGTGGTGCTTCTCGAAAACGACCGCGGCGCGCTCAAGGCCACCCGCATCATCGATTATTTCCGCGACCAGAGCGAACTCGATCGAGCTTTCGGCTGGGGTATGAACTGGCGCGCGGGCAGCAAAGACTAAGGGACAGGCTTTGATCAGGAAATATTATACCGGCTCGCTGATATTCACGGCGATCTGCCTCGCGCTAGGGGCGTGGCTCGGATGGGAACTCAACGCCGGCGCTGCCGACAGCAATGCGCGTATTCTCGGCATGCTCGGCGTGCTGTGGATCGTTTTCGTGCTGAGCATTCTCGAAGTGTCGCTTTCGTTCGACAATGCCGTGGTCAACGCGACTGTCCTCAAGGATATGGATCCGGTTTGGCGCCGGCGCTTCCTGACCTGGGGTATCGCGATCGCGGTGTTCGGCATGCGCATCGTTTTTCCGGTAGCGATCGTTGCGGTCGCAGCATCGCTAAACCCGATCGAGGCCGTGCGGCTCGCGGCCTCCGAACCGACAGAATATGAACGGCTGATCCGCGAAGCGCATGTCGGAATCGCGGGCTTCGGCGGCGCTTTCCTGGCGATGGTGGGACTCAAATTCTTCTTCGATTCCGACAAGGAAGTGCACTGGATCGCTGTGATCGAGGAGAAGCTCAGCAAGCTCTCCAACATCCCGACGATTGAGGTCGCTGTCCTGCTCGGCGCGATGTGGGCCATTTCGTCAACCTTGCCGCTTGAAGATGCGAACACCTTTCTGATCGCAGGCATCAGCGGTCTTCTTACTTTCATCGGCGTAGAGGCGGTCGGTGAATTGCTGGAGGGAGAAGAGGACGTCGTGACCGGCACGGTGGTACGCTCGGGCGCAGCTTCCTTTCTCTATCTTGAGGTTCTCGACGCAAGCTTCTCGTTCGACGGAGTGATCGGGGCGTTCGCCTTGTCGAATAACATCTTTATCATTGCACTCGGCCTCGGCGTCGGCGCGATGTTCGTACGATCGATGACGGTGATGCTGGTCGATAAAGGCACGCTCGCGTCGTACCGCTATCTCGAACACGGCGCGTTCTGGGCGATCATCGCGCTGGCAATCATCATGCTGCTCTCCGCCAATGAAAATCTGCACATCCCCGAAACCATCACCGGATTGCTCGGCGCGGTGTTGATCGGCCTGTCATTCTGGTGGTCGGTCCGGCACAATCGCGCGCATCCTGAAGACGCTGAAATCCACACCGATGACGGGCTCGATCCGGTCAAGCCGACTGGCGAACGGCTCGAACCGCAAAGTTAACGAGACGCGAAGGAGAAACCGAAGATGTCGATCAGTCTGTCAAAGGGCGCGAATGTCAGCCTTTCGAAGGAAGCGCCGGGGCTCACCAACATCCTGATCGGGCTGGGCTGGGATACGCGCTCGACCGATGGCGCGGCGTTCGATCTCGATGCCAGCGCCTTTCTGCTCGCGAATGGCGACAAGGTGCGATCGGACGCCGATTTCATCTTCTACAATCAGCTCAAATCGTCCGATGGATCGGTCGAGCATACCGGTGATAACACGACCGGCGAGGGGGAAGGGGACGATGAAGCGCTCAAGGTTGCGCTGACGAAAGTGCCTGCCGATGTGCAGAAGATCGCGATCGCGGTGACGATCCACGATGCCGAAACCCGTAAGCAGAATTTCGGGATGGTGCAGAATGCCTTCATCCGCGTGGTCAACGATGCGACCGGTGTCGAGATCACCAAATATGATTTGACCGAGGACTATTCGGTTGAAACCGCGCTCGTCTTCGGTGAAGTCTATCGTCATGGCGACGACTGGAAGTTCCGGGCCGTAGGGCAGGGATACCAGGGCGGTCTCGGCCCGCTCGCCAAAAATTATGGCGTCAACATCGGCTGAATGCCGACAAAGGAGCATATCACATGGCTGTTTCTCTCTCCAAAGGCGGCAACGTCAGCCTCAGCAAGGAGGCCCCGGGCCTGAAGACCGTGCGCGTCGGTCTCGGCTGGGACACCCGCGTGACTGACGGTAGCGGCTTCGACCTCGATGCCAGCGTTTTCATCCAGGGCGATGGCGGCAAGGTGCGCAGCGACGCTGATTTCATCTTCTATAACAACAAGTCGGGCGCTGGCGGCGCGGTCGAGCACCAGGGCGACAATACGACGGGCGAAGGCGAGGGCGACGATGAGGTCGTAGTCGTCGGCCTCGAAAAGCTGCCGGCCGATGTCCAGAAGCTGAGCTTTGCCGTGACCATCCACGACGCCGAGAGCCGCAAGCAGAATTTCGGCATGGTCACCAATGCCTTCATCCGCGTCCTCAACGCCGATGGCGGCACCGAGCTCGCGCGCTACGACCTGTCCGAAGACGCCTCGACCGAGACCGCGATGATCTTCGGCGAGCTCTACCGCAACGGCGAAGAATGGAAGTTCAAGGCGATCGGCCAAGGCTTTGCCGGAGGTCTCGGGCCGCTTGCCAAGTCGTTCGGCGTCAACGTCTGATCCTCTGGCCGCGCCGTTGCACCGCATCTGGTTCAACCGTGGCTTTTCGAGCGTCCACGACGCGCTGGTGATGATCCGCGAAGCTGCGGGCGAGCAAGTGACGTTGCTCGCCTCGCACGAGGATAAGGGCGCGCCGGTGCTGGCGGCGGCCGACATTACCTTCGCAGAACCTGCGCGCAGCAGCGCGAGCGACTATGTCGATTGGTGCCTCGGCGTCTGCCAGCAGGAACAGGTCGATCTCTTCGTGCCGCAGGCCAAGCGCGCGGCGATCGCGGCGCGCGCAATTGATTTCGAGGCTTTGGGTACTCGGGTCGCGGTGCCTTGCGATGCGGAGACGATCGATCTGATTGATGACAAGGCGCGCTTCTACGAGGCCGCGCGCGCCGCAGGCTTGCCGATGCCGGAAACCTTCGAGATCAGCGATGCGGCCGCCTTTGATGAGGCGGTCAAGGTGTTGACGGCCAAGGGCAAGCAGGCCTGCGTCAAGCCGCCGCACGGTGTGTTCGCCGCCGGTTTCTGGCGACTCGACGGCGATCGCGGCGTGTTCGACTTGCTGATGGACAGCGACAGCCGCTCGATATCAACCGCGACAATGCGCGCGGCAATCGCCGAGGCCGCGCCGGTGCGGCTGCTCGTACTTGAATATCTCGCGGGACCCGAATGGAGCCTCGATTGCGTTTGCCGCGATGGCCGGCTCGTCGCGGGAGTGGCAAGACGCAAGTTCGGCCGCGCCCAGGCGCTCGAAGTCGACGGGCCGGTGTTCGAGATCGGCCGCGCAGCAATCGCAGCATTCGGGCTGAGCGGGCTCATCAATCTGCAGGTGCGCGCAGCCGAGTCCGATGGCACCGACCCGCGCCTGCTCGAGATAAACACGCGGATGAGCGGCGGCTGCCTCTACACCGCAGCCAGCGGCGTCAACCTGCCATGGATCCATGTCGCGCTCGAACTCGGCCTGATCGCAGAGGCCGACGTGCCCGTCGCCGCGGGCGGCGCGCTCGTCGCGGCGACGCAGGGGGCGCTTGTCATCGCACCCGCTGACACTCCGAAAGTGCTCGTCCATGCCTGACCTACAGACGGGCCAACGCGTCCCCATCGACGCGGCAAAGGTTTCGCTCAATGTCGATGGACCGCAGATGCAGGCGCGCGCGGGGCAGTTGGGGGCTGTCCTCGTAGCACTCGACGCGAACCGCCGCGTGCCGGGCGGTTTCACTCCGATCAACGCCATCTCGCGTGAATTGCGATCGGGCGCCGAATTCGATTCCGCCGGGGCGCTCAATATCGAATTCGCGAAGCTGCCTGCAGACGTCGAGCGGCTGATGGTGATCCTTTACATTGTCGGGGGGATTGGTTCGGGCGTCACGCTTCGCGATTTCGGATCGCTGACCACGACCATCGGTGATTGGCGCTATCCGCTCGATCTGACCAATCGCGGCGAAGCGTCTATGATCCTCGTCGAGCTTTACCGGCGGAATGGCGACTGGAGACTGGCGGCCAACGGCCAGGGCTTTGTCGGTGGCATCAATGCTGTCGCGCATGCGCTGGGCATCGAGATCGAAGTGCCGCATCCACCCGAAGCGCCGCGCGACGATTACCGGCCCGGCCCTGGCAATGGCGGACGCGGCAGCGGCCCCGGTACGGGCAGCGGCTTCGCGGTCGCGGCGCGGCACATCGTCACCAATGCGCACGTCGTCGATGGCGCGCGCGAGATCAAGGTGCAGGGAGACGCCTTCACCGCGCCTGCCGAAGTCATCTTCACAGATCCGCGCAACGATATCGCGCTGCTCCGCGTCGAGCGCGACATCAAGCATGTCGCTCGCTTCCGCTGGTCGATGGACATCCACCTCGGCGAAGATATCGTCGTTCTTGGCTTCCCGTTGCAGGGATTGCTCGGCTCCGGCCCGCAAGCGACCGCGGGTAACGTCTCGTCCCTGTGCGGAATGGGGAATGATTCGAGTGTCCTCCAATTCACCGCGCCGATCGCGAGCGGCAATAGCGGCGGGCCGATCATCGACATGGCGGGGCTGGTCGTCGGCCAGGTGCACACCTCGCTCAATCTCGACAAGATCCGCCAGGGCGGCGGCAATGCCGAGAATATCAACTTCGGCTCGAAGGCGCCGATGCTGCGAACCTTCCTCGCCACCAACGGCGTCGATTGCACCGTTTCCGACGACATTGCCCCGCGCAGCCGTGCCGACATCGTCCGCGAAGGCCGCAACTTCATTTACTGCATCCGCTGCGATTGCTGACCATGGAGGTCGCGCTCGATACCGGCACCGTCCGGGTCGCGGTCGAGCGTGCGCATTGGCCGCTCGAAAATCTCTGCGGCTTCGCGGCGCGCAACAATCCGAAGCGCGGCTTTCTCGTGGTTTCGAAAGTGCTCGGCCGCCACATTCCGGCCAAACCATCGATGATGCGCGCCAGCGTCCGAGACCTTGCGGCGCTATTGCCCGCCGATTTGCCGGGTCCGGTGCTGGTGATCGGGCTGGCGGAAACTGCGATATGCCTTGGGCAGACGCTTTTCGAAGAAATCATCCGTCAGCAGAACCGCGACGATATGCTGTTCCTGCATTCGACACGACAGCAAATCGATCATCCTCTCCTTTGCCGCTTCGAAGAGCCGCACAGCCACGCCTCAGCGCACTTGATTTACAGACCTGATGACACGGCGCTGCTCGGGCGGGTGCGATCGCTGGTCGTGGTGGACGACGAAATCTCCACGGGGACTACGCTCGCTAACCTGTGCCGGGCGCTATCGAATCATCTCCCGGCGCTCGAGCGCATTGCGGTCGCCACGCTCGCCGACTGGAGCAGCGAGGACGCGTTCACAACTCTCGGCGCACCAGCGACGGTTTCGACTTTGCTAAAGGGGCGGCTCGACTGGTCGGCGAACCCTGATGCGCCGACGGTTCCAGCGACGCCGCAGCCGCGTGCGCTTGGCCAACTTGCCTGTCCGTATAATTTCGGCCGCACGGGCCGGCGCGATATCGTCTCCGAATTTGACGGTCTCGCCGACGAGGCGGCACCTTCGCGACTCCGCGTGATCGGCACGGGGGAGTTCACCTATCCGGCGTTTCGCCTGGGCGAGCGGCTGGAGGCGGCGGGGCACGACGTCGTGATGCAATCGACGACGCGCAGCCCGGTGCGGATCGGCGGCGCGATCGGATCGGCGCTTCGCTTCTGCGACAACTATCAGGGAAGTGTCACAAATTACCTCTACAACGCCGATGCCGATGGCCCGCGTGACGCCTTGATCTGCCATGAAACGCCGCCGGGCAGCATCGATCGGGCGCTGATCGCCGCGCTCGATGCGCGCACTCTTTTCTTCGGGCAGGCCTGATCGATGAAGCCGATCGCGCTGGTCGATCTCGACGACACGCTTTTCCAGACGCGGCGCAAATGCCCCGACGATGTCGAGCTGACACCGCTTGCCCATGGCAAGGATGGTGATGCTCTCGGCTTCGCCACGCCGCGCCAGCTGAGCTTCGTGCGCTGGCTCTCCGAAACCACCCACCTGATTCCGGTGACAGGGCGCAGCCTCGATGCGCTGAGGCGGGTCAAGCTCGAATACGCCGCGGCGGTCTGTGCGCACGGCGGCATCGTGCTCGATGATGAGGGCTGCGTCGATGCCGAATGGTCCGCCTATGTCACGCGTGAGTCGCAGCGATACCGAGCGACGCTCGATACGCTCAGCCAGCACGCGCACTCGGCCAATGAGATGGCGGGGGCGGGGCTCGCGGTCCGCATATTGTCGGAAGGCGAGGTGCCACTTTATCTGCTGATCAAACATCCCGACGGCGACGAGACACACATTGCAGGGGTTGTCGAAAAGGTCGCTCCCGCGATGCCGGCGGACTGGACGTTGCATCGAAATGGCAACAACGTGGCGTTCATGCCGCCCTTTCTCGGCAAGGAGCATGCGGTCGCATCCTTTTTGCCGCGCTTGCGCGAACGCTTCCCAAACGCTCCGGTGCTTGGGATCGGCGACAGCCTCACCGACGCGCCTTATATGGGGCTTTGCGATTTCGCGATGACGCCGGTGGGATCGCAGCTTGCACGCGCGTTTCGCTCATGAGCACGACCGATTTCTCCGGAAGTTACTCGCTCAGCGACGTTCGGTTCCTGCTCAAACCGGTCACGCTCGCGCCTGTCGATACCGCACTGAAAGAGCAGCTGATCCAATCGGGTGCTCGTCATTATTCCGAGATGCTTTCGCCAGAGCGACAGCCTTCCGCCGCTTATCTTTCGCTTTATCACGCCGCGCTGGAGCGCCACGCCACGCGCCTGGGCGGCGATATCGCCAGCCTCGCAGCCGCGCTCGACGGGATGCGACCTTGCGGGAAAGAGATCGTCATCATCTCGCTGGCGCGCGCGGGCACGCCGATCGGCATCCTCCTTTCTCGCGCGCTGGCCCGTTTGGGTCGCAAGACTGCGCATTATTCGATCAGCATCATCCGCGATCGCGGCATCGATGCCGCGGCGTTGGCGCACATCGCCGCCCGTCACGATCCCGAAGACGCGATATTCGTCGATGGCTGGACGGGGAAGGGGGCGATTTCCGGCGAACTTCGCCGCAGTTTGGCACAGAGCGATTTGGGCTTCGAACCATTTCTCACAGTCATCGCCGATCCAGGCGGCCGCGCCGAACTGGCGGCGACGGGCGATGATTATCTGATCGCTTCAGGGTTGCTCAATTCGGTCGTGTCGGGCCTGGTGAGCCGCAGCATTCTCAACGAAGACGTCGTGAAGCCAGGCGAGTTTCACGCGTGCGTCCATTATCGCGACCTTGCCGCGCACGATCTTTCAAACGCTTTCGTCGATCGGATCGATGCGGAGGCACAGCGGGCGCGGCCCAAACCTCTCGACGGGGTCGCAGCCGAGCGGCCAGCGCGGGTCCAGGCCTGCGACGAACTGGTCTCGAACATCATGGCGCGTTTCGATCTAAGCGAGCGTAATCGCATCAAGCCTGGCATTGCCGAAGCCACGCGTGCCCTGCTGCGGCGATTGCCCGATCGTTTGCTCGTTCGCGACGCGGAGAATGACGACGTCGCGCACCTGTTGCTGCTCGCTGAGGAACAGGGCATTCCGGTCGAGACCTTGCCGGCAGAGTGCCCGTTCCGTGCAGTGACGATCATCAAAACGCTGGGGGGCGATTGAGCTTGGGAAGGATTATATGACAATCGACCCCATTTCCCTCGGCGCGACCCTATACATGCCCGCTACACGCGATGATCTGCGCCGCGCCATCGTCGAGCGCCCAAATGCTGGGCTGCGTTCGTGCGTCATATGTCTCGAAGATTCGATCCGCCCCGATGAGGCCATGTTCGCGCTCGGCCAACTTGCGGCGCTGTTGAGCCATTTGGGGGAAGCGGAGCAGAGGCCCCGGGTTTTCGTTCGGCCGCGAGATCCGGCGATGCTTGCGCGTATCTTGACGATGCGGGGCATCGAGAAGGTCGACGGGTTCGTCATTCCCAAAGCGACGGCAGAGACCTTCCCGGCCTGGCTCGCGACTCTTGCATTCGACCACCACCTCCTGATGCCGACGCTGGAGACGCGCGAAGTTTTCGATCCGCTCGAAATGCGCAGACTGCGCGAGCAACTGATCGCCGTTCACGATCGCGTGCTCGCGATCCGCATCGGCGGCAATGATTTGCTCCAGACCATGGGGGCGCGGCGTTCGGGAACACGGACGGCCTATGACGGCCCGTTGGGGCCGGTGATCGCCAGCCTCGTCGCCGCCTTCCGTCCATGGGGGTTCGCGCTCAGCGCGCCTGTGTTTGAACATTTCGGCAGTTCCGAACTCCTGCGCGAAGAGGTCGAGCGTGACCTTGAGCACGGCTTGCTCACCAAGACCGCGATCCATCCGCTGCAGATCGATGTCATTCAGGGCAGCTATGCGGTCGATGAAGCTCATCTTGCTGAAGCGCGCACGATCCTGTCTGGAGAGTCGCGCGCAGTGTTCGCCAGCCAGCACGCGATGTGCGAACCTGCGACGCACCGGCTGTGGGCCGAATCGATTGTCGCCCGCGCCGCCTATTTCGGCTCGAGCCGCTCAGTGATGCCTGCCATGACTGCCTGAAGAGAGGAGATCCGTGATGACCGAATACCGCACCAAAATCGATGAGCGCGCAGGCCGCGGAGCCAAGTTCGAGCTTTACCAGTTCGCCCGCAAAAGCCACTCGCTGGCGATACCAGGCGTCGATCCTGGATCGACCATGATCCAGTCGATCCCGCCCACGACGATGCGCACCTTGCGGATCAAACTCGACGGCGGATCGGCGCTGCTCGAACCCGGCGCGTTGCAGTACGCACACGGCAAGCTGCAGGTCGAAGTCCAGAAGAACGAACAAGGCGGCTTCTTCTCGCGCGCGGTGCGTTCGGCCGGCACCGGTGAATCGGGCTTTGCGACGCGATACTCCGGGCATGGCGAGGTCTGGACCGAGCCGACTGCCAAGCAGTTCATCATCGCCGAAATGGATGGGCCGGGCGACGCACTAATTCTCGACGACAAAGCCTTTTACGCCTGTGAGGGCAGCGTCCAGATCAAGACGCACGTCCATAGCTCGGTGTCCGGCATCCTGTCCGGCAATGGCTTGATGCAGCCCAAGCTGGAAGGCGCCGGCGTGTTCGTCGTGGAAGCGCCCGTCCCGGTCGATGAGATCGAAGCAATCGAGCTCAACGGGTCGGACGAGCTCATCGTCGATGGCGACATGATGCTGATGTACAGCGCCTCGCTGCAGGTCGAATTGCGCCCGCTTGTGCGCGGCCTTCGCAACGCCCTGCGTAGCGGAGAAGGTCTGGTTTTCGTTCTCCGCGGCCGTGGCACGGTGTGGCTGACGCCGACGATGCGAATTTGAATCAATCGGAAGAGAGCGGCGCGGCTCCGTATCTGAGATCGATAAAGTGAAGATTGGCGGTAAAGGCATCGATATTGCCTTGGGCAAGCGATGCCGACATCTGCCGCAGACGTTCGATCATCTTGTCGAGCGCGGCCGCCAGCGCATAGCTTGCCGAATGGCCCGTGCGGCGAAATATCTCCGCGCGGTGCGCCGCCGGAATTTCGACATAGCTTTTGAGCATCGTGGGCAGATGATAGTCTCTCAATTGCCGGATCTCGGCTATGTGCGGGCTCCACTGCGGTTCATTGGCGGCGCGATGCTCGATATCTTCGATCAGCCCCGTCACCTGCGCGATCAGCGGGCCGACATTATCGGGCAAGCGCGGGTCGGAGAAATCGAAATCGACCTTGGCGGGGAGCGGCGTTGGCGGCGGCGCGACGGGGGCTTCGACCGGTGCCGGCCCGCGGAACCAATCGATCAATGCCAGAAACGCCGATCGCCTTGCCATCGTTGCGCACATTCAACGCTCGCTCGCATTGCGTCAATGCGGATATCTGTCGCGGCGCACTCGCGCCCGCGATTAACCCATTCCTTCGTTGCCAACTGATCAATGATGATTTGCTAATAATGCAGCCCCAAGCATATACGCGGCAACTTAGGGAATAGGGACGCCTTTGACGTCCTCAATGATTCACGGTCAATAGGGGCAGTATGGAGACGATCTACGACTGGGTGACCATGATCGTCTTCGCAGGCCTCATCGTGCTGTTCCTGCAGCGTTCCACCCTAGAAGAGCCGATTGATACAATCTGGCACTATATGCCGCCTTCAATAGGCTGCGCGGTTGCCAATTATGTCGGCAATGAAGGCTATGGCTGGGCGGCGCTCATCATATTGTTCGGTGTCGGCGCTTATGTGATCTTCGTGCTGAAGGTGGCTTTTCCCGGGACGAGACGCTAACGCCCGCGCGGTTCGCTTGGCCGGACCCGCCGCCGTTTTCCGATCGCTGATATTGTGGGGCCTCTATGAGCTGGTTTTCGCGTCTGTTCCGCCGCAATCGCGATCTTGAAGGCGATTTTGAAGAAGGCGGCTACGAGCCCGTTGTCGTCGAGGCGCGCCCACGCGATGACAACGCGCCAGCGAACCTGCCGCGCTTCACCGCGTCGGCGCATGCCTTCGATCCCAGCGGCCTGCTCGCGCGGCGCTTGGGAGAGGGAAGGGGCCACCGCCCCCCAGCCTTCCTGCCGTCGCAACCGGTGGCGAGCGCGCTGAAGTTTGCGGGCCGATCGAGCCTGCTCAGCCGCGTCGTGCGCGCGATCCAGGATCAGCATCTTCACGTCATCCTCTACGGCGATCGCGGCATCGGCAAGACATCGGTGCTACGCGTCGTTCAGGAACTGGCCGAGACTGCGAACTATTCGGTTTACTACGTCTCGTGCGGTGAGGAGATGGACTTCAGCGATACGTTCCGGGCGGTCGCCGCGAAGATATCGGCACTTTACGATTCTGCGGTCGATCCCACCGTCGAGCAGGTCGAGCGCGGTGGAACCCTGGCCGATCGATTGCCGGCAGGGCAATTCACCGTATCGCAATTCAGCGATGTGCTGACCCATGTCGCGGGGACGCGCATCCTAATTGTCCTGGACGAGTTCGATCGTGTCGCGTCGCTGCGGTTTCGCGCGTCGGTGGCGGAGCTCATAAAAAACCTGTCCGATCGCTCGATGCAGGTGCAATTGGTGCTGGCCGGCGTGGCATCCAATGTGACGGATCTGGTCGAGCAGGTGCCTTCGATCCGCCGCAACATCGTCGGCATCCCGGTTCTCAACATGAGCGATGACGAGCTGCGCGAATTGCTCGCTATCGGCGAGAAGCATGGCGAAGTCCGCTTCGGTGACGATGCCGCGCGTCTGCTGATCTCGCACGCCGCGGGCCTGCCCTATCTGGCGTCGTTGATCGCGCAACACGCCTGCCTTGTCGCCGCCGAGGAGCGGCGGTCAGAGATATCGGCTAAGGATGTCACCACGGCGATCGGAAGGGCGGCCGAAGAGATTGGCAGCCGTCTCTCACCCGCCACCGCATTCGCCTTGTCGAAGCCCAGCAACCTCGCGCCATCGGCGCTGGTAGCGCGGGCCGCGGCGGTGGCGGTGCGCAATGGCGGGATCGTCGCCGATCCCGGGCTGATCGCCGAAATCGACCGACTCGACGCCACGGAAGCTCAGCTCTTTGCCATTTTGCCGCAATATCCCGAGGGCGCGGTCGTGTTTCGTGAGGATGGCGCTTCCTCATATGCTTGGCTTATCAGTAGCTTAGCAGGTAACGCTATGCAGCGATAAGAAACTTGGCGTTAACCAGTTAACCCTGCTTGCAGATTGTCGCCATAAGGCGTATCTCATAATTGTCATCCGCCCATCATAGAATGGGACCGCGGTAGGAGATTCCTCAACTGCGTACGGGAGACGATCGTGAAAAAGCCATATCTATCAGCCATATGCGCGGCGCTTGCACTCGCCGCCTTCTCTAGCCCTGCTTATGCCGCCAGCGCGATCACGTGCGATAGCGCAACCAACGCCACCAGCTGCAGCTTCTTCCACAGCTTCGGAAACTCGCCCGGATCGCAGGGAGAGGTCTCGCCGGGAATGGGCACGGATTTCTTCCAATTCTCGGTCGTCGGGTTGAAAACCCTGACCGGATCGCTCGGCAATTTCTATACGACGATCAGCGAGAATGTGAACTTCCCCGCAGGCGGCGGCGCGCCGACGATCAGTGGCGGTTCGCTGGCGAGCCCGGTTCGTTGGGTGACGACTGCCGCGGGCAATCCCGACATTCGTTCGGTCGGCCCGTTGCTGCTTGGTGCCGGCACTTACACCGTCCGGGTCAATTACAGCGCGGGTGCAAACGGCTTCTACGATGGCACGCTCAGCCTGATTTCCGCCATCCCCGAGCCGGCGAGCTGGGCGCTGATGATCATGGGCTTCGGTTTGGTCGGCGGGGCGCTGCGCATGCGCAAGTCCGGCAAGGTCACCGCCCTGGCGCGCTGAGTGCGAAACCCCTTGCTGCGGGCGCAGCGTCGCCCGCAGCCATTATTGGTGAACGCGCCGAAATTGGTTTGGCAATCCGCGCCTCGCGCGTAGGACGTCGACGTCGCGGGCCATATTTGCCCGCGTCGCACTTTCTGGGGCGGTAACGGGCAATTCAGCGGCAGATGCAAGGTTCCGACACGCCCTCCGCTGAACCGCGGGCGCCTGACGTCGGTCGCGAATGGCCGATCGCGGCTTTCTGGCTCACGCTCGCGTTGCTGCCCCTGCTGGTGCCGCCCGCGCTTCCGCTGATCGATTATGGCGGCCATCTCGCGCGCTATTATGTCCTGGGTTATGGACCAGAGGCGCTAGGCCTGTCCGATCACCTCGCGGTCAAGTGGCGCATCGTGCCCAATCTCGGACTGGATGTGATCGGCGCAATGGCGTCGCGATTGGGCGATCCGCTCCCCGTATCCAAACTGCTCGTAACGCTGATCCTGGTCCTTCAATTCGGCGGCGTCGTCATGCTTGCGCGCGCGCTCGGTGCGCGCTCGTTACTATACCCCGCCGCGCTCGCCGCGATCCTTTGCCACAGTTACATATTGAACTGGGGCTTCGTGAACTTCATTTTGGCCACCGCGATTGGGCTCTGGTCGCTGGCGCTCTGGGTGCGGTTGCGCGATCGGACGTGGTTGTCGTTCATCGTCGGCAGCGTGCTCGCCATGGCGATCATGATTTCACATGGATTCGCCTTCGCTCTGTATGGCGTGGCGCTGGCTGCAATCGAATTCGGCCTGTGGCGGGTGTCGGGCGCGCCGGTAAAGCGGCTGCTACTCGGCGCTGCGCTGGTGGCCGGTCAGGCCGTGCTCCCGGCTCTGTTCTTTTTGTCGTCATCGACCGCGGCCACGACCGATAAAGTCGATATGCTTGAACGGTCGCAGGGCCACCTTGCATCGGGTCGGCTGGCTTCGCGCTTGCTTTTCGAAATCAACCATCGGCTGGAAACGATTTTCCGCGTGACAGAGAGCCCTTCGGCACTCATCGACGTGGCATTCGTTGCGGGTATCGCGATCGCGCTGATATGGGCGCTGCGAAGCGGCCGGCTGCGTCTCCAGCCGGCCATGATTCCCGCGCTGATACTATTTTCGGTCCTCGTAGTGATCACGCCGCCGACACTGTTCGGCGTCGGCTTCGTCGCGGATCGCGTGCCCTTCATGCTCGCCTTGCTGTTCGCGGCGTCGGTCGATGGCGTCGCGCCGGGGCGGAACGTCGCGCTGATGTTGACGGCGGTCCTCCTCGTCAGATCCGGGGCAATTGCCCTGGGCTGGCTTCCTTACCGGACCGATTATCGCGATGCCCAAGCGCTGCTGGCGCGGGTGCCGAAGGGCTCGCTGGTACAGACCTTCATCGTACGCGGGAGTGACAGGCGTGACGGCCGTATTCGCCGCTGCCAGATGTACGCCCCGCTGGCGATGGCGCGCGGCCAACTGGTCACGCCGATTTTCGCCAATGCCGCGATGCAGCCGCTTCAGCTCAAGGGTGAGCTGGCCAGCATCGGCGTGCGCGCATCGGTGCGGTCTCATTGGGATTGGCGTGCCGGGCGCTGGAACGAGGCGGAGCAGATCGAGGGAATAACCCGCGATCGCCTCGCCGATTTTGTGCTGGCATGCGACAGCGCCCGAATCGTCAAGATGCTGCCTGCGGGGGCAAAAGCGGTAACGCGCGGTCATTTGACGCTGATCGAGCTTCGGGAGACGCGGGAACGGCAATGAGCGGCGTTCCCGATTTTGCAGCTGGGCTCGAACGCTGGTCAGCGCGGACGGCGCTGCTCGGCGAAGATGGCACTCGGCTGAGCTATGCCGAGCTCGCGAGCCGCGCGGATGCCTTTGGTGCATCGCTGCCCGCGTCGCTTGCCCTGATCGCCATCGAAGCGGCACGAGAGATCGAGGCCGTCGTCGCTTATATCGGTGCCTTGCGCCGCGGGGTTCCCGTGATCATGTTCGATGCGGGCGCCAAGTCGGACGCGATGCTATCCAAATTCGCACCGAATGCCGTCTGGGCTTGCGGGGACGATGGCGTTTTCGACCTCACGCTTGCCTCTGAGCCGTTCAAGGCCAAAGTCCACCCTGATTTGGCGCTGTTATTGTCGACCTCGGGATCGACAGGGAGTGCGAAACTCGTCCGGCTCAGCGGCCGCAACCTCGCCGCCAATGCTGCATCGATCGTCGAATATCTGGAAATCACTCCGGACGATGTCACGATCACGTCGCTCCCGCTGAGCTATTCTTTCGGCCTGTCTGTGCTGCATTCCTACCTCCACGCGGGTGCATCGGTGCTGATCAGCGATGTCGGCCTCGGTGAGCCAAGATTTACAGAGCTTGCGAAGCGTCATGGCCTGACTTCGCTTTCGGGTGTCCCGACCAGTTACGAACTGGTCGAGCGATCGGGAACGCTCGCCCGGCTTCCCGCAAGCATACGCACTTTCACTCAGGCAGGCGGGCGGATGCGACCTGATGCGGTGCGTCGCATTCACGCCTTTGCGCAAGCCCGCGGTGCACGCCTTTTCGTCATGTACGGCCAGACCGAAGCGACCGCCCGCATCGCCTATGTGCCGCCCGAATTGCTGGCGATCCATCCCGATTGCGTCGGGCGCGCGATCCCGGGAGGGAGCCTGCAGGTGGTAGGCGAGGGCGGGCCGCTCCCGGCGGGGCAGGTCGGAGAGCTTGTTTACACAGGCCCGAATGTCATGATGGGCTACGCATCGGATCGCAGCGAATTGGCGCTGGGCCATGGCCCGAACACCCTTCGAACCGGCGATCTCGGGGTCGAGGTCGCGCCCGCCTTCTTCCGCATCGAGGGCAGGCTGAGCCGTTTCATCAAGCCGCTCGGGCTTCGCGTGAGCCTCGATGAGCTGGAGAAGGTGACACTATCGGCTGGCGTCGCCGCCGTCGCCGCTGGCGATGATCAGGGTGCTGTACTTGTGGTCGCGTCGGAAAAGGACCGGCAGCGTGCCTCGGCTGCCATCGACGCGCTAAGGCTTCCGGCTGAGATTGTGCAGATAGTCGTTCGAGACCTGCCGCTTCTTCCCAATGGGAAACCCGATTACGCTGCGGTTCTCGCCGACGCACGCGTGCCGGAGAAAGCGCAGACCACTGGATCGAAGATCGAGGAGTTGCGCGCGGCCTATCGCCCATATGGCGGGCACGTGCGCGACGAAACCCGGTTTGAGGACCTGGCTTCGGATTCCCTATCCTACATCAACGCGTCTTTGGCGGTCGAACAGGTAGTGGGGCGGCTCCCAGCCGACTGGCCGCAGCTTTCGCTTCGCCAACTGGCGGATCTGGCGGAAAAGCAGAGCGATGCGCCATCTCGCTTCTGGGCCCGGCTCGATAGCGACATGTTTCTCCGCGCCGCCGCCATCAGTCTTGTCGTGATCGGTCATGCGCTAACCGGCACGCAGGGCGGAGCGGACGCTCTGTTGCTGCTCGCAGGCTTCGGCTGGGCGCGTTTTCAGCGCAAGAAGCTGCTCGACGGGCGCTTTTTCGATGCCTTTTGGGCATCGCTCGGCAAGTTGCTCATCATCTACGAACTGATCGTCCTCGCTTACTCGATCTACAAGCGCGAATTCTTCGAACGCCACGCACTCTTTTACAGCACATGGTTCGCCGATTGGGGCGGGTTGCTCAACATCTACTGGTTTATACAGTGCCTTTTCTGGTGCTCACTCGTGCTGGTGGCGATACATGCCATCGCGCCATTTCGCCGATTTTCCCGGGATCGGCCGCTGCTTCCCGCGATCTGCCTGCTTGGCTTTGCCTTGTTGCTTCGCTTCATCGGTGCAGCGCTGGTCGATCCGGCGGCAAACGCCTTCCGCACCCCCGATCAACTGTTTCTCTACTTTGCCGGCGGCTGGCTGATGGCGCTGGCTGGTCGCGAATGGCGGATCGGCACCGGTCTACTTCTGGTTGCTGCGTCGATCCACGCTTGGGGTTTTGCCAACCCGCATTGGCCGATCATGGCAGTAGCCTGTTTCCTGCTCACATTCGCACCTTCGGTCTGGCTGCCGCGCCCCATCGCTGTCGCGTCGCAGTGGATTGGTCGATATGGCCTCTACATCTATCTCGTCGGCGCGGTCCCGATGTGGCTGACCGATTATCACCTCGATCAGCGGCACGGCAGTTTTTGGTGGCTGCACATCACGCTTGCGATCGGCCTGGGCATTGGCGTGGGCGTGATAGCCGAGCAGGCTTCGAAACTGTGGCGGCGCAGATCGAGCGGCAATGCCGATCGCGAAGGCGCAGCCATTCCAGACTGAGATCATCAGCTGGCAGAATTCGCCTCGTCGTTGAAGCCGCACATCCTGTCGTAGATTGGCGTTACTTCGCGTCGACTATGGGCGGCGCAAGCCCGCTCCACAGGTCAACGCGCAGCGGACATCAGCGGCACATAGTCCGCCATGCTCGGCTTATCGATCACCTTGTAGGGCACGCCGCGGCGGGTGAGGAACAGCCGTTCCATCTCCGGCCTGGTGAACGGGCGAGAGCCGACCCGCCCGAAGATCGCCATCTGCCCGCCGGTTTCATCGACCGCGCGGTCGCGGTCGAGACCCTTCGACAGCGAGAGCGCGGCTGACGGTGTCTTGGCCCAGGCGATGATCTCGGGCTTCGGTGCAGGCGAGAAGCCGTAAAAATTGGGCTGGCTGTCGGGGCTGGTCATCTGCAGCACCTTGATGCCGTTGCGTCCGTCGGCGACGTAACCGATCAGCGAGGCATTGGTGGTCGCAACAATGACGTCCTCGGCATCGTTCATCCGCCCGCCGAAATTCTCCTTCATATAGATGGTCGGCGCGCGCGGGCGGAGGATGTTGACGATGATCAACCCCTCCTGCTTGGCCGCGACATAGGCGTAGGTGCGCGCAAGATAGATGCGGCGGGCGTCGGCGATCGGTACTGTCCCGGAAGGCACTGCCACCGGCACGCGCAGATCGGTGATGTCGAATAACTTCAGGCCTTCGGCATCGGTCACCCAAAGGTAGCGGAACTGCGCTGCGCTGGCCCGCGCGTCGGTCATCGGCAGATTGGCGGTCAGCTTGGGGTTCATCGGATCGGTGAGATCGACGACCGCGAGTCCGCTTTTTGTCGTGATATAGGCGATGCTGCCCGCGAGCGTGATGTGGCGTGCCCCGGCGAGAACATTGTCAGGGTTCCAGGTCAGCGCGCGCTTGAAGAAATTGTTGCGGAACTCGCCATCGGCCAGCGTGTCGACATCGACCAGGATCATGCCTTCGACGCTGTCGGTGATGACGGCGTAGCGATAGATGGGATGAAACGCCTGCTCCATATTGGCTTCGAGCAGGCTGATTTCCTTGCCGTCCGGTCCGGTCGACTTGGTTGCCGCCATATTGTCGTTTCGGCTGACGCTGATTGGTTGCGTGGTCGCCAGGGCGACACAGGTGGCGTCGGTCGAGTCGACTTTGGTGTTATGCCCGATCTTCGAGAAGGGCGCGGTCAGGATCCGTTCGGAGAACCCCTTATTGCCGATCGAAGCAACGTCATAGGCCTGGAAGCCGCCTTTGCCCTGAGCGACGAACATATATTCGCCGCGAAGCTGGAGACAGCCTACCGCGTCGCCGGTCTTCTGCACGACGTTGGCGAATTGCTCGAGCGACTCGGTTTCGCCCGAAAAATTCTTGTCGAAGGTCTTGCCGCGCGTCCATTCGATCAGCTCGCGGCCGTGATCCTGGTGCGCCTTATACCAATCGGGATAGGCGTAGCGGTGGAGGTACGAGCCGATGACGGCCTGCGGTTCTTCCCATTCGGTGACGCGCGTCGCCTGGAAGCCGCCTTCCATCCCGCTCCAGGCATGCAGCCCGACGAAATTGACGAAGTTGGTTCCGAGCAACAACGTCTGCGCCATGATCGCATTATTGTCCTCATTCTCGCTGACATGGCAGTCCGAACAGGTCTTGGTTTCCTTGGTGCGGACGGTGTGCGGGAAATGCGGGGCGAAGGCTTGGCTCGAAAAGCCGGGCGAAGACACCGGCGGCTGCTGGATGTAGATGCGCTCGCGGTTGACGTTGGTCGAGGAAAGGACAAGCGCCGAGGTCGACCGGACCGGTGCGATGATGCCGCGCGCGGTGCCGTCGGCGTTGGGCTCTCCGGGCTTGGCGAAACCGTGGCGGCCAAGCTGAAACATCTCGTCGCGCGCAACCTGCGGGTTGTAGGTCGCGAAATTGCGTGAGGTCTCGCCGCCATATTTGTGGCTCGTGGTTTTCCAGTTGGCTTCGATCGGCAAGTGGCAGCCGCCGCAGGAGGTCGACCATGAGAGGTGGCAGGTGAAGCACACCATCTTGTCGTCGCCATGCGCGCGATTTTCCTTGGCGATGCCCGGGCCCCATCCATAGCTCTCGCCACCCGCCGAGGTCGCGCCCATCAACTTGGCGCGTGCGGCCTTCTCGTTGAAGCGGGGATGGCCCTTGGTGACAGAGTCCTTGGTCAGGCTGACGCGCCACTCGAGCTTGGGATCGACAATCGAGCGCTGGATCAGCACACGGTTGCCGTCGTTATCGTAGAACCATTCGAAGCGACGCTGGCCATCGGCGTTGCGCATCAGCGAAAGATTATTGCCCTGCGGCCGCGCGGCGGGGCCGGAAGTCAGTAGCGTCGGATAAGCGTCGGCGGTGCCGTGGCAGTCCTTGCAGCCAATCTCCACTGCATTCGCGACCTCGCCGTAGATCAGGCCGTTGCCATGGCTGTCCTGTGCGAAGTGACAGTCGGCGCACTGCATGCCCTTTTCGGCATGAATGTCCATCATGTGGACCGACTTGCCGGGGTTGAGGCCAGCCGGCACGAACTTGCCCTCGCGGCCATTTTCCGCTTTCGACATGCACAATTCGTGCTTCTCCGGCTCCTTCGGAAGGAAGGCTGCGCAGTTCTTGCGGAACTTTTCCGGGTCGCTGGGATCGACCATATTGGCGGTTTCGGTGCTGTTCGTCGCCATGTCGCCGTCAGCATTCAACAGATTGCCATCGCGATCGCGCTTCAGGATCGCGCGAAAGTTCCAGCCATGGCCGTGATAATCGGCGAACTGCGTGTCCTTCAACTCAGAGTTGAGATCATAGACGTTTCGAAGGAAATCGAGATCGGCCCACAAGCCACGCGCGGCGGCCGCCTCGGGGTTGCGCTCGTTGATCTCGCGCACATCGCTGAACGTCGGATATTTCTGCGTCTTGAAGATGCG
>CBDUBW010000017.1:0-22344 GCA_965365485.1 uncultured Aquisediminimonas sp.
ATCGTGCGGCATGACGGCAGGCTCTCGATCGCGCGCAGCTATCGACCCTCCGAATGGCCGCCAATCCTCGCCGAAGCGGGCGTGCACGATGCGCGCGTGTTCCGCGCCTTTCCTTTCCGGCTATGCGTCGAACGTCTCCGCTGATCGTCGGCGGCGGGCCTGCGGGGTCGGCAGCGGCGATCGCGCTTGCGGCGCAAGGCGTGCGGGCGACAGTGCTTGAGCGCAGCCGGGAAACAGGAGACGCGCTGTGCGGCGGCTTTCTGAGCTGGAGGACGCTGGCCGGTCTGGAATCACTCGGCGTCACTCCCGAAGCCATTGCCGGCCACCGCGTCGACCGCCTGCGCCTTTACCACCAGGACCGCAGCGCCGAGGCACCGCTCCCCGGCGGCGCGATCGGCATCTCACGGCGGCGGCTCGATACGCTGCTGCTCGAACGCGCCGCACAGGCAGGCGCGCGTATCGAACGCGGCGTGATGGCGAAGCGCCTTGAACCCGCGAACCGTCTGATCTTGGCCGATGGTGGAGAGATCGCTTCCGAAACGCTCTTCATCGCCAGCGGTAAGCATGATCTGGCCGGGCTCGGGCGGCCGCGCACGGAGGATCCGGCGCTGGGGCTGCGCGTTCGCCTCGATGCGAACCCGGCGCTGACCCGTTTGTGCGCGGGTGCGATCGAGCTGCACCTGTTTAGCGGCGGCTATGCCGGATTGGTGCTCCAGGAAGATGGAGGCGCCAATCTCTGCCTGGCAGTGCGGAAATCGGCACTGACCGCGGCGGGGGGCGATCCGCGGACGCTGCTGCGCGCGCTTGGCGATCGGCATGTTGCGCTTGGCCAGAGGCTCGCTTTCATGGCGTCAGAGCCGGAGATCGATGCGATCGGCGCGGTTCCCTATGGCTGGATTGCGCACGAAACACGGCCGGGGCTGTTCCGCCTTGGCGACCAGGCGGGCGTGATCCCGAGCCTGGCGGGCGAGGGCAATGGCATTGCCATTGCCAGCGGCATCCGTGCGGCGCGCTCTTTTGTGAATGGCCATGACGCGCCTGCCTACCACAGCGCTTTCGCCGCCTCGGTCCGGCGCCCGATTGGCATCGCCAAGGCGATCTGGCACTTGTGCGAACGCCCGGCAGGTTCGACGATCGCCGTCAGCACGATGCGATTGCTTCCGGGCCTCGCCGGAACATTGGCGCGGGCGACGCGTATCGGGGATTGAACGCCGCCGGGCAAAGGACCACATTCGCACCATGGAAAAACTGGAACTCACCGAAGCCGAATGGAAGCTTCGCCTCAGCCCCGAACAATATCATGTCCTGCGCGAAGCCGGCACCGAACGCGCTTTCGCGGGCGCTCTGAATTACAACAAGGATTCGGGGGAATATGATTGCGCGGGCTGCGGCAACCCGCTGTTCCGATCGGACAAGAAGTTCGATTCCGGCAGCGGCTGGCCAAGCTTTACCGCCCCCGTCTCTCCCGAGGCCGTTGTCGAGCACGAAGATGCCAGCCACGGCATGCGCCGCGTCGAAGTCCGCTGCGGCCGCTGCGATGGCCATCTCGGCCATGTCTTTCCCGATGGCCCCCGCGAAGAAGGTGGCCTGCGTTATTGCATGAACAGCGTCGCGCTCGAATTCCGGGGCGATTAGCTGCGCATCACTGCACGCTTGTCGGCTGATCGATGCTGACTGCCCTGCGCTGGCTGACGGGGCGGGCGGCCTGGGTGCTGATTTCGTTTGTCGTCATCGTCGCCCTTCTCTGGCTGACGGCGGGCCTGCGAAATACGCGCGCCGAGGCCGGTCGCGCCGCCGCCATCGCCAGCGCGCTGACCGAGGAACGCGCGCGCTTCGGGGCTATAGCGAAATCCGAGGCCGCAGAGGCGCGACGACTGCATGACGAGATTGGCAGCGCGACCGGGGCGCGGCTGAACGAAATCGAAACAGACCTGGTTCGCCGGCGTCAGGCCGCGAGCGCCCGCGCCGACCCCGGTTTGAGCATCGATCCGGCCGTTATCCTTGCCAGCTATCGCGCTGAGCTTGTGGAAATCCCGCTGCTCGATCTTTCGATCTCGATCCTGAAACAACGTCGCGCGGGTCTCGATTTCGAGGCGCAGGTGTCGGACTTCAACGCGCGTGTCAGGGCGCATGAGGCGTTACGGCGCAGCAACAAAGAGCGGCTTCGTGACCCATTCTGCCGCGCCACGCCGCGGGCACCCGGATGCGACTATATCGAGCAGGAGCGAGCAACGGCGGTCGCGTTGAGATCCGAGAAGCAGCGCCTTGAAGCGCGCGCTTTGGGCCTTCGAAAAGCGCGTGAAGCGACCGCGCGGGCAGACGTGCTAATGACGAGGGCCACGGAGAGATACGACGCTCTGACGGCGGTACAATCCGAACAAGCTGAAGGATATCTGCAGAACCAAGCTGTCACTGCGCTTCGCACGCACGGCCTTTCCGCGATCCTGATCGTGTCGACAGCCATCGTCACGCCGATCCTGTTCAAGCTGATCGCGTTCTTCGGGATCGCTCCGCTCGCCGCGCGCGCGCACCCCATCCGGCTGCACGAGCGGGGCATTGCTTTGCATGCAAGCCCGTCGGCGCTCAGCATCAATGTCGTACTCGACCGCGAGCACGAGTTACTGCTGCGATCAGGGCTACAGAGCAGCGCCGCCGATATCGCGGCCGACGACCTTCACCTTCTCGATTGGCGCATTCCGTTCACCTGTCTCGCCGCAGGGCTCTTTGCCCTCCAGCGGCTTCGAAGCGAGCGTGTTGAACATGCTACGATCGCTTCGACCGACAGTGGCCATCGGATCGCAACCATCGATATTCCTGCCGGCGGAGCCGTCACTCTCTCTCCCCGCGCGCTGATCGGGATCGTCAAGCCGCGATCGTCGCGGCTCGTCATCACTCGGCCGTGGCGCGTTCTCTGGCTGATTTCCTGGATCACCGCGCAATTCCGCTTTCTGGTCTTCCACGGTCCCTGCACGCTGATCGTCGAAGGGCGGGATGGCGTCATCGCCGAAGATGCCGCGCGCGATCGCATGATCGACAAGCGGCTGACGCTCGGCTTCGACGCGCACCTTGCCTATGGTGCTGCACGATCGGCGTCGTTCGTCCCCTATTTTCGCGGACAAGCGAGCCTCTTTACCGATCGCTTCGGCGGCGAAGGTCGTTACCTCCACGCCTTGCGCAGCGCCTTGCCACTTGCCGGCGGCATATGGGGGCGCGGCCTCAAGGGGCTGGGCGATGCCGCGCTCAAAGCTCTCGGCATCTGAGACAAAGGCGACGCGCTTGCCCCACCCCCGCTTCGCCCCTAGAATCACAGCTTAATGCCCAAGCGTCGCACCTCAAAAGAACCGCGCGGACGCTTTGCGCGTTTCATGATTTGGGCGAGCTTGGGCGTTGGGGCGGCGCTGCTCTCGCTGCTGATCGCAGTCGGCATCGCCTGGTCGAGCCTGCCCTCCTACGAGAATCTCAAGCAGTCGCCCAATGGCCAGATGATCCGCGTGCGCGCCGCCGATGGCACGATCATCGTCGCGCTCGGCCCAAGTTACGGCGCGTGGCTGCCCTATCGCGACATCCCGCCGGTGATGGTCGATGCGATGGTCTCGATCGAGGACAAGCGCTATCGCTGGCACCCCGGTGTCGATCCCGTCGGTATCACCCGGTCGTTCGTTGTTCGGGCGCAGAAGGGGCGGTTCACCCAGGGCGGATCGACGATCACCCAGCAGCTCGCGCGCAATATCTTCCTGACCAATGACCGCACCTGGACGCGCAAGCTGCGTGAGATCGTTCTCGCGCTCGCGCTCGAGCGCAAGTTCTCGAAAGACCAGATCCTCGAACTCTATCTCAATCGCGTCTATTTCGGCGGCGGCGCTTACGGGATCGACGCCGCGGCGCGCAAATTCTTCGGTCATCCCGCAACCGAATTGAGCCTTGCCGAGGCCGCGATTATCGCCGGGCTCGTCAAGGCGCCCTCCAACTATTCTCCCACCGCTGACGCCAAGGCGGCGGTCGGGCGTGCAACCGTCGTGCTCAAAGCGATGGCGGATAATGACAAGATCAGTGCCACACAGGCTCGAGAGACCGATCCGAGCAGCGTCGAGATCGCCGTCGAGCAGAACCAGAATAGCGTCCGCTATTTCACCGATTGGGCGCTGCCGCAGCTCGACACGATGATCGACGAGAGCAGTGAGCCGATCGATGTGTGGACGACGCTCGACTTGAAGATGCAGCGCGCCGCCGATGCCGCGATACGCGCCAATGTGCCGGCTGGCACCCAGGGTGCGCTGGTCGCGCTCGATCGAGACGGCGCGGTGCGCGCGATGGTCGGCGGCACCGATTATGTTACGTCTATCTATAATCGCGCGACACAGGCGGTGCGTCAGCCGGGATCGGCATTCAAGCTGTTTGTCTATCTCGCCGCGCTCGAAGCGGGCTACACCACCGAATCGAACCTGGTCGACGAGCCTGTCGATATCAATGGTTGGCGACCGCGCAATTCGAGCGGCGCCTTTCGCGGCGAGATGACGCTACGTACCGCTTTCACCTATTCGGTCAACACAATCGCTGCCAAGATCGGCGCTGAAGTCGGCACTTCGGCGATAGCGGGAATGGCGCAGCGTTTCGGCATCACCACGCCCGTCAATACCCACCCATCGATGGTGCTCGGAACATCGGACGTGCGCCTGCTCGATATGACGCGCGCCTATGCCGCGGTATCGGCCAAGGGCGTCGCGATCTCGCCTTATGGCATTCTCAAGATCACCAACGATCGCGGCACCGTCATCTATCGCCACCAGGCCGATATGTCGCGCGTGCTGGTTCCGCCTTACGTTTCTGCAGGCATGACCGATCTGCTTCAGACCGCGGTCAGCGCGGGGACGGGGAAGGCGGCGCAGATCGGCCGGCCGGTTGCGGGCAAGACCGGCACGACTTCTTCGAACAAGGATGGCTGGTTCTTGGGCTTTTCGAGCGGATTGACGACGGGCGTGTGGATGGGCCGCGACGATGCGCGCCCCGTGCGCGGTCTCCAGGGCGGCACCGCCCCCGCGCGCGCCTTCGCGCAATTCATGAAATCTGCTGTTTCTGGCCGCAAGGTCGAGCAATTCGACACCGAGGTGACATTGCCCGAATGGCAGCTCGAGCCCGACGAGGAGGCCTATTTCGGCGATCCCGACAATGGCCAATTCGTCGATGAAGACGGCAATCTTTACCCCGGCCAGGGTCAGGATCCATTCGAGGATGACCGCCCCGAGCCCGCACCGATCGACATCGGAGACCTTGGCCGGCCCGAAGATTTGATCCCGGGCACACCCGAACCGAGATAGTTTCGCTACCGTCCGAAGCCGTGCAGGTCCTGCCCATGCTGCCGCAACCACCGCCGCGCCGCGCTCGAATCGCTTTCATATATCTCCGCAACGAGCAAGTGAAACGCCCGACCATGGTTCATATGCACGCGGTGCGCGACTTCGTGCGCGACGGTCGCACGGCGAACGTGTTCGGGTGCAAGAATCAGCCGCCAGCTATAGCGGATTGCGCCAGCTGCTGAGCAGCTGCCCCAGCGCGAGATGGGATCGCCGACGCCGACCTTGCTGACGGTCACGCCGCACCGCGCGGCATATTCGTGGCTCTCCGCCGTCAGAACCCGCAACGCTTCGGCTTTGAGCCAACGCAGGAGGCGCGGCTCGAGCCCTTCGCGCGGGCCACCAACGCATAGCCGATCATCGACGATTACCGGCCCGCGCCGCCGTTCGGGCCGCCAGTCGAGCGTCAAAGCCCGCCCACCCACGCTCATCGTCATCCCGGGCACGATCGGCGTCACCGGCCGCGATGCCATTTGCGCGGCGATCCAAGCCTCCTTGCTCCGCGCCCAGGCAAGCGCGGGGGCGAGAGCCGCGCGTTTGGGCAAAGTCAGCCGCACGCCGCCGCTTCTGCGATCGAGCGAAAGGCGCATCGATCGCGCCCGCGCCGAGCGCACAACCGCGACCTCCGCGCCGCCGATCGTCAGCGGCTCAGCGGATCGGGGCTTCGTCGAGAACATGATATTCGAGATCGCCCGCATCGTCTTCGGAGATCGTCCAGCCCCTGACCGAGGCACCGGCGTGATGGATCGATTCGCGATCACCGGTGATGAGATAATGCCATTCGGGCAGTGGCCGCCCCTCGGCGCGGCGCACATAGGCGCAGGTTTCCGGTAGCCAGTCGATATTCGCCAGCTTGGCCGGCGTCAGCGTGATGCAATCGGGCACGTGCGCGCGGCGATGTTTGTAATCGCTGCAACGGGCATTGCGCCGATCGAGCAACCGGCAGGCGACATTGGTCGGGAAGAGTTCGCCTGTTTCCTCATCCTCAAGCTTGTGAAGGCAGCATTTGCCGCAGCCGTCGCACAACGCCTCCCACTGCGCGGCGTCGAGAGCTTCGAGCGGGAGCATTTCCCAGAAGCGGCTCACTTCACCCATTTCGCAAATTCGGTGGCGATGGCCTCCGGCGTGCCGTCATGCGGTACGATCGCGATCGGCTCTCCGTTCTTGCCGAACAGCATCGCCACGCGGCTGTGATCGACGAGGTAGAAGCCGGGCGTCGTCGCTTCCCCCTTCTGGTACGCGACCGCGAAAGTCTTGGCGGTCGCGGCCACCTGCTCGGGCGTTCCGGTCAGCCCGATCAGCCGAGGGTGAAAGGCATTGGTGAACTCGGTGAGCTTGGCGGGGGTATCGCGTTCGGGATCGACGGTGAAGAACAGCGGCTGGAGCTTGGCAGCGGCGGCGGGATCGCTTTTCTCGAACGCTTTCAAACCTGCCATCAGGTTGCGCACGTCGACCGGGCAGACATCGGGGCAGAAGCTGTAGCCGAAGTAAACGAGGCTATACTTGCCGGCGAAATTCTTATCGGTGACGGGGCGGCCATCCTCGGCAATGGCTGTAAACGGGCCACCGATACGCGCACCGGCAAGCGGCGGTGCCTCGGGTGCTTGCGCACCGCATGAGGCCAGCAGCAGCGCTGCGGCGACCGATTTCAAGCTGTTCAGCATCGTGCCAGCCTTGAATTGTTAGCAACCGGCGCGCAAGTAGGCGGCGAAAGGGCAGCGGGCGCGATCATGCGAGTTTCTACGAAAATTTTGGCAGCGTTAATCGCGGCGGCAGCGACGCCTTCGTTCGCGCAATTCGGCGACAGCTATAATTTCCTCAAAGCGGTTCGCGACCGCGACGGCGCCAAGGCGACCGAGATTGTTTCCAAGCCCGGATCGGTGATCATCGATACGCGAGATACCAGCAATGGCGAAGGCGCGGTGCACATCGTCACCAGAGGTCGAGATCTGACTTGGCTCAACTTCCTGCTCTCCCGTGGCGCGCGGGTCGATCTCAAGGATGGGGAGGGCAACACGCCACTGATGATCGCGGCGCAGCTTGGCTTTGTCGAAGGCGCGCAGGCGCTCATCGCACGGCGCGCCAACGTCAACCTGACCAACAGCGCCGGCGAGACGCCGATCATTCGCGCCGTCCAGAATCGCGACGCAGCCATGGTGCGCCTGCTGATGACGGCGGGCGCGAATGCGAAGAAGGCGGACAGCCAGGCGGGGCTTTCTGCCCGGGACTACGCCGCGCGCGATACGAGGGCGTCAGCGATCCTGAAAATCATCGACGAGACCAGGCCGAGCAAGGCCGGCGCTGCGGTCGCGGGGCCGAAATAGACAATCGCGTTTGAGGAAGTTTCCTCTTCTAAATTCGTTCGCCCGAGAGGCGCTGACAGATCATGTCGAGCTGTTCGAGCGTAGAGTAGTGCAGCGTCACGCTGCCGCTGCGCTGCTGGTGCTTGATTTCAGTCTTGAGTCCGATCAGGTCGGACAATTGCCGTTCGAGCGCGGTGATGTCCGGGTCAACGCCGCCGCCATTGCGTGATCCGCCGCTCCCGGGCTTGCGTGCCTTGCCTTCGCGCCGGATCAGCGCCTCGGTTTGACGCACGCTGAGGTTGCGCCCCCGGATCTGCTGCGCGACCCCTTCGGGATCCTCCGATCCAAGCAGCGCCCGCGCGTGACCCATCGTCAATTCGCCCGTCTGAAGCCAGCCATGTACCCGCGTCGGCAAGTTGCGCAGCCGGATGAGGTTGGCGACATGGCTGCGCGATTTGCCGACGATCCGCGCCACTTCCTCCTGGCTGTGGCCATGATCGTCGACGAGGCGGCGAAGTGCGTCGCCTTCTTCCCACGCACTCAGCTGCTCGCGCTGGATATTCTCTATAATCGCGAGCTCGAGCGCGGTGCGATCGTCGAAATCGCGGATGATCGCGGGAATCTGGTGGAGCTGCGCGCGTTGCGCCGCGCGCCAACGTCGCTCTCCGGCGATGATTTCGTAATGGCCGGCGCCGCGCGACTCACGCACGACGATCGGCTGCAACAGCCCACGCGACCGGATCGACTCGGCAAGCTCGTCGAGCGCCGCCTCATTGAAATTCTTGCGAGGCTGGCCCGGCATCGGGCGCAGACCGACAATGTCGAGCATTCGAACACCGTCGGGCGTCGGCGTACCCTCGCTGACCGGCGCCTCGGCCTGCATTTCGCCGAGCAACGCGGAAAGTCCGCGTCCCAATCCGGGACGTTTTTTTGCGCTAGCGTCGCTCACGCCGCGACCTTCAAAGTCGGCAATCGCCCGATTAATTCTCGTGCAAGCGCCATATAGGCTTCGGACCCGGGGCAGCGATGATCGTAGATCAAAGCGGGCAATCCGTGACTGGGCGCTTCGGAGAGCCTGACGTTGCGTGGGATGACGGTATCGAACACTGCCGCGCCCAAGCACGAGCGGACATCTTCCGCCACCTGTTCGGTCAACCGATTGCGGCGATCATACATCGTCAGTGCCACGCCCAGGATGATCAGTCCCGGATTGAATTTGCCGCGGATACGCTCGAACGTAGTCAGCAGCTGGCTGAGGCCTTCAAGCGCAAAAAACTCGCATTGAAGCGGCACCAGCAGCGATTGCGCTGCCACCAGAGCATTGATGGTGAGCAATCCGAGCGAAGGCGGGCAATCGACAAGGCAGACATCCCACCTGGCGGGTGACGCGTCGAGCGCCATCGCCAGCCTGTGCGTCCTGCGATCAAACTCGACCAACTCGATTTCAGCTCCGGAAAGATCCTGCGTGGCTGGAATGATATCGAGCTTGGGAATGCATGTCGGTCGCGCTGCTTGCGCTATCGACATGTCGCCGGTGAGCAATTCGTAGCTCGACCCCGCCCTGTCGCCATGGCCGATGCCAAAACCCGTCGACGCATTGCCCTGCGGGTCGAGGTCGATAAGAAGCACCCGCCATCCGATCGCAGCCAGCGCCGTGGCCAAATTGATGGCAGTCGTCGTTTTGCCAACTCCGCCCTTTTGATTCGCAATCGTAATCCGGATCATCGCGCCCCCTCAGGCTCGACACGGGCTGCGACGACAATGCCGGCATCCGGATCGGTAATGCTTTGTTCCACGTGAAACACGCCTTGCCACGTTTTCTTTACGTTTTCCAGTTCGGTATTAGCGGATCTTCCTTTTGGAAGCAGCCAGATTGTCCCGTTATTCGAAAATCGATGCGCGATTTCAAATATTCTGGCGAGCGGCGCGAAAGCTCTCGCGCTGATCGTGTTGAACTTACGCGTCTCCAAAACTTCAAGTCGTGTTTGTCGCACAGTCACGTTGCCAAGCCCCAATTGATTTGCAGAGTCCATGAGAAATTCGGCACGCCGCCGCCGTGATTCGACGAGTGTGATTGGGCCGCTACATATCATGGCTACGATCAGGCCAGGAAACCCCGCTCCCGTGCCGAGATCCAGCCACGACCCCGACTGGCTTTTTCGGAACAGTAGCAATTGCGCCGAGTCGACGATGTGCCGTGTCCACATGCGATTCTGCGTGGCCGCGCTGATCAGGTTCTGCTGGGCGTTCTCGGCCAACACCATATTTCGAAAGGCGTGAAGCTTCTCCATCTGCTCGGGGGTGACCGCCAGCCGATGCGCAAGCCAGGCCTGCGCTTCCTCTTCGGTCACGCCGCACGTTTCTTGGCGTGAACCAGGATTGCCGCCAACGCTGCCGGGGTAATTCCGCGAATGCGTTCGGCTTCGCTCATGGTGCGGGGACGAGCGCTTACGAGACGCTCGACCATCTCGTTCGACAACCCGGCAATCGCGTTGAAATCCAGACAAGACGGAATGGCGATGGCGGCATTGGCGCGAAGCGCACGCACCTCGGCATCTTGCCGCGCGACGTAGGGCGCGTAACGCGCATCCTCGATAACTTCGTCGACAATCGACTGATCGCAGCCGTCAGAGTCTGGAACATACCCGCTCGTGCGGATAAGATCGAAGTGCGATTGCATTTCGCCGGAGAGCGCGCGCGCTTCCGTCGCCTTCAGCCCGTCGATCAGCACCCGACGGCGCGCTTCGCGGGTCTCGAACCAGGCTAAGCGCTGCTCACCGACACAGCCGATCTCGATAGCGGTCGGCGTGAGTCGCGTCGCCGCATTGTCCGCGCGAAGCCTGAGACGATATTCGGCCCGCGCTGTCAGCATCCGATAGGGTTCGGTCACGCCTTGCAGGACAAGATCGTCGACCATCACGCCGATATAGGATGACGCGCGATCCAAGATAACAGGTGGCTTGTCCAACGCGCGGGCGGCCGCGTTCAACCCAGCCACCAGCCCCTGAGCCGCTGCCTCTTCATAGCCGGTAGTCCCGTTGATCTGCCCGGCGCACCACAGCCCAGGCAGTGCGCGAAGCTCCAGCGTCGCATCGAGCGCGCGCGGGTCGACGTAATCATATTCCACCGCATAGCCGGGCTGGACGATCTCCACCTGTTTGAGGCCCTCGATGGTGCGTATAAATTCACCCTGCACCTCGGCTGGTAGCGATGTGGAAATCCCGTTGGGGTAGACGAGATGATCGCTAAGCCCCTCTGGTTCGAGAAAGATCTGGTGGCCATCGCGATCACCGAAACGATGAATTTTATCCTCGATCGATGGGCAGTATCGCGGCCCCTGCCCTTCGATGGCGCCGGCGAACAATGGCGATCGGTCGAGGCCATTTCTGATGACGTCGTGCGTCGCCGCATTGGTGCGAGCGATCGCGCACCACAGCTGCGGGTTCGATCGGGCGCGAGTCAGATCGGAGAACGTCCAGCTGCCCTGGTCCGAAGGCTGAACTTCGAGATGAGACCAGTCGATGGTGCGCCCGTCGAGACGCGGTGGCGTGCCCGTCTTTAGGCGGCCCACTGGCAGCGCGAGTTCGCGGAGCTGCGCGCCGAGCGAAACTGAGGCCGCCTCACCCACACGGCCGCCGACTTCGCGCGCCTCGCCGCGAAACATCCGCGCGTTGAGGAAGGTGCCGGTGGCCAGAACAATCGCGTTCGCCGCCAACACCGAGCCATCGGCAAGGCGCAAGCCGGTGATGCGTCCGCCCTCTGTAGTCAGCGCGGCCGCTTCCCCCTCGACAATATCGAGATTTTCTTGCGCCTTTAAAATCCGATCGATTGCGGATTTGAAAAGGGCGCGATCGGCCTGTACGCGCGGCCCACGGACTGCGGCGCCTTTCGAAGCGTTGAGCATGCGATAATGTATCGCGGCCGCATCGGCGGCACGCGCGATGATCCCGTCAAACGCATCGACCTCACGAACCAAATGGCCTTTGCCCAGCCCTCCTATTGCCGGGTTGCACGACATTGCTCCGATCGTCGAAAGATCGAAGCTGACCAGAGCAGTGGCGGCGCCCGTCCGAGCCGACGCCGCGGCCGCTTCACAGCCGGCATGGCCTCCTCCCACCACAATGACATCGAAGCGACGCGCCATGCCGCGCGCCTAATGCGGACCTTAGTTGTGAGCAATGTGTTTCACGTGAAACATTATTTGCCGATGCAAAATCCGCTAAACAGAGCATCGAGGACGTCTTCGACGTCGGCCTTCCCGGTTATTCTGTCAAGAAGCGCACGAGCCTGACGGAGATGCTCAGCAACAATCAGTTCGTCGTCGGACTTACGAGAAGCGTCAAGCTCAGCCACGACATCGTGCAAAATCGTTCGATGCCTGACGTTGAGCGCGAGTGTATTCGGCCTTGGAATAAGGTCACGCGCCCTGTCCACAAGCGAGTGGCGGAGCGCACCGAGCCCAGCGCCGGTCAAGGCCGATACAGGAATCCCCGCGCGTTGCTCCACATCCGCTTTCGAGGCGATCAGCATCGCGCCGTCCGGCATGTCTCGCGCCGCACCCAGCCAAAGGACGATGTCGGCCGACGCTAAAGCCTCGCCGGTCAGCGCAATACCCATCGCTTCGACGCTCCCGATCGCAGCCTCGTTGAGGCCTGCGGTGTCGATCAGCACGAACGCCACATCGTCGATCACAACCGGCGCCTCGATGCGATCTCTCGTCGTGCCGGCCTCGTCACTGACAATGGCGGCATGACGCCCAGCTAAAGCATTGAGTAGGCTTGATTTTCCCGCATTGGGCGGGCCGGCCAAGACGACTCTGACGCCGTCCTTTAGCCGCTCTGCGGGGGGCGCCGCGAGCAACGATGCGATCTCATCGACGAGCTCTTTCAACCGCGAACCGACCGCGTCCGGACGCTCGGCCACATCGCTTTCGTCAGAAAAATCGAGTTGCGCTTCGATGAGCGCCGAGACTTCCAAAATGGTTCGCTGCCAACGCGTGACCGCTGCCCCCATCGCCCCCTCGGCCAGCGCCAGCGCGGCGCGACGCTGCGTCTCGGTCTCGGCGGCAAGCAGATCGGCAAGCCCTTCGGCCTCGCTCAGATCGATGCGGCCTTTTTCAAAGGCGCGCCGAGTAAACTCCCCGGCACGCGCGGCACGCAGTCCATCGATCCGGGCAAGACAGGCAAGCACCGCCGCGACCACCGCGCGCCCGCCATGAAGATGAAGTTCGGCAAGGTCTTCGCCGGTGGCGGTCGCCGGGCCCGGGAACCACAGAGCCAGCCCGTCATCCAGCGGCTCGCCATCGTCATCATGAAACGAACGATAGGCGGCGTGGCGTGGCGCGGGGAGCGTTCCGGCAAGCCGCGCCAGAGTCTCGCCCGCGCGCGGCCCGCTGACGCGGATTACCGCGATTCCCGCTGGTGGCTGTCCCGACGAAAGCGCGAAGATCGTGTCCGGCGACGTCGCGATCAGTCCTTCTTGTCCTTATTCTTCGTGGAAGCGCTCGCAAACCCGCCGATCAGTTCGCGCACGGCGTCGATCCCCGCGCCGCCACCGGGCATCCAGCTGCGGATCATCGGCTCGATCATGTCGGGGGTGATGCCCTTGACCATCGTTTCCTTGATCCGGCCCAGATAGACTTCGTGGACTTCGGTCAGATCGGGCAGGCCGACGAGGCGACGCAACTCCTCGGGCGTCATATCGGCTTCGACGTTGAACTTCATTGTCCGCGTTCCTCCTTGAGCGACGGCGGGATCGCGGGCATGTCTGCGCCATGCAACGCGTCGCTGCAACCGCCAGTATGATGACGCCGATCGGCGTGGTGACGATCGCTGCCGACGATGCACACCTCACGGGCATTCGCATCGGCGCCGCGCAGGCCGAAGGTGAGAGCGATCATCCCATGCTTGTCGAGGCGGTCTCGCAGCTTCGCGCCTGGTTTGCCGGAGAGCGCGACGATTTCGATTTGCCGCTCCGCCAGGCAGATACGCAGGAAGGTGCCGGCCTGCGCGCCGAAATCGCGGCAATTCCTTACGGCGAGACGCGAACCTATGGCGAAGTCGCCGCGGCGAACGGGTCGATCGCGCGCGCAGTCGGGCAGGCTTGCCGGACCAACCCCTTCCCGATCATCATCCCCTGCCACCGCGTGACTTCGGCCGGCGGCCCGCAATTCTACTCGGCGGGCGCGGGCGTGCGAACAAAAGCCTGGCTGATCGATTTCGAGCATGACCAACTTCCGAGCGGACAAAGGACCAGACTGATATGAGCGAGTTCAATCTAGGCGAGATGAATGTGTTTTCCGCCGAGCCGGAAGGCGACCCTAAAGCCGCGATCATCGTCATTCAGGAGATTTTCGGGGTTAATCCCGGCATTCGCCAGAAGTGTGTCAATTGGGCGAAGGGCGGCTATCTCGCGCTCGCGCCCGATCTGTTCTGGCGGATCAAGCCCGGCATCCAGCTCGATTCCGACATTCCGGAGCAGATGCAGGAAGCGTTCGGCTATTTCCAGCAGTACGACCCCAATGACGGGGTCAAGGACATCGAGGTGGTGATCAGGTACCTCCATGGCAAAGGCATCACCAAGGTCGGCTGTGTCGGCTACTGCCTCGGCGGCAAGCTCGCTTATATGACCGCGTGCCGCACCGATATCAGCGCGAGCGTCGGCTATTACGGCGTCCAGATCGATCAGATGCTGAACGAGAGCCACGCCATCGCCCACCCATTGCTGCTTCACATCCCCACGGCCGATCACTTCGTCTCGCCCGAGGCTCAGGCCGCGATGCACGCTGGCCTCGACGATCACCCCAAGGTCACGCTCTATGATTATGAAGGGCTCGATCACGGCTTTGCCGCGGAGATGGGCGAGCGTCGTAACGAAGCGGGCGCCAACCTTGCCGATTCACGGACGACAGCGTTCTTCGCGGAGCATTTGGGTTAGGGGCCAGGCGTCCGTTCGAACCAGTCGCAGATCAACCGCTTGAGCTCGGGCGCAAGGGTCGGGACGACGAGGCGGTCCGCGTCCTGGCGGCGTTCGGCCGAGTCGCTCGAAACTTTCGAGAAGAGCATGTGAAACTTGCCGTAGCGGGCAAAGTCGCTGGGCTGATGGTAAAGGATGTCGATATTGTCGTGGCAATGATCGCCGCGAATGCGTTTCATCGCCGCGTCGACCTTGTCAATGCGCGCTTCGATCAGCTGGATGAAACCCTCGCCATCATAGCAGCACAGGCCGTAGATTCCATTGACCGCATTATAGATTTGGGTCGAGCGTTGGATGCGTTCCCATTCAGCATCATTCATCTTGCTGTTCGCATCGCTCTTATAAAGCAGCTGATCGATCATCACCCCTCACTCAACGCTTACCCGAGCAACGTTACTGATTCATCGAATCGAAGAAATCCTCATTTGTCTTCGAATCCTTCATCTTGTCGAGCAGGAACTCCATCGCATCGGTGGTGCCCATCTGCATGAGTATGCGGCGCAGCACCCACATCTTGGAAAGCTTGCCCTTTTCGACCAGCAATTCTTCCTTGCGCGTGCCCGATTTGCCGACGTCCATCGCCGGGAAGATGCGCTTGTCGGCGACCTTGCGGTCGAGGATGATTTCCGAATTACCCGTGCCCTTGAACTCTTCGAAAATGACTTCGTCCATCCGGCTGCCGGTGTCGATCAGCGCGGTGGCGATGATCGAGAGCGAGCCGCCCTCCTCGATGTTGCGCGCTGCGCCGAAGAACCGCTTGGGCCGCTGCAAGGCATTGGCGTCGACGCCGCCGGTCAGCACCTTGCCTGATGAGGGGACGACGGTGTTGTAGGCGCGGCCGAGACGCGTGATCGAATCGAGGAGGATGACGACATCTTTTTTGTGTTCGACGAGGCGCTTGGCCTTTTCGATCACCATTTCCGCGACCTGGACGTGGCGCGAAGCGGGTTCGTCGAAGGTCGAGCTGATCACCTCGCCCTTCACGCTGCGTTGCATGTCGGTGACTTCCTCGGGCCGTTCGTCGACGAGCAACACCAGCAGGAATACTTCCGGGTGGTTGTCGGTGATGGCCTTGGCGATGTTCTGGAGCATCACCGTCTTACCGACACGTGGTGGCGCGACGATCAACGTGCGTTGTCCCTTGCCTTGCGGCGAAATGATATCGATCACCCGCGCTGACTTGTCCTTGATCGTCGGATCGAGGGTATCCAGGCTCAGCTTGCTCTCAGGGTAAAGCGGCGTCAGATTGTCGAAATTGACGCGATGGCGGACGGCGTCAGGATCGTCGAAATTGACCGACTTGACCGTGGTCAGCGCGAAATATCGCTCGCCATCCTTGGGCCCCCTGATCTCGCCCTCGATGGTGTCGCCGGTGCGCCAGCCGAACTTGCGAACCATGTTGGGCGAGACATAAATATCGTCGGGGCCGGCGAGATAGTTGGATTGCGGCGATCGCAGGAAGCCGAAACCGTCGGACATCACCTCGATCGTGCCTTCGCCGAAAATCTCCTCGCCATTTTCGGCTTCGACCTTGAGGATGGCGAACATCAGGTCCTGTTTGCGCAGCGTCGACGCGCCCTCGACCCCCAACGCCTCGGCCATCTCGACCAACTCGGCGGGCGGTTTCTTCTTGAGTTCTTTCAAATGCATCTTGGATAATCCAGCTTTGGATATTGTGGGAAACCGCGAGCAGGCTGGTATCGATGGAAGACACGCTGCTGAATGGCGCGAACGGCCCAGCGGAGGAAAAGAGCTAGTCAGCGCCTTGAAAAATGTCAACCGCCCCCGGCTTCACTTGGCGCGATCTCCACGCTAGGGACGTGCTCGGGGAGCAACGAGCAGGTGCCGATGCCAAATCGGGTGATGTCATTGCGCAACCCCTGGTTGTGGACGATCGCGACGATCCTGGCATTTGCGGCGCTGCTGGCGATCCTTGTCCAAGACAGCAACCGCGCGACCGACCGGCGTGAATATGCCGGCGCGCGTCGCGTGGCGTCTCTCAAGATCATAAATGCAGCACAAAGCGTGCTTTCGACGCTGCGAAGCGCCGAGACGGGCCAGCGCGGCTATCTGTTAACAAACGATCCGAATTTTCTCGCGCCCTACCGGGTCGCCGAAAAGCAGATCAGCAGAGATATCGATCGGCTCAGCGAACTCACGCAACGCAATCCCCTCCAGCAACGCCAGGTGATGGTGCTGCACCGTTTGAGCGAAGCCAAGTTCGATGAGATGGGCATTACCATCGAGCTCGCGCGCGCCGGCCGCGTTGAGGAAGCCCGCGCGCTCGTCGTTACGGCCGTCGGCAAAAATCTGATGGATCAGGCCCGGAATACCATCGCCACCTTGCTTGCCGAGGAGCGCCGCACGCTGCGTCAACGCGAAATCGATGTTGTCCGCGCGACGAGCGCCTATCGCACCCGCATTGCGATGCTCGCCGCCTCGATCGTGCTGCTGTTTGTTGCCGCGGCGCTTTCGGGCATTTTTTCGATGCGCAAGGTGCGCGAGGCGGCGCGCGACGCGAGAGCCCGAATGCGCGCCGAACAGGAAGCCAATACGACGCTGCGTGAGCTCGACCGGCTTTGGAACCTTTCGGCCGAATTCCTCTGCGTGTCAGACCGCCAGGGCAAGATATTGCGGATCAACCCTTCGTGCGCGGCAACGCTCGGCGAGCGGCAGGACGATCTGATCGGCACTCACCTGCGCGATCGTTTTCACCCGGATGACGAGCGCCGCACGCTCGAAGCCTTTTCCTTGAAGCATGGCGGGGTGATGACCGAGCCGGTCGAAACGCGCGTCCGCCACAAGGATGGATCGTACCGCATCTTCTGCTGGCGGATGCTCGCCGATGGCGACGTCGTCTTCGGCACCGCGCGCGACATCACCGAGGAGCGCGCGGCGGAAGATGCGCTCAAAGCCTCGCAGGCGCAGCTCCAGCAAAGCCAGAAGATGGAAGCGGTCGGCCAGCTCACCGGCGGCATCGCGCATGATTTCAACAACATGCTCGCGATCGTCATCGGCGCGCTCGACATGCTCAAGCGACGCCTGAGCGATGCCGATACGCAGACCGTCAAGCTGCTCGACGGCGCGGCGGAGGGCGCGTCGCGCGCGGCGGGGCTGACGCGGCAGTTGCTCGCCTTCTCGCGCCAGGCGCCGCTCGCGCCGAGCGCAATCGACGTCAACGCGCTGACCAAGCGGATGACCGAACTGCTCTCGCGCACATTGGGCGAAGGCGTCGCGCTCGAAACCGTGCTCGCGGGCGGGTTGTGGCCAGGCTTCGCCGATCCCTCGCAGCTCGAAAGCGCACTCGTCAATCTCGCGGTCAACGCGCGCGATGCGATGGAAGGGCGCGGCAAGCTGACGATCGAAACCGCGAACTGCCACCTCGACGATGAATATGTCCGCACCGCCGACGGGATCAGCGCCGGGCAATATGTCCTGCTCGCGGTCAGCGACACCGGGCCCGGCATGCCGCCCGAGGTGATCGCCAAAGCCTTCGACCCCTTCTTCACGACCAAGCCCGCGGGCAAGGGCACCGGGCTGGGCCTCAGCCAGATTCACGGCTTCGTCCGCCAGTCGGGCGGGCATATCCGTATTTACAGCGAGGTCGGGCAGGGGACGACGGTCAAGCTCTACATTCCCCGCGCGCGTCACGCCGCGCAGTCTGCCGCGGCGCCCGCGCAGCACGACGAGCTGCCTTTGGCGCGCGAAGGGGAAACCATCTTGCTCGTCGAGGATGAGGATCGCGTTCGCGAGATGGGGGCCGAAGCGCTGCGATCGCTGGGTTATGGCGTCCACCACGCCGCTTCAGCCGACGAAGCGCTGCGGCTGCTCGAATTGCTCCCGCAGCCGACCCTTTTGTTCACCGACATCGTCATGCCGGGCAAGACCGGTCGCGAACTGGCCGATGAAGCCGTCAGGCGCTGGCCCGATTTGAAGATTCTTTACACAACCGGCTATACGCGCAACGCGGTCATCCATAACGGCATGATCGACGAAGGCGTGGCGCTGCTCGGAAAGCCTTTCACCATCGATCAGCTCGCGCGCAAGGTGCGCGCGGTGCTCGATGGCCATGGCCAGAACCGGTAGCCCGTGCAGAGCGCGAGTGAGAGTGTTGAACGGTAAACGCGTATTGCTGGTCGAGGACGAAGCGCTCATCGCGATGCTTCTGCAATCGATGCTCGAAGAAAACGGGGTCGAGGTGATCGGTCCGGCGGCGACGCTCGACGAAGCAATGACGCTGGCGAACCAAGGCGGCTTCGATGCCGCGCTGCTCGATCTCAATCTCGAGGATGGGCTGAGCTATCCGGTCGCCGAACTGCTGCGGACACGCGGCATCCCCTTCGCGATCACCAGCGGCAGCGCCGATATCGACGCGGATTATGAAGACGTGCCCGCGCTTTCGAAGCCGTTCCTGCAGAGCGAAGTCGAAGCCGTGCTGCGAGACTTGTTGAGGTAGCATCGGCCAAAATCCTCCCCATCGAGATTGGGAGGAGCGAGATCAGAACGGCCGCACGATCACCAATATGACGATGATCGCGGTCGCCACCCCCGGCACTTCGTTGGCCAGCCGCAGCTGCCGGTTCGTCAGCTTAGCCGTCCCGCCCGCGAGCTTTTTAGCATAGCCGAGCATCCAGCCATGATAGCCCGACAGCGCCAGCACCAGCAGCAGCTTGGCGTGGAACCACCCCTGCACGAAGGCGCCGGTGTCGATCGCAAGGCCAAGCCCCAGCAACCAGACGACGATCATCGCCGGGTTGAGGATGATGCCGATCAGCCGCTGCTCGCGCTCGGTCCAGGCCGCGCGTTCGGGCGACCCAACCGCGCTCTCCTGATGATAGACGAGGAAGCGCGGCAGCATGAACAGCCCCGCCATCCAGAAGATGACGAAGATGAGGTGCGCCGATTTGGCCCACAAATAGGCGCTCCCCATCCACCCGGTCATGAGCGCAACTCGGCGAGCAGCGCCTCGACATGCGCGATCGGCACGTTCGGGACGATGCCGTGGCCGAGATTGAAAACGTGCGGCCTCTCGGGAAACGCCGCGCGAATGCGCGCGATCGCGGTCGTCAACGCATCACCGCCCGCCAGCAACGCCAGCGGATCGAGATTGCCCTGCACCGGCAGGCCCTTGGGCAAGGCGGCATCGGCCCAGGCCGGATCGAGGGTTTCATCGAGCCCGATCGCATCGACGCCGGTGCCCGCGGCATAATTAACGAGCTTGGCACCCGCGCCTTTTGGAAAGCCGATGATCGGCGTATCGGGGCAGCGCGCCCGCAACCCGGCGACAATCGCGGCGTTGGGCGCGATTACCCAACGTTCGAACTGCGCCGGGCTGAGGCTTCCCGCCCAGCTGTCGAACAATTGCACCGCCTCGATGCCGCTCTCGATCTGCTTCGCGAGATAATCGACCGTCATCACCACGATCGCATCGATCAGCCTCTGGAAGCCGTCCGGATCGCGATAGGCCAGGCTACGCGCCGCGCCCTGATCCTTGCTGCCCTGCCCCGCCACCATATAGGTCGCGACCGTCCAGGGGCTGCCTGCAAAGCCCAGAAAGGTCACCCGAGGGTCGAGCGCGGCTGCGACCCGCCTGACCGTCTCATAGACCGGCTGAAGCCGCTCTGGAGCCGCTGTGAGCGCATCGAGCGACCCATCTGTCAGCGTCGGTGCCAGGCGCGGCCCTTCGCCCTCCTCGAACCACAAATCCTGCCCCATCGCATGCGGCACGACGAGGATGTCCGAAAACAGGATCGCGCCGTCGAAACCGAAGCGGCGGATCGGCTGCAACGTCACTTCCGCTGCCGCTTCGGGATCGTAACATAGCTCGAGAAAGCCGCCCTTGGTGGCGCGCAACGCGCGATATTCGGGCAGATAGCGCCCCGCCTGGCGCATCAGCCAGACGGGCGGGATCGCTTGCCGCTCCCCCTTCAATGTCGCGAGCAAGGGTTTGGTCGGCAGGCCGGTCACGCCGCTCTCCTATTCAATAAAGATTATAGAAGAAAGGTTGTTGATAGATGTTGGCAGGCGCGAATCCGGGATTGGCGGCGCCGGCCGATTCCGTTCACAGCTTGACTCGGTCGCGACCGCGCATTCGTGCGGATTCGCCGAGCTTGCTCCCATCATCCACAGGCTGGGGAGAGATTCTGCGCCCTGTGGAGAAAGCTGTGGCTGCGCACATGGCCTTCTAGCCGGATCCGCCCGCCCGCGGTTGCCAAGCCGCAAGCCCTGCCGCATTCCCCAACCTTGTCCACAACCACGGATTTTCGGTGCAGCGCTTCCACCTTCATCTCCTATCGGATTCGACCGGCGAGACGCTCGAGACCGTCGCCAAATCGGCGCTGGCGCTGTTCGACGAGGTCGAAACGGTCAAGCATTTCTGGCCGATGGTCAGGAGCGAGGGCCATCTCGACCGTATTCTCGAAGAGATCGCCGCGCATCCGGGGCTGGTGCTGTTCACGCTGGTCAGCAACGACATGCGCCAGGCGCTTGAGGCGCGGTGCGCGGCGCTGGCGCTGCCCGCGGTCGCGGTGCTCGATCCGATCGTCGATGCGATGTCGGCGATGCTCGGGCAAAGCGCCAAGGCGCTGCGCGGCCGCCAGCATATTCTCGACGCCGCTTACTTCGCACGGGTCGAAGCGATCCAGTTCACGATCGCGCAGGATGATGGCGTCGCGCCCGAAAATTGGGAGGAGGCGGATATCGTCCTGGCAGGCGTCTCACGCAGCTCGAAAACGCCGACCGCGATCTACCTCGCCAATCGCGGCTACAAGACCGCCAATGTCCCCATCGTCATCGAATCTCCGCCTTCTCCGCAGCTTTTCGCGCTCAAGAACCCGCTCGTCGTCGGGCTGGTGACCAACCCCGAACGGCTGGTTCAAATCCGGCGCAACCGGCTGCTCTCGTTGAACCAATCGCCCGATACCGATTATGTCGATCTGGAAGCGGTGGCGCGCGAGACGGCGTATGCGCGGCGGTTGTTCGCGGACAATGAATGGCCGGTGATCGACATGACGCGCCGATCGATCGAGGAAGCCGCGGCGGCGATCATCAAGCTCTACAATGAACGGCGCGAGGCCGCAGCGTGACGCTCGTGCTCGCTTCGGGCAGCGCCTCGCGGGCGGCGATGCTCAGCGCGGCGGGGGTGGCGTTCGAGGTCGTGCCCTCGGCTTTCGATGAGGACGCGCTCAAGGCGAGGATGGCGGGCGTGGGCTTTGCCGATCTCGCACTCGCGCTCGCACAGGGCAAAGCGGTCGAAGTTTCGGCGCGGATGCCGGGGCGGCTGGTGATCGGCGGCGATTCGATCGCGAGCGTCGGCGGCGAACGTTTCGGAAAGCCCGCAAGCCGAGAAGATGCCGAACGCCATCTGCGCGCCTTTTCTGGTCGCGATCTGGTGCTGACCAGCGCCGCGGTGCTGGCGCGCGATGGCGCCGCCCGCCACCATGTCGTCGACGCCGCGACGCTCGCGGTTCGGGAGCTGTCGCCGCAGTTCATCGCCTGGTATCTCGATCGCGAATGGCCCGCGATCGCGCATTGCGCGGGCTGTTTCCGTATCGAAGGGCCGGGCGTCCATCTTTTCGAGCGCAGCTATGGCGATCACTTCACGATCCTCGGCATGCCGCTGCTGCCCTTGCTCGCGGCGCTGCGCGAGGAAGGAGTGACGCCATGACGAAACCCTATGCCGAAGTCATCGGCGATCCCATCGCCCACAGCAAATC
>CBDUBW010000018.1:0-21937 GCA_965365485.1 uncultured Aquisediminimonas sp.
GTCTGGCGATCGCCGATGATCAGCTCGCGCTGGCCGCGGCCGACGGGAACGAGCGCGTCCAATGCCTTGAGGCCCGTCTGCACCGGCTCGTTGACCGACTGGCGCGGAATGATTCCCGGCGCCTTGACTTCGACGCGGCTGCGCTGCGTCGAATTGATCGGCCCCTTGCCGTCGATCGGGTTGCCGAGGCCATCGACCACGCGACCGAGCAGCTCCTTGCCGACAGGGACGTCGACGATGGTGCCGGTGCGCTTAACGACATCGCCTTCCTTGATCTCGCTGTCGGTGCCGAAGATGACGACGCCGACATTGTCGGCTTCGAGGTTGAGCGCCATGCCCTTGATGCCGTTCGAGAACTCGACCATCTCGCCCGCCTGGACGTTGTCGAGCCCGTGGATGCGGGCGATGCCGTCTCCGACCGAGAGCACCTGGCCGACTTCCGAAACCTGCGCTTCGGTGCCGAAGCCGGCGATCTGTTCCTTGATAACTTTCGAGATTTCTGCGGCGCGGATATCCATTGTTCTGCCTTAGCCTTTCATCGCGACGGCGAGAGTGTTCAAACGGGTGCGGATCGACGAATCGATCATCTGGGAGCCGATCTTGACGATCAGCCCGCCGAGAAGCGCGGGATCGGTCGTGAGCGTGACCGCGACGTCGCGGCCCGCCTTCTTCCTGAGCTGTGCCTTCAAGGCATCGACCTGCGCGGCATCGAGCGGGTGCGCGCTGATCACTTCGGCGGTCGCCTCGCCGCGGTGATTTGCAGCAAGCGTCGCGAAATCGCGAATGACCTTTACGAGCTGGCCAAGGCGGCGATTTTGCGCGAGCACGCCCAGGAAATTGGTCGTCAGCGGATCGAGCTTCATCGAAGCGGCGACCGCGGCGACGCTCTTGGCGGCATCGTTGCGGCTGAGCAGCGGATTGGTCGTCAGCGCGGCAAAATCGGACGATTCGGCCAGCGCCTGCTTCAAGCCGCCCAAGCTTTCGGACACCGCGTCGATTGCCTTGCCCTCTCGCGCGAGTTCGAAGAGCGCGGTCGCGTAGCGTCCGCTCAAACTGGCCTGAATGCCGCCGGAAGTCTCCACGCGCTCGCAAGTCCTCAAAGATGATCAGGGGGTGCCTGAGACGAAGGCGGGCTGGACGCCTGCGCCGAAGTCGCCGCGCGCCTAGCAGGCGATTTGCTGCGATGCAAGATGGGCTGCGCATGGCGCGCATTCCGCTTTGACGTTATGTTGCAAGCCGTGGGTGAGACGGACGTGAACATGATCAGGCGGGTCGATCTGGCCCATGAAGCCGATTTCGCGATTGGCGGTTTACGCGTCCATCCTTCTACCCGTGAGCTTTCGCGCGACGGCGATCGGGCAGTGATCGAGCCGAGGGTGATGCAGGTGCTGGTCGCCCTCCACCGCGCAGGCGGGGCAGTCGTTTCGAAGGACGATCTTGCGCTGTCCTGCTGGGGAGGACGCGTCGTCGGCGAAGATGCGATCAACCGCGTAATGTCGCGATTACGCAAGCTTACCGACGGCATCGCCGCAGGCGCCTTCCGCATCGAAACGGTGACGCGAGTCGGCTACCGGCTGATCCCGACGCCCGGCGGCATCGATGCGGTCCGTATGCTCTCTGCGCCGAACTCACGGCCCGGCATTGGCCGCCGCACGATGCTGGCGGCAGGCGGTGTGGTGGTTCTCGCGGGTGGCACCTATTGGTGGCTCCGCGACGATCCCGACGCGCTGCCGCCGCAGACGCGCGATCTTGCAAGCAAAGGCTGGGAAGCCGTGCTCTACGGCACGCCCGAACAAACCGAGCGCGGTATTTCTTTGCTCCAACAGGCGACGAAGGCCGCGCCCGACAGCGCCCTGCTCTGGGGGCGGCTTTCGGTTGCTTACGGTCAGCAGGCGCAGCAGAGCCGGCAGGCCGATCACGACCGGCTTATGGCGAAGGCCCGGTCGGCGTCGGAACGCGCATTGGCGCTCGATCCCAGGAATCCGGAAGGCCAGATCGCCAAGATTTTCGGCGCGAACGGAAGCCGGCAGCGTGCGCACCGTGATCGTGCGCTGCGCGCGCTGCTCGCAGACCGGCCGGACAGCCCGACGGCCAATCGCGTTTACGCCTTTCTGCTTTCGCAGACCGGGCGCAACAGTGAAGCGCTGCCGCGATTGGCGAGTGCCGTCGCTGCCGAACCGCATTCGCCGCAGGATGGGTACGCTCTGGCCCAGCTTTACTGGTGCGCAAATCGCCTCGACGAAGCCGATGCGGAGATCGATCGCGCCTTCGCACAGTGGCCACGCCACTATGGTGTCTGGTTCAGCCGCTACAAATATCTCGCTTATACCGGGCGCGTAGCCGAGGCGCGGGCGATGCTGCTCGATCTGGGCAAACGGCCGACTGGGGTTCCCGAAGCCAATTTCGCGCTCAACGATCTTGAGCTCACCGCCCTGTCCACTCTCGCTCCGCAAGATGTGACACGCGCCGCCGAAGCACACGCAAAGGCTGCGCGTACAGGGGTCGGATTCACGCAGAACGCCATGATATTCGCCGCCGCCACCGGCAATCGCGACACGGTGTTCGCGCTCGCCGACGCGCATTATTTCGATCGCGGTTTCAGCCTGGGCCAGCAGCGTTACACCAGCGAGCAAGGCCTTTTCAGCCCGGCGCGGAGGCGGCCGACATTCTTCCTCTTTCAGCCGCCTTTCGCTTCGTGCTGGCGCGATCCACGCTTCGATTCGCTGGTCGGCGAATTGGGGCTGAAGGATTTCTGGCGCGAGACCGGATCGACGCCCGATTATCTTCGCCGCGCCTGATAAAGAACAGTCCGATCGGCGAAAGATCGGCAAAAGATCGGCTTGGGCTCGGTCGGTCGTCCTGACGGCGAAGCCTGTTCGCGCGCACATTTTCCGCCGCTCCCCAGCACTCTCGCGGGGACGGAAGGAGAATGTGATGAGCACCCTGTTTCAACAATTTGCCGCTGCCACGCTGTCGCTCGCCCTGGCGGGGGCTTCGACTGCTTCGTTGGCCCGGCAGACGCAACGCTCTGTCAGTCACGCCGATCTCGATCTTACGACTGCGAAGGGCAAGCGCGCGCTCGATCGGCGCGTTGCCAGCGCAATTACGCAGTTGTGTGGTGAACCCGGCGCGGCACGATCTGGCTTCGAGCTCAAACGCGTCAATGATTGTCGCTGGCAGGCGGAGGCGAGCGTTGCGCCGCAGCTCGCCGCTTTACTCGACGGCAAGACCGCACGCGAATTGGCGATTTCGCTGCCTTGATCGCGCGGCCTCTTGCGCCGCCCGTTGAAAGCCGTTTTTGATGGGTGGGCGAAGGAGATGGCGATGGGCGAGACGATACGGATGACTATGTCCGACGGGGCGGAGATCGCCGTCTATCATGTTAAGCCGGACGGTGAACGCCGCGGCGGGCTAGTGCTGATCCAGGAGATTTTCGGCGTCACCGATCATATCCGCGACATGGCGGATGAATATGCGGCCGACGGTTATGAGGTGCTGGCGCCAGCGCTGTTCGACCGCGAAGCGCCGGGGTTCGAATGCGATTATTCTGGGCCGCAGTTCGAACGCGCGGTAGAGCTGGCGCGAGAAGTTCACCCGTTCGAACAATCGGTTGCCGACGCGCAGAGCTGCATCGACGCCCTGAAAGCCAAGGGCCCGGTGTTCATCGCCGGCTATTGCTATGGCGGCTCGGTGAGCTGGCGCTGCGCGCAACTCTCGGACGATTTGGCCGCTTGCTCATCCTATTATGGCAGCATGGTGCCGACCCTGTTCATCGACCATGCTCCGAAATGCGCCACCATCGCGCATTTCGGCCGCTACGATCAGGGCATCCCGATGGAAGGCGTTGAGGCGCTGATCGCGCGCGCGCATCCGACCGCGCAAGTCTTCGTTTACGATGCCAATCACGGCTTCAATTCGGATCGCCGCAAGGACTATCATGAACCCAGCGCGGATTTGGCCAAAGCGCGGACTTTGGCGCTTTTCCGGGCCTGCGGGGGGTGAATTTGCGGCAGGCCGCGAAGGCCGTGGCGATCTTTTGCGCGACCTTCGCAACGTTCGGGCTTGTATTGCTCTTCACCATGCAGCGCAGCATCTTCTATCCTGCACCACGCGACTATCCCACCACCGCGCCGGAAGGCTTCGCGATGGTCGAAACGCGGACGTCGGACGGCTTGCGGCTGACGGCGGCCTATCGTCCTGCGCGACCGGGGAAGCCGACGCTAGTCTTCTTTCATGGCAATGGTGACAGCCTGGCCGGCGCCGCGGTGGCGACGCAAGCGCTCGTCGCGATCGGCTATGGAGCGATGCTGGTCGAATATCGCGGTTATGCCGGCAACCCCGGATCGCCGAGCGAAGAAGGCCTTTATCGCGATGGTGAGGCAGCGCTGGCCTGGCTCGATGAACGCGGTCTGCGAACCGAATCGCTTATCCTTATCGGCAATTCGATGGGTTCGGGCACAGCCACCGAACTTGCGTCCCGTCATCCGGTTCGCGCGCTGATCCTGGTCTCGGGTTTCTCGAGCCTGCCCGATGTCGTGACCGATCATTACCCATTCTTGCCTGCGCGATGGCTGGTCCGCGACCGATACGAATCTGCGCGCAAGCTCGGGCGGATCGCAGCGCCGATATTGCTGATCCACGGCGATCGCGACACCGTGGTGCCGGTGGAGAACACGCTGCGGCTGGCGCGTGCAAACCCTTCGGCAACGAAGATCATCGTCGGCGGTGCCGGTCACGAACTGGCATATCGACCGGTCGCGCAGCAGCAAATAGCCACGTGGATCGAGACTCTGCCAAGAACATTCTCTGCGTAGTCGCTGATTTTTCCTCTTGACAATGTTCCCGGCTCGTTCCATTTGGCCGGTGTTCGGTGAGAGCGGAATCTCTTGGCCGGGCGGGCCGGTTCGGGCGGGGCATGTTGATCGGGTTCATGGACCGATCGCTCATGTCGGCAAAGCGCCATACCGCAACGAACCTCGGCTGTGCAGTCTCTCGCAACCTTCCCCGCCGGTGCGCCAGCCCTGGCGGCGGGGATGAAGCTGCCGGTCGATAAATCAATACCGGGGCGGTGGCGGCAGGCACATGCACCTTCACGCGAAGGCCGCGTCACCCGAATGGGCACCGAAAGAAGCGAAGGCGATCAGCACGGCCCGATGGGCCGAACCGGTCCGCCCTTAATCCCCACCGACCGCGAAGCCGCGGCGACCAGTTCCCCCATCACCCCGCCGGGGGCGCGATTGCGCCGGACCCGAGTTTCGTCGTGAGTGCCAGGTTTTGACACTTGCTTCATCCTCACGCCAAGTCGCCAAGGCGCCAAGGATGGACGTGACGACCCGCGCGCAGCGCGCTTTCACCCCAATGCCATGAAAGGGCGCTCCGCGCCGCGAGACCTGTACAAAGCCTTGGCGTCTTTGCGCCTTGGCGTGAGCATGAAGGAGCTGTCAGAACAGGCATGTCCCCTCGCCGTAAAGCACGCCTCAAATCTAGGCCGCCAGCCCCTCGAATTGCATCCGCGCCAGCCGCGCGTAGAGCCCGCCGGTTCGCGCCAGGCTGTCGTGATTGCCCTGCTCGACGATGCGGCCCTCGTTCATCACGACGATGCGGTCGGCGGCGCGGACGGTCGCAAGGCGGTGGGCGATGACGATGGTGGTGCGGTCGGCCATCAGCCGGTCGAGCGCATCCTGCACCAGCCGCTCGCTTTCGGCGTCGAGCGCACTGGTCGCCTCGTCGAGCAGCAGGATCGGCGCGTCGCGCAGGATCGCGCGGGCGATCGCCATGCGCTGGCGCTGCCCGCCCGAAAGCCGCGTCCCGCCCTCCCCCATATAGGTGTCGAGCCCCTCGGGCAGCCTGCGCAGGAACTCGGCCGCATTGGCCGCCTCGGCCGCCGCCCAGAGCGCGGCGTCGTCCGCATCCCAGCGGCCATAGCGGAGGTTGTCGCGGGCGGAGGCCGCGAAGATCACCGTTTCCTGCGGCACCATCGCCATCCGCGCGCGAACATCCGCCGGGTCGGCCTTGGGCAGCGCGACGCCGTCGACGCGCACCTCGCCCGCCTGCGGATCGTAAAAGCGCTGGATCAGCTGAAAGATCGTTGTCTTGCCCGCCCCCGACGGGCCCACCACCGCGACCGTCTCGCCCGGCTCGATCGCAAGCGAAAAGTCGCTGAGCGCTCTGACATCGGGCCGGGTCGGGTAACGGAAGCTGACGGACTCGAACTCGACGGTCCCCCGCGGCGGCTGCGGCAGCGACACCGGACTGGCGGGCGCCGCGATCCCGGGCGTTTCGGCGAGCAATTGCGTCAGCCGTTGCGCCGCGCCGCTCCCGCGCAGCAGTTCACCATAGACTTCGGCCAAAGCGCCGAATGCGCCCGCGACGATGCCGCCGGTGATCACGAAAGCGGCGATCGAGCCGCCGGTCATGATTCCCGCCTGGACGTCGAGCGCGCCCTTCCACAGCACCAACGTGACCGCCGCGAACATGATGAACATCAAGACCGCTGTCAGGAAGGCGCGGATGCGGATGCGCCGCTTGGCGGTGCCGAAGGCGTTCTCCACCGCGTCACCGAAGCGCTGCCCTTCGCGCTGCTCCTGCCCGAAGGCCTGGACGATCTTCATCGCCCCAAGCGTCTCGACGACGATGACGCCGACATCGGCGATGCGATCCTGGCTCTTTGCGCTCATGTCCCTCAGCTTGCGCCCGATCACGAGGATCGGGGTGAGGATGACGGGAATGCCGAGCAGCAGCATCCCCGCCAGCTTGGGCGAAAGCGTGAAGAGATAGATCATCCCGCCGATCGCCAGCACGACGTTGCGCAGCGCCACCGACAGCGTCGTACCGACCACCTGTTCGATCAGGGTGGTATCGGCGGTCAACCGCGAGGCGACTTCGGCCGGACGGTTCTCTTCGAAATAGCCGGGGCTCAAGCGCAGCAGGTTGTTGACGACCGCGCCGCGCAAATCGGCGACCACGCGCTCACCCAGCCACGATACGAAGTAGAAGCGCACCGCTGTCGCCAGCGCCATCACCGCGACGATTATCAGCAGATATTGGAACCAGCGCGAGACATCACCCCCGCCCGACGCGAAACCCTTGTCGATGATCAGCTTGAAGCCGTTGGGAATGGCTAGCGTCGAACTGGCGGCGATCGCCAGCGCGGTGATCGCACCCGCAATCTTTCCAGGATAGCGCTTCGCGAAATCCCAGACGATCCAAAGATTTCCGATGCTGCGGCCCCCGCCGTCCTTGCTTTCCTCCGCCATGGGCTCGCCGCCTAGCAGCGTCGGCCTTCGCTCTCAAGGCGGGCGCTGTGACATTGTGCATTGCACAAGGCGCGGGCCTGCGGCAGACCGCAACAATCTATCGAGGATTGCCGATGCTCTATCAGACCTATGAAATCCAGAAGCAGTGGCTCGCCGCTATGGGCGGCTGGGCGAAGCTGAGCGCGAACATGCTCGGCAACCCTGCCAACCCCTTCGCCTATTGGGGTGGCGGACCGATCATGGCCTCGGCGATGAACGTCTTCGCGCACTCGGCGGAAATTCGGGGCAAACCGGCCTTCGGGCTGCATTCGGCAATGGTCGGCGACACCGTGGTTCCGGTCCGCGAGGAGATCGTGCTGCGCAAGCCGTTCGGCCAGCTCAAACGCTTCGTTCGCGAAGGGGTGGAGACCGGCCCCAAGCTGCTGATCGTCGCGCCGATGTCGGGCCATTATGCGACGCTGCTGCGCGGCACCGTCGAGCGGATGCTGCCCAGGCATGACGTCTACATTACAGATTGGCGCGATGCGCGCTGCGTGCCGCTCGCCGACGGCCATTTCGATCTCGACGACTATATCGATTATTTGCGCGAATTCCTCGCCCATATCGGCCCGGGTGCGCACATGCTCGCTGTCTGCCAGCCCTCGGTGCCCTGCTATGCGCTCGCATGCCTGATGTCTGCGGAACAGGACCCCAACCGCCCGAAGACGCTGACGATGATGGGTGGCCCCATCGATACGCGCGAAGCGCCGACCAGCGTCAACGATGTCGCGACCGAACGTCCGCATGCATGGTTCCAGCAATATGCCATCCAGACGGTGCCGCCCATGTACCCGGGCGCAGGTCGCAAGGTCTATCCCGGCTTCCTGCAGCTCACCGGGTTCCTTACGATGAACCTCGGCAGCCACATGAACAGCCACTACGCCATGTTCAACGATCTGGTGAAAGGTGACGACGACGCAGCGGACGCAACCAAGGCGTTTTACGAGGAATATCGCAGCGTCTGCGACATGACCGCAGAATTCTATCTCCAGACGATCGACACCGTTTTCCAACGCCACGCCTTGCCAAAGGGCGAAATGCACCACCGCGGTGCCCCGATCCGCCCGAGCGCGATCACCGACATCGCCATCCTCGCGATCGAGGGCGAGCGCGACGATATCTCCGGGATAGGCCAGACGCGGGCGGCGCTGAGCATTGCGACTTCCTTGCCAGACGAGCTCAAGAAATATCACCTCGCCCCAGGCGCGGGCCATTACGGCATCTTCAACGGCAGCAAGTGGCGCGATCAGATCGCGCCCGTGGTCGAAGACTGGATCGCCGCGCATAATTGAGGTCGCGCTGAGCGCGACGATCGAGCGCTGGCCCGTCGCCGGCGCCTTCACGATCGCGCGCGGCGCGAAAACTCATGTCGACGTCGTTCTGGTCGAAGCGCGACGCGGCCGCCATGTCGGCCGCGGCGAGGGCACTGCAATCTACTATAAAGGCGAAAGCGCCGAGACTTGCCTGGCGCAAATCATGGCGCTGCCGCCGGTCGGCGGCCGTGATGCGCTGCAGTCGCTGCTGCGGCCGGGCGCGGCGCGAAACGCCGTCGATTGTGCGCTCTGGTCGCTCGAGGCAGCCGAGCGCGGCGTGCCCTTGTGGCAATTTACAGGCGCTCGCTCGCCCGGCCCAACCGGCACGGCGATGACGGTCTCGCTCGACACCCCCGCGGCGATGGAAGCCAAAGCCCGCGAGCTCGCCGCCCGGTTCGCGACGCTCAAGCTCAAGCTCGCGGGCGATGGCGATGACCAACGTGTCGCCGCGGTCCGCCGCGGCGCGCCCGAGGCCCGCCTGATCGTCGATGCCAATGAAAGCTGGCACGGCCGCGACATCGCCACCGAAGCCGCGGCGCTGCTCCCCTACCGTGTGGAACTTATCGAGCAGCCGGTGCGCGCCGGCCATGATCACCTGCTCGATGGCTTCGCTTCGCCCATTGCACTTTGCGCCGATGAAAGCCTCCACGACCGCGACGATCTGGCGCGGTGCAAAGGGCGCTACAATGCCATCAACATCAAGCTCGACAAATGCGGCGGGCTAACGGAGGCGCTGGCGCTGCGTGAGGCCGCTAAGGCAATGGGATTTCGCATCATGGTCGGCTGCATGCTCGGCACCAGCCTCGCCATGGAGCCCGCGCGGATCGTCGCTGAGGAGGTCGATTGGGTCGATCTCGACGGCGCGCTTTTGCTTGCGAAGGATCGCGGTGATCGCGCATAGCGACGGCATGAACAAGCTCTACCCTGACGCGAAAGCCGCGCTCGATGGCGTGATCCGTGACGATATGCTGATTGCCGCCGGCGGCTTCGGCCTGTGCGGCATTCCCGAACGTCTGATCGACGCCATCGTCGAAAGCGGGGTCACCGGCCTGACCGTCGCCAGCAACAATGCCGGGATCGACGGCGAAGGCCTCGGCAAGCTGCTACGCACCCGACAGATCAGGAAGATGATCTCATCCTATGTCGGTGAGAATAAGGAGTTCGAGCGGCAATATCTCGCGGGCGAACTCGAGGTTGAGTTTTGCCCCCAAGGCACGCTTGCCGAACGGATGCGCGCCGGCGGCGCAGGCATTCCTGGCTTTTACACCGCGACCGGCGTTGGGACGCAAGTCGCCGAAGGCAAGGAGGTGAAGAGATTCGATGCGCGCGATTACGTCCTCGAACGCGGCATCTTCGCCGACCTTTCGATCGTCAAGGCGTGGAAGGCCGACGAGAGCGGTAACCTCGTCTTCCGCAAGACGGCGCGCAACTTCAACCTTCCAGCGGCGACGTGCGGGAAGACATGCGTTGTCGAAGTCGAGGAAATCGTGCCGGTCGGCGCGCTGGATCCAGACTGCATCCACCTGCCCGGCGTCTATGTCCAGCGGATGATCGTGGGGGCGCCCTACGACAAGAAGATCGAATTCCGTACGACCCGCGAGCGAGAGGATGCGTGATCGACCGCATCCCCTGGCTGGCGATTGGCGGCGGTCTCAGCCTGGCGGCCGCGGTTGCCCACATCGCGTGCATTGTGGGCGGTCCGGAGTGGTACCGTTTCTTCGGGGCCGGAGAGCGACTCGCGCGGGCCGTCGAACGCGGGGAGATTTGGCCGCATCTCGCCACGTTCGGCATTGCGGCCATCCTTTCGGGCTGGGCCGCCTACGCCTTTTCGGGGGCGGGCCTCTTCGGCCGCCTGCCGCTGCTCAAGCCAGCATTGCTGATCGTAACGGCCGTTTACCTTTTGCGCGGCTCCGTCCTGTTCCGGCCTTCGCTGCTGGCGCGGCCGGACCTGTCGAGCGGGTTTCTGTTTTGGTCGTCGCTGATCGTGCTGACGATGGGCGCAATCCACGCCATCGGTGTCTGGCGCGCATGGAACACGCTTTGAAGAAGGTTGATTTCTGATGCCCTGGACCCGCGATCAAATGGCGGCGCGCGCCGCGAAGGAGTTGCGCGACGGCTATTATGTCAATCTCGGCATCGGTATCCCGACGCTCGTCGCGAACAACATCCCGGCTGGTATGACGGTGACGCTGCAGTCCGAGAATGGCATGCTCGGCATCGGCCCATTCCCGTACGAGGACGAGGTCGATCCCGATCTGATCAACGCGGGCAAGCAGACGATCAGCGAGCTGCCGCAATCCGCCTATTTCGACAGCGCGGCGAGCTTCGCGATGATCCGCGGCGGACACATCGACCTGACCGTTCTCGGCGCGATGGAGGTCGCGGAGAATGGCGACATCGCCAACTGGATGATTCCCGGCAAGATGATCAAAGGCATGGGCGGGGCGATGGACCTTGTTGCGGGGGTGAAGAAGATCATCGTGGTGATGGAGCACACCAGCAAGAATGGTGACCCGAAGTTCATTCCGGAATGCACGCTGCCGCTGACGGGGCGCAACGTCGTGGACATGATCGTCACCGATCTGGCGGTGTTCCAGCGGCCCGATCATGACAGCCCCTTCCGGCTGGTCGAGACCGCCCCCGGCGTTACGCCCGACGAGATTGCGAGCAAGACCACCGCGCGCTACGTCGCCTGATATGCCCGAAAGCGAAAGCGACAGGTTCGAACGGTGGATGCTGCTGAGCTTCATCGTCGCCGCCACCGCGGCGATGGTGTGGATCACGCTTCCCTTTTTCGGCGCGGTGCTGTGGGCGCTGGTGGTGACGATCGTCTTCGTCCCAATTCAGGAGAAGCTGGCGCTGCGGCTGGGCGGGCGGCGGGGAGCAGCGGCGGGGCTGACGCTGCTGCTGATCATCGCAGTCGTCATCGTGCCGCTGGTGGTGATCGGATCGTTGCTCGTCGATCAGGCGATCGACACATATGTCCGGCTGCAATCGCGCCAGCTCGATTTCAGCAAGATCTTCAACGATGTCGAGCGCGGCCTTCCGCCCTGGGTGGCCAACCTCATCGAGCGCTACGGCCTGGGTGATCTCGACGCCTTGCAGCGCCGCCTCTCCGAATTCCTTTCGACCGGGCTGCGCGCGGGCGTGACCCAGGCGCTCGCCATCGGCTCGAGCGCCTTCGGCTTCTTCGTCGCCCTGGGCGTCATGCTTTACATGACTTTCTTTCTGCTGCGGGACCACCGCAAGCTCAGTCGGCGTATCGGTGAATCGGTACCGCTCCGGCCGGAACAGCGTCATGACCTGTTCGAGAAATTCACCGTCGTCATCCGCGCCACGATCAAGGGCAGCATCGTCGTCGCGATCGTCCAGGGGCTGATCGGCGGCATCGTCTTCTGGGCGCTGGGCATTCAGGCGGCCTTGCTCTGGGGCGTGGTGATGGGCCTGCTCTCGCTGCTTCCCGCCATCGGCACCGCGCTGGTCTGGGTGCCGGTCGCCATCTATCTCTTCGCTATCGGCGACGTCACCAAGGGCATTATCCTGGTGCTTTGCGGTGTGCTGATCATCGGCATGGTCGATAACGTCCTTCGCCCGATCCTTGTCGGCAAGGATACCGCAATGCCCGATTGGGTGGTGCTCATCGCGACGCTCGGCGGAATCGCGGTGATGGGCATAAACGGCTTCATCATCGGGCCCGTGATCGCCGCGATGTTCATCGCCTCCTGGGCAATCTTCACCGATGCGCGGAGAGCCGAGCCCGAGCCCTGATGCAACTCATTGCGACGGGGATCGTCTGCTCGGTACGCGCGCATGGCGAAACGGCGGCGGTCGTCCGCTGTCTCACTGCCGAAAATGGCTTGTTTGCCGGCTATGTCCAGGGCGCGCGCGGGCGGTCGCTGCGCCCGGTGCTCATCCCCGGCAATACAGTGCGCGGTGAATGGCGCGGCCGGATCGCGGGGCAGCTGCCCGGGCTGACCGTCGAGCCGGTCCAAAGCCTTGCGCACCTTCTCGGCGAGCCGCTGGCGGCGGCAGGCATAAGCTGGGCGACCGCGCTGACCGCGACGACGTTGCCGGAAAGCCACCCTTACCCCAACCTCCATGCCGCGCTCGACGGCCTGCTGACCGCTATCGCCAACGCGCCCGGCGCGCGCGGCTGGGCAGCGGCGATGGCGCGCTACGAGGAATTGTTGCTGAGAGAACTCGGCTATGGCGAGGAACTGGCCAGTGCGGGCGATACGCTTGCCTCGTTGCGCCGCAATCGCGCGCGCCTCGTTGCGCATCTGCTCGGCGATCGAAGCCGCGACGTGCTTGCCGCGCGCGAGCGGCTGGTGACGCGTCTCAACGCGGTTCTCGACGAAAGCTGACTCGGCTGGCATGGCCACGATGTTGGAGGATCAAGACATGTTGATCGCGCTGTTGCCGGGAGACGGGATCGGACCCGAAGTGATTGCGGAGGCGCGGCGCGTGCTTGAAGCGCTGGAATTGCCCGGACTGACGTTCGAGGAAGCGCCGGTTGGCGGCGCGGCCTACCACGAGCACGGTCATCCCTTGCCCCCCGCCACGCTCGATCTCGCGCGGCAGGCCGATGCGATCCTGTTCGGCGCGGTCGGCGATCCGGCATGCGATGGTCTCGACCGGCATTTGCGGCCTGAGCAGGCCATCCTCGGGTTGCGCAAGGAACTGGCGCTGTTCGCCAATCTCCGCCCAGCCAAACTCTTCCCCGAACTTGCCGATGCCTCCGCGCTTCGACCCGAAATCGCGCGTCGCATCGACCTTGTCATCGTCCGCGAACTGAACGGCGACGTCTATTTCGGCGAGAAGGGCATGCGCACCACCGGGGCCGGGCGGCGCGAGGGCTATGACATCATGTCCTATGACGAAGACGAGGTGCGCCGCATCGCCCGCGTCGGCTTCGAGACCGCGATGGCGCGCGGGAAGAAGCTTTGTTCGGTCGATAAAGCCAATGTCCTCGAAACGTCGCAGCTCTGGCGCGACGTCGTCACCGAGGTTGCGGCCGACTACCGCGAAGTCGCGCTCAGCCAAATGTATGTCGATAACGCCGCGATGCAGCTGGTACGCGATCCTGGTCAGTTCGACGTCATCGTCACCGGCAACCTTTTCGGCGACATCCTTTCCGACCAGGCAAGCATGTGCGTCGGCTCGATCGGCATGCTGCCGAGCGCTTCGCTCGATGCGCATGGCAAAGGCCTTTACGAGCCGATCCATGGCTCCGCCCCCGATATTGCCGGACAAGGCAAGGCCAACCCGCTGGCGACGATCCTCAGCGCGGCGATGATGCTGCGTTACTCGCTTGGCCAGGCAGAGGCTGCGGATCGCATAGAGAAGGCGGTAGCCGACGTTCTCGAAAGCGGCGCGCGAACTATGGACCTCGGAGGGGCAATGACGACCCGCGCTATGGGGGACGCGGTCGTCGCTCGGTTGAGCTGAACGGGAACCCGCCCGCCTGGCTGGGGTTTGCACTGCTTAGTCATAACAAGACGGGACGCATGATATGAAAACACCCCATTTCCTCATGGTGATGGCCACGGCCGGCACACTTGCCGCCTGCACCACTGATCCCACGACGGGAGACCGGCGGATCAGCCGCGCCGCGATCGGCGGCGTGCTCGGCGCCGGTGCGGGCTATTTGGCGGGCGACGTGATCGGTGGTCGCCGCGATCGGACTGAGCGGATCGTCGGCACAGGCGTTGGCGCGCTCGCCGGAGTCGCGATCGGTACTTACATGGATCGTCAGGAAAGAAGGCTGCGCGAACAGACTGCTGGAACCGGCATCGATGTTCAGCGCGTCGGAGACGAGATCAATCTCATCATGCCGGCAGGCATCACCTTCGATACCAACAGCTATGCCATCCGTCCTCAATTTCAGGATCAGCTGGACCGCGTGGCTGCAACGCTGGCGGAGTATGACAAGACATTGATCGACGTTTACGGCCACACCGATTCGACCGGCAACGACGCCATCAACAACCCGCTTTCAGAGAATCGCGCGCAGGCGGTGAGCAGCTATCTGGCGCGGCAAGGCGTCAACCCCGCCCGGGTCGCATCGCGAGGCTTCGGATCGACCAGGCCGGTCGCCGATAACGATACGGAAAATGGTCGTCAGGCCAACCGTCGGGTCGAAATCAAGTTGGTTCCGCTGGCCGAAAACGCGGGTTGACCGCGAGGGCCCGCGCCCTGCAAAGCGCGGGCCATGAAGAAGTCAGCCGGCCTCGACCGCTCGATCGCCTCGCGCTGGCGGCCGGCGACGCGCGCGGTGCGCGGGGGAACCTGGCGCAGTGAGCATGGCGAGACCAGCGAGGCGCTGTTCCTGACCTCCGGCTATACCTACGACAATGCCGAAACGGTTGCCGCGCGCTTCGCCCAGGAAGCCGAGGGCATGACCTATTCGCGGTTCCAGAACCCGACGGTGCAGATGCTCGAAGCACGCGTCGCGCTGATCGAGGGTGCGGAAGCCTGCCTTGCGCAATCGACCGGGATGGCCGCGATGACGGCGGCGCTGCTCTGCCAGCTGCAAACCGGCGATCACGTCGTCGGCGGGCGGGCGGCGTTCGGATCGTGCCGCTGGCTGCTCGATACGCTGCTGCCCAAATTCGGGATCGAAACTACAGTCATCGACGCCCGCGACAATGATGCTTGGCAAGCCGCGGTCCGCCCCAATACCAAGGTCTTCTTCTTCGAAACCCCCGCCAATCCGACGCTCGACATCGTCGATTTGCGCTTCGTCTGTGGCCTGGCCAAATCATACGGCATCGTCACGGTGGTGGACAACGCCTTTGCAACCGCGGCGCTGCAGCGACCGATGGAACTCGGGGCCGATATCGTCGCTTACTCCGCAACCAAACTGATGGACGGCCAGGGGCGTGTGCTCGCGGGTGCGGTGTGCGGAAGTCATGATTTCATCTGGAACACGCTTCATCCTTTCCAGCGCAACACCGGGCCGACGCTCTCGCCATTCAATGCCTGGGTGGTGATGAAGGGGCTCGAAACGCTTGATTTGCGCGCGCGGCGGCAGTCCGAGAACGCTGTGACGGTCGGGCGCTTCCTCGAAGGTCGTGTACCCAAAATGCTTCACCCCGGCCTGCCGAGCCATCCCCAGCATAATCTGGCGATGAGCCAGATGGACGCGGCGGGTTCGATCTTCTCGTTCGTGCTCGATGGCGGGCGCCCACAGGCCCATGCTTTGCTCAATGCCCTCCAGCTCATCGACATTTCGAACAATATCGGCGATACTAAGAGCCTGATGTGCCACCCCGCGTCGAGCACCCACCACAATATGGGCGCCGAGGCCCGCGACATCATGGGCGTGGGGGAAGGGATGCTGCGGATCAATGTCGGGCTCGAAGACCCGCGGGATCTGATCGAGGATCTCGATCAGGCGCTGGACAAGGTCGGGCTGTGAAGGCGCTCTTCCCCTATGCAGAAGAGACGCGCGGCTTCATCGTTCGCGTCTCGGTCAATTTCCTTCCAGAACAGTCGGAGGTGGAAAAGGGCCGCTGGTTCTGGGCGTACCATATCCGCATCGAGAATGAAGGCGATCAAGCCGCGCAACTGCTCAGCCGTCGTTGGGTGATCCGCGACGCGCGCGGCGCGCAGCATCTGGTCGAAGGCGAAGGCGTGGTCGGCGATCAGCCCGTCATTCGCCCCGGCCAGTCCTACGACTATGTCTCGGGCTGCCCGTTGACGACGCCGTCGGGCGACATGTCCGGTTCGTACACGATGATCGGCGAAGATGGATCGCGCTTCGACATCGCCGTGCCGCGCTTCGACCTGCGCGCACCGGTCGCGCGGGCATGAAGCGGACGCATATTCCGCTCAACGGGATGCGCGTCTTCGATGCGGCGTCGCGGCATCTGTCGTTTACCAGAGCGGCGGACGAGCTTGCGGTCACGCCCGCGGCGGTTGGCCAGCAGATTCGCGCGCTCGAAGACGTACTCGGCGTGGTGCTGTTCCGGCGGACACCCAAGGGTCTCGAGCTTACCCCGGAGGCCGAAGCGGGCCTCGATCCGCTGCGCGCGGGCTTTCTCCAGTTCGAGGAATCGGTTCGCGCGATGCAAGCGGGGCAATCGTCCAAATCGCTGACCATCGCCGCCCCTCGGGATTTCACGGCGAAATGGCTCGCGCCGCGTCTTGCCGAATATGGTCGGTCCGACGCCGAGTTGCGCTTCGCGCTGGTGGCGAGCGAGGACAATTTCGATTTCACCGAGGCCAATCTCGATCTCGCGGTTGGCTACGGCTCGCGCCCGAAGAACCTTGAAGCGGAGTGCATTGCCCCCGGCGCGGTCGTGACCGTGGCTGCCCCCGATTCGACTGCGGAGACGGTGATTTCATGGCCAGGCTCGGCGGTCGAAGGCGCGGCGCTGCGCGTTGCCGATGCCGGCCTCGCGATCGATGCCGCTGCATCAGGCTTTGGCCGCGCAATGGTGCCGCATCTGCTCGCCGAAGCCGATCTGCGGAGCGGACGTGTGCGCGCGATCGACAATGCCCGCCCCGTCGATGATGCTTACTGGCTGATCGCGCCGACGCCGCAATGGCGGCAGAAGAAGGTCAAGGCGCTCGTCGCCGCTTTGATGGCCTAGCCGCAAAGCCGCTCGAAACGCCTGTCGAAGCTTTCCCGCAAACGGGCTTCGCGTCGCAACACCTCGGCAGGACGGCAGACGGCCTCGCGGCTTTCGTACGAAACACGCTTGCGGCGTTCGCTATTGCAGTTCGCGATCGCAGCGTCATCACCCGTCGCGGGAAGCGTGGTGGCCGGGTCGAGACGGACGCGTTTGCCGACAGGCTCGAGGAAGAAGCGCGTCGGCGTGTTGGGGGCGCCGGGATCGGTCATGCGTCCGCACACCGCGCGGTTTCGGCTGGGCGTGGTTTCGAGACCTTCGAAGGTTGCGTTTTGCGGCGTATCGGCAAGCGCAAGCAGTTGCGCGCGGGCAAGCTCCGCGTCGCCCGGCCCGCTCGCGACGGTGTTCGCACATGACGCGACCGCCAGGCTCAACACTCCGACCAACAGTTTCGCGTCCATCGCTGTCTCCCTTGTCGCCAGCCTAACATGGTTGCGGGCGGCGCGAAACGATCGTGCGTATCCGGTTTCCGTGATCGCGCGATTGTTCTAACGATCGACCGATGCTGTCGATCCCCAATCTGCTGACGCTGTCGCGCATCCTGACGGTGCCGGTGTTGGTGGCGCTGCTGTGGTGGCCGCATTGGGAATTGGGTTACGGCCTCGCGTTCGGCGTCTACTGCCTGATGGGTATTACCGATTATTTCGACGGCTATCTCGCGCGCGCGCAGGGAACGGTGTCGAAGCTTGGCATCTTTCTCGATCCGATCGCCGACAAGATCATGGTCGCGGCGGTGATCCTCGTGCTGGCGGCGCAGGGCGTGCTGCGCGGGCCTTATGTCGGCGACATGCACGTGATTGCGGGGCTGATCATCTTGATCCGCGAAATCGCGGTTTCGGGCCTTCGCGAGTTTCTGGGCGAGCTGCGCGTATCGCTGCCGGTATCGCGCCTCGCCAAGTGGAAGACGGCGTGCCAGATGATCAGCCTCGGCGCGCTGATCCTCGGACGGGCACTGCCCGGATGGACGGTCACGGTCGGCGATGTCGTCGCCAACGTGCCGCATACCGTTGGGCTAACGACCTTGTGGGCCGCGGCGGCGCTGACTCTCGTGACCGGCTGGGATTATCTTCGCGTCGGCGTGAAGCACTTCGATTGACCGTCAATATACTCTATTTCGCGTGGGTGGCGGAGGCGACGGGCGTCGGCGAGGAACAGCTCGATCTGCCCGAGACCGTCCGCACCGCTGGCGACGTCGCGGCATGGCTTGCGCGGCGCTATCCGGTTTTTGCCGATGCCGCAAAGCTGCGCGTCGCCGTCGATCAGCAGATGGCGGGGATGGATGCACCGATCGCAGGCGCCAGCGAGATCGCCTTCTTCCCGCCCGTGACCGGCGGATGATCCGCGTCTCCGTCCAGCCACAGGATTTCGACAGCGGCGCAGAGCTCGCCGCGCTCGAGGCGCGGGGCGGCGGCGGGGTGGCGAGCTTCACGGGTGTGGTTCGCGGTGGCGACGGGCTCAGCGCGATGACGCTCGAACATTATCCGGCAATGACCCAGGCCGCGCTCGAAGCGCTCGCGCGCGAGGCGGCGGAGCGTTGGCAGCTGCTCGGCGCCACGATCATCCACCGCATCGGTCGGCTCGAGGTTGGCGCGCGGATCGTATTCGTGGCGACCGCATCCGCGCACCGCCAGGCTGCGCTTGAGGCATGCGCCTTCCTGATCGACCGCCTCAAGACCGACGCGCCGTTCTGGAAAAAGGAGCACAACGCTTCCGGCGATCATTGGGTCGAGGCGCGATCGGGAGACGATGCCGCCGCCGCGCGCTGGAAATCCTGAATGGAAGAGCCTAAATGATGCCGAGCGCGCAACAAGGGTGGCGACAATGTTCGACGGGCTGATCGCTTATCTCGATTCGGTGAAGTCGCGCGATCCCGCGCCGCGTTCGCGCTGGGAAGTCCTGACCTATCCCGGCGCCTGGGCGCTCGCCTTCCACCGCGTCGCGCACTGGCTGTTCGAAGCCGAATTCTTCTTCGTCGCGCGGCTGATCAATCACATTTCGCGACTGCTGACCGCGATCGACATCCACCCGGGCGCCAAGATCGGCACCAATTTCTTTATCGATCACGGCTTTGTCGTGATCGGGGAGACCGCACAGATCGGCGACGATGTGACCATTTACCAGTGCGTCACCCTCGGCGGCACCAATCCCGCCGACGGCGTTGCCGGCAAGCGCCATCCGACGATCGGCGATGGCGCGATCATCGGATCGGGCGCGCAGGTGCTGGGTCCGATCACTGTCGGCGCGCGCGCGCGGATCGGCGCGAATTCCGTCGTCACCAAAGACGTGCCCGAAGGCGCGACCATGGTCGGCATTCCGGCACGGCAGACGCTGGTCGACGCCAAGGAGTATCAGCGCAGCTTCATCCCCTATGGGACTACGTGCAGCGAGCGCTTCGATCCGGCGACGCAGCAGCTCGAAATCCTTAAATGCGAGGTCGAGTCGCTCCAGAAGCGCATTGCGGCGCTGAGCGAAGCGCAGGAGCCCGCTTCCGACGCGAAGAGCGCCTGACCATGGGGGAGGTCATGCCCTTTCCCGGCAAGCCTTCCATCCAAACCTTTTTCGACCGTCGCGAGCTTACCCGCATCCTCGATCTCTACGGCCGAATGGTCGCCGCCGGGCATTGGCGCGACTATGCCATCGCGATGGAGCGCGATGTCGCTACTTTCAGCGCCTTCCGCCGCGCCACCGAACGTCCCGAATTGCGGATCGAAAAACGTCCGGCGCTTCGCACGAAGCAGGGCCAATGGGCGCTGATCGGCGAGGCGGGCGCGATCCTGAAACGCGGTCACGAACTGGGCCCGGTGCTCGCGCCTGTCGAGCGTCGGCTGATGAAGCTGGTGGCTCAGGCGTAAGCAATTCCTCCCCAACTCGTTGGGGAGGTGGCATCGCCCTTCGGCTGGCTGGCAAGCCAGCCGCTCAGGATGAACTGCGCTTCGGGCAGCGATGACGGAGGGGGCCGTCCGCCCAAGACTCTCCGTCACGGCTTCGCCGTGCCACCTCCCCTTCAAGAAGGGAGGAGTTAAACATAAGCCGGGAGCCGCGCACTGATCTTGGGCGGTATCCATCCCAGCACAGCCGCGCGCGCCTTGTGCCAGAAGGCGGAGAGCAGCAGCAGCGCCGATCCGATCACGAACGCAGTCAGCGCGACGTTGAGGCTTACGGCGCCGAATTCGCTGAAAAGCGTTCCGATCGCGTAGAGCACATAGCCGAGCGCCGAGACGAGCAGCGCACGCCTGTCGATCGCAAGCGCTATCAATCCCATCGCGATATAGACCGCGATCACGACAAAGGCCTCACCCACCCCCGGCGCATTGTCGAGCAGCCCGAGCGCCCAGAAGATCGGATGAACGATCATCGGCGCAGCCAGCAAGTGCAGCCAGAAAGCGACGTCGGAGCGCCGCGTTTGGCGCTGCGTATCCGACATGTCCCACCACATCGCGAAACCGAAGATGGCAAGGCCGATGACGAAGACGAGCGGCAGGATCCTCTCTTCGATCCCGGGAACTGCCGCCGCGACCAGCGCGAGCGCGGTCGCCGCGAGCGCCGCAACCCCCGCCGCGATCGTGATCGGCACCTTGAAGCGGCGCCAGTGCAGCGTTGCCGCGCCGGCCGCGACTGCCGCACTCGCGGCGATCAGCAGCGCCTCGACCTCCTCGGATCGATCACCATCGACGCCGAGCACGCCCGTCACGAAACCGAAGACGCCGCCGACGAACGCAAGCAGGAAAAGGATGCTCGGCAACGCCATTCTTCGGACACGGGTAAAATATTCGGCCAGGCCCCAGGCCAGGGCAGCAACCAGTCCCGCCCCGGCGGCCGGATGAACGCTTCCGCCAAGCCAGGCCGCGCCGACGAGCAGCAGGACGCCGGCGATGAAGACGAAGATATCGTTGAAACCGGTCAACAGGCGGAAACTCTCTTCATCGACTGCGGGCGTCGCCCGCTGCGCCGCGACATGCGCGCGTAGTGCCGAAGCGGCCTGCGGCGTGATGACTCCTGCCGCCACCGCGCTTTCCAAATCACTCTCGCTATACATCGCCCGCCCTCCTGCTCCGTCCGCTGTAGCGATGCTGTATTAGTCTTGCAATACAGTGTTGCCTACAAGAAAAAAGGCGGCCGAAGCCGCCTCTTTAAATGCAGATGAGGAAAGTCAGGCGAAACTGATGTTCGTCAGCACTGGCTTGGCACGACGACGTAGGGCGGCGCCGATGAAGCCGAACCCCACAATCATCATCGCCCACGTCGCGGGTTCGGGAACGGCGCCCAGCACTGAGACGTTGTCGATTGCGGGGCCGAAGGCATCGAAATCGGGATTTCCGATTGCCGCAGAACTCACAGGATCAGCCCGAAAGCTTAAGACCGTGCTTGATCCCGCCGCGGTGAACTGAAACGTTTGCGACGTCCAGGCCGGTGCGGCCTTCGTGCCGCCCCCAGGGCTTGAAAAAGTGAGATCGCTGCCGCCCACATTCACGAAGACATTGCGCGGGTAGCTGCCATTGTCGTCATTCGCCCACAGGTCGAACGTCACGGTGTAAAGCGCGTTGGCGACCGTGCTGAGCGTTTGCGTCAACGTTCCGGCATCGTTTCCTGCCAGGTCGATGCTGCGCACGCCATTCGAAGCGGTCCAGTAGGAGCCGATATAGTCGACCGAATTGGCGGCGACCGTCCAGCCGGTAATCGCGGTCGAAGGAGC
>CBDUBW010000019.1:0-21149 GCA_965365485.1 uncultured Aquisediminimonas sp.
GGCCAGTTGGAGGGGAAGGTGTTGGGGAAGCCCGTCGCCGTATCTTCGCCCGGGTGCTGGATGTTGACAAACAGCGTCTTTCCGTCGGGCGTCGAATCGATGCCGGTGATTTCGCACTCCTTCGGACCGACAAGGAAGCGCTTGAGCCGGACGCCCGGGTTCGCACCCTGGATCGTCGCCTGTTGCTGCTGGACGCCCGCGGCATTGGTGTTGGTGATGGTCTTAGTCCCGCCGTCGCCGACAGCGCCCGGCTGGCCGACGAGCATCATGCAATTGGTGACATCGGTGAAGGCGCCATCGTCGGTCTGAATCCAAAGCAGAGGCGAGACCAGCCCCCCGGCGTTCTGCGGCCGCGAGAACCACAGCCCGTCGGGACTCGACAGGTCATTGGTGGCGTCGAGGCCCGACAGATTGATGTTGGTCGCGTCGAGATCGGCACCCGAGGCGAACAGGTAAATATCCCAGCGGAAGGTCAGCGCTTCGGTGCTGTCATTGGCCTCGCGCAGGCGGATGATGTGACCGTTGCGGTTCGACCGCGTCGTGCTGGGCGGATCGACATAGACGCGCGGGTTGGCGGCATCGGTCGGAAGCGTCGTGCCGTTGCGCGTCGGGCCGTTGGTAAGCGTCAGATAGACCTCACCATTGCCGGGGTTGACCGCAGTCCATTCGGGCCGGTCCATCCGTGTCGCGCCGGCGGCGTCGCCCGCCAGCCGGGTGTGGACCAGCACATCGGCCTGATCGGCGAAGGCATAAGCGGGGTTGGCGGCGGTGATGTTGCCCTGCCCAAAGACGAGCGGCAGCCACACGCCGCTGCCATCGGCGTTGAAACGCGCGACATAAAGCGTGCCAGCGTCGAGATACTTGTCGCCGGTGGCGATACGGTTGGCGGCGGTCGCGTCCGACGGCGTCCAAGCGGCGTTGGAGACGAATTTGTAGAGATAATCGCCCGCCGCGTCGTCGCCCATGTACCAGGCGGGTTTGACGCCCGAGACGAAGCGGCCCGGCCAGCAGCCTTCCTTCGCCATCCGCCCCATCGCGGTGCGCTTGCGTGGCACCGAGGCGGGATCGTACGGATCGATTTCGACCGAATAGCCGAACTGGTTGATTTCGTTGCGGAAATCGCCAGTGCCGTCGGCAGGCTGGGCCGGGTCGATGGTGATGTTGAACTTGGAAAAGCGCGTATCGTTCGCGTCAGTCGCGGTCGCGGTCGTCCAGCTGTAATTGCCGCCCGACGCTGCGCCCCGCCCATAGCGCGCAAGGCCCGCCTGCTGCTTGGGAGTGCGCAGCGGCAGATCGCTCGCGTCGCGGCGGAAATAGCCCGTCCAGTTTTCCTCGCAGGTGATGTAGGTGCCCCAGGGGGTGAAGCCGTTGGCGCAATTGTTGAGGGTGCCACGGCCCGCCGTGCCGTCTGGCGAGAACCGCGTCCGCACCAGCGGATGCCCACGCACAGGGCCGCTCAACTGCGTCGGCGTCAGCGGGGTGATGCGGCGGTTGAGCGCCGATGATTGGTTGTAGCTCCACGGGTTGGTTCCGCTGCGCGAGACTTCGATCACGCTGATGCCGTGCGCCTCGATTTCCTTGATGACTTCGGTCGTCGGGCGCGGCGCGGGGGTCGCGCCGTTGGGGTGGAGATAGCGCTGGGTGATATTCTCGTGATTGATGCACAGCAGGCCGCGGCTGCTGTTGTTCGGATCGGGCGCGTTGCCGCTCGCCGCCAAGCCGAAATAATACATGCCATCGTGATGATCGCCCGCGCGTGCGGCGAAATTGGTGTCGCTGCCGTTATTGGCATAAGCGGGCGTCGCTGCGTTGATCGGGTCGCCGAGTCGGTAGAGGATCGTCACGACATAGCCGGCGGGAACCACGACGGTATCGCCCTGCCCTTTCGCCACCGCCGAAAAGCCGATCTTGGCCGGATCGACAGTGACGGTGACGTCAGCGGTGACGGCCTGTCCGCGCTGCCCGGTGCCAGCGATGCGCAGGCCGATCGGGGTGCTGGCGGCGACGCTCGGCGCGACGAAGCTCGCATTGAGGCTGCCGGCATTCTCGATCGTGACGGGGGGCCCGCTGGTCTGCGAAACCTGAATATTGCTGATCGGATCGCCGCCGGTCATTGCCGCCAGCGCGAAGACTGCGCCCGAGCTCGTCTGGCCGTTGGCGGCGGTGATCGTCGATTCGGGCGCGCCGTCATCATCGCCGCACGCGGTGAGGAAACCCGCCATCGAGACGCTGCCCATCACCGCGAAGCTGCGAACGAGCGCGCCCCGCCGCGAATAGCGCCGCTCGACCAGCGCTTCGAGCGTCGGATTGTTCGATCGGTTGGTGTCGATATCGCCGTCGCTATAGAAGTTCGCCAATTGCTCGCTCATGTCGCCAGTCCCCGCTTGTGTCAGCGGCGGCTTTGGCAGAGCGATGTTGCGGCGAGGCGACGGTTCGGAGACTCAATCGTGTCGATCGTGTGACCGCTATATGACAGCGTTTATAACTTGTCCGCGAAGAGCAGCCGGCCCGGGCCCAATCGCCCGATGAATTCCAACAAACTGTCTTCGGGGACCGCGAAGCAACCTTCGCTGCGGCCGAGCTTGCCCCATTCGTCAATCATCGCAGGGTTGGCATACCAGGCGCCGTGGACGACGATGGCGCGGGCTTCCGCTTCGCTATTGTCGCGATCGAGCCCAGTCAGCCGCATCGAAGTGCCGTATTTGCCATTATACCAAGTGTGCGTGAGATAGGCTCCGCGCGAAGTGGCGAGCGAACCGTAGCTGTTTGAAAAGCTCTGAAGCCAGCCGAGATGATCGGGATCGGAACCCCTGCCATGCGCGACGAGGAAGCGGGTGGTGGTGCCGTTCGTCATGTCGAGGATGGCGAAGCGCGGATCGCGTGACGGCGCGCTGAAATCGGCGATCGCGACCTTGTCCTTCAGCCAGACGCGGTTGCCGAGTCGCTCGAGCTCGCGCTTGGCGGTCGCTACCAGCCGGTCAGTCTCCGCGCGCGCGGCATTCGGCCACGCCGCGAGCGCGGCTGTCGCCGCGATAAAGCCCCGCCTGTTCAACTCCATGCGCGCATGGCTAGCGTGGAGGCCGTGAACTTCGAGTGAACTCGCGGTGAAGCGTGGCTGGGGGAGGGCGAAGCGCCAGTTTTCATCCACCCGCTCGCCCTGAGCGAAGTCGAAGGGGCGCGTCGAGCGGAGCCGAGACGTTCATCGGCATGACGACAGGTTCTGGTCCTCGCTCGGGATGAGCGGATCGTTCAGTGTTTAGACGTCCAAGATCGGCATCATCATGGCAGGCGCGGTGAGGCTGGGCGAATCGGCAAGCGCCGAGAGCGCCGCCGTCACCGCGCCTTCGGGGCCTTCATGCGTGGTCATCGCCACCAGCACCCCGCCATTGGGCGCTTCGCCGCGCTGGATCAGACTTTCGATCGAAACGCCGGCATCGCGCATCGCGGCGGTGATCTCGGCGAGCACACCGACCTTGTCGGCGACGCTCAGGCGAAGATAGGCGCGACCGCTGCGGCGGCCGGCGTCGGCGGGGGCGGTCGCCGCAAGCTTGGCGACCGGCATTGCAAAGGCGGGGCCGGTTTCACCGCGCGCGATATCGATCAGGTCGGCGACGATCGCGCTCGCAGTCGGCCCCTCCCCTGCGCCGCGGCCCTCAAAGAACAGCCGCCCGACGAAGTCACCTTCCGCCACCACCGCGTTCATCGCGCCTGCGACATGCGCGAGGGGGTGCGCCTCGGGCACGAGGCATGGATGGACGCGCTGGAACAGCCCGTCCTCGTCCGCTTCCGCCAGCCCGACGAGGCGGACGCGGAAGCCGAGTGTCCGCGCCTGGGCGATGTCGGCGGCGAGCACGTCGCGAATTCCCGCTACGGCGACAGTGCCGAAATCGAGCCGTGTCCCGAAGCAGAGCGAGGCGAGGATGGCAAGCTTGTGCGCGGCATCGACACCATCGATATCGAACGCCGGATCGGCCTCTGCATAGCCCATGTCCTGCGCGTCCTTGAGGACGTCGGCGAAGTCCCGCCCTTCCGCCTCCATCGTCGTCAGGATGTAATTGCAGGTGCCGTTGAGGATGCCATAGACGCGCGCGATCGCGTTGGCGGCGGCGCCTTCGCGTAGCCCCTTGATGACGGGCACGCCGCCCGCGACCGCAGCTTCGTACTTAAGCGCAACGCCCTTCGCCTCCGCCATGTCGGCGAGTTCGACGCCGTGATGCGCGATCATCGCTTTGTTGGCGGTGACGAACGGCTTGTTCGCGGCGATCGTCGCCTGCGCGAGCGCGAAGGCTGGGCCTTCTGCGCCGCCCATCGCCTCGACGACGACATCGGCCTGAGCGAGCCCCGCGAGCGCGGTCGCATCGCTTTCCCAATCGAGCCCGTCCAAATCGACGCCGCGGTTGCGCCCCCGCTCGCGCGCCGAGACCGCGACGACCTGGATCGGCCGCCCCGCGCGCCGCGCAATGAGATCGCGGTTGGCCGCGAGCAAACGCAACACGCCGACGCCGACCGTGCCCAATCCGGCAATGGCTATGCGCAACGGTTCGGTCATGAAGGGCTCCGAAAGTGTCGAAACGCGGCGGTTAGCGAGGCTGTCCCATGAAGGGAAGCAGCGGTGCGCATTCACCATCATTGCCGCTTCCTCCTTAACGCCGCGCATACTATTCGGTGCACGGGGCTTGGACAGGCGAACCGTGACGAAAATCAGGATCCATCGCGACCGGAACAAGCGCCGCGTACGTGCACATCGCGCGCTGCTCGCCAGCGCGGTCGCCGCTGCGGGATTCTGGGTGATGCCGCTCTGGGCGACTCGGCCCACGGCCTCATCACTGACGATCGCACTCGATGCGCCCAAGCCACTCGAGGGCAGCGACGATCTTGCGACCGTACTCGGCATCGGCATGGCTCCGGTTTTCGATCCGGCAACGCTGTCGCCCTTCGCGACCGCCGATGCCGAGCCGTTCGTGCCGCCGTCGCAGTTTGCGATTGGGGTGGCCGCCACACCCTATGTTTTTCAAGGGCGCACGCCGACCGACAATCTGCGCGCGCTGATGTGCCTGACCGCGGCGATCTATTACGAAGCAGCGAACGAACCCGATGACGGACAGCGCGCGGTGGCGCAGGTCGTCATCAACCGTGTCCGCCATCCCGCTTATCCCAACACCGTCTGCGATGTCGTTTATCAGGGCACCGAGCGCAACGACACGCTCTGCCAGTTCACCTTCGGCTGCGACGGGGCGCTGGCGCGCAAGCCGATGGCGGCGCCGTGGCTGCGCGCGCGGCGGGTGGCGGCGGCGGCGCTTTCGGGATCGGTGTTCGCGCCGGTCGGCCTCGCGACCAATTACCATACGCTCGCGGTCTCGCCATCATGGGGACGGACGCTGACACCAACGGGCATCTTCGGCGCGCACATCTTTTACCGTCTGCCGGGGGGCGCGGGTGAGCCGCGATCCTTTCACGCCGCCTATTCGGGGCGCGAGCCGATGCCGGGACCACGCGCGAAGCTGCCGCTGCCGGCGGTGCAGATGGCGGCAAGCGGGCCTCTGCTATTCCCGCAGACAGCGGACCCGGGAGCTTTTGCTAAGGATGTCGTGAGTGCGCCAGTGACTGCCGTGGCGGCGATCGCGCCAAAGCGGTCAGTCGCGTCGGACCGGCGTTATCTGCCGGGCGCCTTGCCGGAGAGCGAAATCAATCCGGCCTATCGCCATTCGGGCGAGTGGATAAGAAACTGAGCAAATTCGAGGCCGCTTAAGGGTTCGCGGCCCCGAACATTCGCGCCTCAACGCGAGGCGACTTCGACGCGAGCGACGCGGCTCGAGACGATCTTGGCAACAGCATCGCGCGCATCGGAAACCGAATTGCGATAGCAGGTCTTGGAAGCCATGAAGGTGGGAAGATCGGTGGCGATGCCGACCTGGCAGACGTTGCGCGCGGCGCGATCGACACGGGCATCGAGCGCGGCGCGGCCTTCGGCGCTGGCAAGGTTGAGATCGCCGAAGCCGACGCTCTGCGTCCGGGGGCCGGCAAGGGCGGGGGTCGCGACCAGCGTGGCAGCGGCGGCGGCAAGGATGGTCAGGCGGGGCAACATTTCAGCGGTTCCTTTCTTGTTAGCTGTGGCGGGGCTTCGGGGGGATGCAGGTCGGCCCCGCCACGACCGAGGAGATGCAGGAACGGCTGATTCGCGTCATTCCAGCTTCGATGTGCGCGGCGGTGTGTTAGACGGGCGGCACGGTCCGCCGACGAATGACGGGCGGGCGTCGACGAGCGACGAACGTCAGGTCAGCGCGAGCAGTGCAAAGCTCGCGAGCCAGTGTTCGCCCATATAATCGCCCGCGACATGCGGCAGGCTTGCGGCGATGTGGCCATCGGCTGCGCCTATGGCGATGGTGGAAACCGGATGCGCGGGACCGAGCGCGGCGGCGATAGCGCGCCAGCACCAGGCGCGGCTGAGGTTGAGGCCGTCGAGATGGACGATCTTGCCGTCGCTGCGATCGGAGACGAAGGCCGGCGTGAGGAGCGTCGCGGGCTCGCCGCGCGCGATTCGGGGCAGAAAGGCGTCGAACCAGCCTGGAAAGTCCGGCTGGGTTCGGCTCATCAGCAGCGCGACGATCAGCGCGGGAGAGAGGAACTCGTCACCCGCCGGCTCCCAAGCCTGGCAATCGCGATCTTCGCCGAACCAGTACTGCGCGCGTTTGGCGATTGAGGATGCCAGAGCGGGATCGTGCGTCAGCGCCCAATCATGCGCGAGCACCATCGCGAATGCCGAATTGCCATGCGCGCCGACGCGGATCGGGTAGGTCAGACGCGGGAGGAATTCGGCGAAGCGCGCGGCGAAAGCGCGAGCGAGCGGCGCGAGTGCTTCCGCCCAGTCTGCATTGTGCAGCGTCGCCTCGCCATGCAGCGCAAGCAGCCAGCCCCAGCCATAGGGCCGCTCGAACCCGGCCGAAGCGGGACGGTCGACATAAGCGAGCTCGACCGCGACCTTTTCAGGCGTGAAGGCTGTATCGGCCAGAACGCGGATTTGCGCCGACTGGGGCAAATCGGGAAACAGCCGCGCGATCGTCAGCAATTGCCACCAGCCGTGGACGCAGCTGTGCCAATCGAAGCTGCCGTAGAAGATCGGGTGCAGCGCGCGCGGGCTGAGCACGTCTTGCGGCCCGGCCATGACATGATCGAGCTTATGCGGATATTCTCGGCCGACATGGCCAAGCGTGAGATCGGCAAAACGAGCCGCGAGATCGGCAGTCAGCGTCATCTGAAGGCCAGAAAGTAGATCAGCGCGATGTTGACCGCGAGCAGTGGCAGCGCCGTCCCCACCTGCGCCTTGATGACGCCGTTCTTGTCCTTGAGCTCGAGCAAGGCCGCCGGCACCATGTTGAAGTTCGCCGCCATCGGCGTCATCAGCGTGCCGCAAAAGCCGGCGAGCATGCCGATCGCGCAGACGATCGCGGGATCGCCGCCATATTCGCGGATCAGCAGCGGCACCGCGATCGCCGCCGCCATCACCGGGAAAGCGGCAAAGGCATTGCCCATGATCATCGTGAACAACGCCATGCCGAGCGCAAAGACGAGAACCGCGCCGAATAGACTGTCATCGGGGATCGCCCTTCCCGCGAGACCGCCGACGACTTCGCCCACGCCTGCGAGCGCGAAGACCGCGCCGAGGCTGGCGAGCATCTGCGGCAAGATGCCCGCCCAGCCGACCGAATCCATCAGCCGCCGCCCTTCCTGAAACGGGACGATCGCCTTGGGCCGCAGCCAAGCATAGCCGATCGCGAGCGCGACGACGACGCCGAGGACCAGCGAGATCAGCGTCACCTGTTTAGGATCGACCAGCCCCGGAAGCGCGGGAAAGGCGAAGGTGCCGCCCAAAGCGCAGAGCGGGATGACGAGTGCGAGCCCGAACAGCCTGTTGCCGCGTCGTTCCGCCTCGACGGCACGCTGCTCCGGCGTCGAGGTCGCTGCGCCGCGCCCCATCCGCCCGGTGCCCGCGATCGCGACCAGCGCAATCACCAGCAGCCCGTTGCCCATATCGCCGAGCTGGTCGCCCGCGAGGAAGCTGACAGCCACCAGCCCCCAAAAACCGGCATTGCCGAAGCGTTTCGGGTTGGTCTTGTCGAGCGCGCTCAGCACGGCCCACGCCGCGAAGATCGCGCCGCCGACGGTATAGGCCCAGGCGAGCGTGATCATCGGCGGCCAAGCCGGCGGTCGAGCCGCCACAGTCTAAAACTGTGGATGATGAATGCGGCGATCGCGGTTGGGATCGCCCATACCGACAGCTCGAACGGGCTGAGAATGATGCCGAACTGTTCGAGCGTGCCCTTCATCAGCAGGATCGATCCGATGGCGATGAAGATATCCTCGCCGAAGAAGAGGCCGACATTGTCGGTCGCTGCGGCGTAGGATTTGATCGTTTCGGGCGGCGGACGCCCGAGTTGGCGCTCCGCGGCAGCCTCGGCCATCGGCGCGACGAGGGGACGGACGGTCTGGGCATGGCCGGCGACAGAGGTCAGCCCAAGCGCCGACATGACCTGGCGAATGAGGAGATAACCGATCAGCAGCCGCCCGGTCGTCGCCCCCTTGAGGCGGGCGATGAGCATGCGCGCGCGCTCCTGCAACCCGAAGCGTTCGAGCAGCCCGATCACCGGCAGCACCACCCAGATCAAACTGACATAGCGTGCGTCGTTGAACGCCTTGCCGAAGGCGGCGACGATCGCCGCGATATCGAGCCCCGCCGCAACGCCGGTGACGAGCGCCGATGCCGCGATCACCAGCAGCGGATTGAACCGGAACAGAAAGCCGAGCGCGACGACCGCGATGCCGGATAGAACGAGCATTCAATCCTCCCCCGACGGAAGAGGATCGCCACACCCTCCGGCCCCCGGCGTTTCGATGACGAACACGTCGCCCGGTTGCATCCGAGCCGCGGCGACTGCGGGGAGCGCCTCCACCCGACCGTCGGCGCGCTCGACGCGGTTGGTGCCGCACGCCCCGTCCCTGCCGCCAGCGAGGCCAAACGGCGGCACCTCTCGGCGGTTCGACAATATTCCTGCCTCCATCGCTTCGAGAAACCGGACGCGCCGCACGACGCCGTCACCGCCACGGGTCGCGCCTGCCCCGCCCGAGCCGCGGCGGATCGCGAAATCTTGAAGCACGACCGGGAAACGCGTCTCCAATATTTCCGGATCGGTCAGGCGCGAATTGGTCATGTGCGTTTGCACCGCACTGGCGCCGTCGAACCCCGGCCCTGCCCCCGCGCCGCCTGCGATTGTTTCGTAATATTGGTGGCGCACGTTGCCGAAAGTAAAATTGTTCATCGTCCCCTGGCTGCCCGCCATTGCTCCCAGCGCGCCGAGAATGGCATCGGTGATGACCTGGCTGGTTTCGACATTGCCCGCAACCACGGCAGCGGGATAGCGCGGCGACAGCATCGAGCCTTCGGGCACGATGATCCGGACCGGACGCAGGCAGCCTTCGTTCATCGGCACCGCCTCATCGACGAGCAGACGCACGACATAGAGCACCGCCGCGCGCACCACGGGGAGCGGGGCGTTGAAATTGCCGGAATGTTGCGCGCTGCTGCCGGTGAAATCGAATGTCGCGGTCAGCGCCTCGCGGTCGATCGTCACCGTGACCGCGACAACGCTGCCATCGTCCATCGCATAGTGAAACGCGCCTTCATCAAGCCGCGCGATCAGGCGGCGCACGGCGCCTTCCGAATAGGACTGTATTTCCGCCATCATCGCTGAGACGTTCGCGGTGCCATATTGCGCGGACATTGCCGCGAGTCCCGCCCCGCCCTTGGCGCAGGCCGCGACCTGCGCTTTCAGATCCGCGACGTTCAGATCGGGATTGCGCGAAGGCCATTCGCCACTCCCAAGGATAGCGCGAATCTCGTCTTCGAGAAATGCTCCGTCCCGGGCGATGCGGACATTGTCGAAGACAACGCCTTCTTCATCGAGGCTAAGGCTTCCCGGCGGCATCGATCCGGGAGAGATGCCGCCGATATCGGCATGGTGCCCGCGCGCGGCGGTGAAGAAGCGCGGCTCGCGCTCGCCATCGACGAAGACGGGCATGATAACGGTGATGTCGGGCAGATGCGTGCCGCCGTCATAGGGCGCGTTGAGCGCGAAGACGTCTCCTGTGCGCATTTCGCCGCGGCGCCGCGCGAGGATGACGCGAACGCTTTCGCCCATCGATCCGAGATGGACGGGCATATGCGGCGCGTTGGCGACGAGGCTGCCCTCCGCATCGAAGATCGCGCACGAGAAATCGAGCCGTTCGCGGATGTTGACCGAGATCGCACTGTGCCGCAGTGCCGCGCCCATCTCCTCGGCCAATCCCATGAACAGCCCATTGAAGATTTCGAGGCGGACAGGGTCGGCGGCATCCTCGCTGCGCGCGAGGGCGACGTGGCGTTCGAGGATCAGATTGCCATCGGCATCGACGGTGAGCCGCCACCCGGGCTCGACCACCGTTGTCGAAACCTGATCGACGACGATGGCCGGGCCGTCCGTAGTGAAGCCCGCCGCCAGCTTTGCGCGGTCATAGAGCGGCGTTTCGCGCGGCTCGCCCGCCATATATGTCTGGACGATCTCAAGCGACGGAGCAGAGACCTGCGGCAGATCGACCGGGACAACGACGCTCGCACCGCGTGCAACCGCCTCCGCCTGCGCCATGTCGATGACCAGCGCCTCATCGCTCTCGAAACCGAATTGCGCGCGATACCGCTCGGCAAAGCCAGCGCGCATCGCTTGGGTGCTGTCCCAGGCGACAGGGATCGTGCTTTCGGTGCCGGCGTGGCGGAGGAAGAGATGTTTCTCCGAAGCGACCGCGCCCGCATCGAGGCCCTGCGCCACCAAAGCCGCCTCGGCTTCGCGCGCCAGTGCTTCGACTTCGGCCGCTACCGCCGGATCGTCGATCGCCAGGCCCAGCGTGCGTTCACGCAACACGCGGCGGTCGGCGAGGCCCATGCCGTAGGCGGAAAGTATGCCGCCGAGCGGGTGGATCATCGCGCGCGTGATCCCCAGCGCGTCGGCGACGAGGCAGGCGTGCTGACCGCCCGCGCCGCCGAAGCAGGCGAGCGTGTAGCGCGAGACATCGTGCCCGCGCGCGATCGAGACGCGCTTGATCGCGTTGGCCATATTGGCGACGGCGATGGCAACGAAGCCCTCCGCAGCTGCCTCAGACGTCAATCCGGTGTCGAGCGCAGCGAAGCGTTCACGAACCACATCGGCATCGAGCGGCGCGTCGCCGTTCGGCCCGAACAGCGATGGAAAGTGGCGCGGTTGAATCTTTCCGAGCATGACGTTGCAATCGGTAACGGTCAGCGGCCCCCCGCGGCGGTAGCAGGCCGGCCCGGGCACCGCTCCCGCCGAATGCGGACCGACGGTAAAGCGCGACCCATCATAGCCGCAGATCGATCCGCCCCCCGCCGCGACAGTATCGATCCTGAGCATCGGCGCCCTGATCCGCGCACCCGCGACGCGCGTTTCGGTCTCGCGCTCATATTCGCCGGCATAATGCGAAACGTCGGTCGAGGTCCCACCCATGTCGAAGCCGATCACCCGATCGAACCCCGCCGCGCGCGCGGTTTCCGCCATGCCGACAATACCGCCCGCGGGGCCGGAGAGGATCGCGTCCTTGCCGTGAAACGCCGCTCCGCTCGCCAGCCCCCCATTCGATTGCATGAACAGCGTTTGCGCCTCACCGCCCAGCGCGACTTCGAGCCCCGCCACATAGCGGCGCAGCACGGGCGAGAGATAGGCGTCGGCGACACTGGTATCGCCACGGCCCACCAGCTTGATCAACGGCGCGATTTCGTGGCTGACCGAGATCTGCGTGAAGCCGATCTCACGAGCGATCATTGCCAGCGCGGTCTCATGCGCGGGGTAGCGATAGCCATGCATCAGGACGATGGCGACGGCGTGAAGGCCATCGTCATGGGCCGCTTGCAGGCGATCGCGCGCTGCCTCTGTGTCGAGCGCGCGCTCGATCGTGCCATCGGCGAGCGTCCGCTCGTCAATCTCGACTACGCGCGCAAAAAGCGGCGGCGGCAGGACGATCTGCTTCGCGAAAATGTCGGGACGGTCCTGTGTGCCGATGATCAGCGCATCGCCGAAGCCGCGGGTGATCGCGAGGACCACCGGCTCTCCCTTGCGCTCGAGCAGTGCGTTGGTCGCGATGGTCGTGCCGATGCGTAGCGAGAGCGCTGGCAGCGGTCCGTCTCCCGCGCCGGTCAGCTCGCGGATCGCGGCGATCGCGGCATCATCATAGCGTTCCGGGTTTTCGGAGAGCAGCTTGGCGGTGCGCATCTCGCCATCGGGGTCGATGGCGATGACGTCGGTGAAGGTGCCGCCGCGATCGACCCAGAATTGCCACCGCGCTCCAGCCATTCCCCGTCATCGCCAAGGCCGCGCGCCTTTGCAAGGGAACCGCCAATGCTTCCGCTCGTTAGGGGCGGCGAACGCACGAAAAAGGAGCAAAGCATGGCCACGCAGAAAAAGAGTCCGACAAAAGCCAGCGCCGTCGATGATGGCCGCGGGGCCGACATCTCGGTCGAGCAAGGCGACCGCGTCGCGGTTGCCGAGGCATTGGCCAAAGCGGTGGCCGACAGCTATTTCCTCTACGCCAAGACGCTTGGCGTGCACTGGAACGTGCAGGGGCCCAATTTCTATGGCCTCCATAAGTTGACCGACGCGCAATATAACGAATTGCATCAGGCCGCCGATGCGATGGCGGAGCGGATCCGCGCGCTCGGGCAGCTGGCGCCGACGGGCTTCGAGGCGTTCCGCACGCTGACCGTGATCGACGCCGACACACCGCACAAATCGACCGAGGAGATGATCAAGGAGCTTGTCGCCGATAACGAGACGGTCGCCAAACGCATGCAGGAGTTCGCCGAACTGGCGGAAGAGCATGACGACATGTTCACCAACGATATGCTCATCGCTCGCATCGGCGCGCATGAAGAGAATGCGTGGATGCTCCGCGCGAGCCTATAGATCGCCGTCCGGCTATTCGCTAACCTCCTCGCCACGGCGGGGAGGCGCGGCATGGCGAAGACGTTCGAGTTTCTTTTCGATGTTGGCGGGCCCAACGGTTACCTCGCCCACCGAGTGATCCCCGAGATTTGCGCGCGCACGGGCGCCGAGGCAATTTACGTCCCAATCTTGCTCGGCGGGTTGTTCAAAGCGACGGGCAATCGTGCGCCGATGCTTCGCTACGCCGACGCGCCCGCAAAGCTGGCCTATGAGCAACTCGAGTTCAGGCGCTTCATCGAAGCGCACGGCCTCGGCAAATTTCGAATGAACCCGCATTTCCCGCCCAATTCGCTCACCGCGATGCGCGCGCTGACCGCAGCCAAGCGCGAGGGCGTGCTGATGCCTGCAACCGAAGCGCTGATGGCTGGAACTTGGGAAGAGGGCCTCGATCTCGGCGACCCGGAAGCGATGATCGCCTGCCTGAATGCGGCCGGCGTTGACGGGGCGAGGCTGATCGCGCTCGCCGCCGATCCCGACGTCAAGGCGGAACTCGTCGCCACCACCGAAGCTGCGGTTGCGCGAGGCGCATTCGGCATCCCGACCTTCTTCGTCAGCGGCGAGATGTATTGGGGGAAGGAGCGGCTCGCTCAGCTCGAGGCGGCGCTCACCGGGTGACCGGCGATGCAGCCGGGAACGCCCGCGCGGATTTGTTCGCTCGTCAACGGGCAGCCGTCATGCTTCCAGCCAGGCGGCATGACGAGGTAGCGCAATTTGTCGCCCCAGCGGTCGGCGCGCCGGACATCGGCCCATAGCAGACGCGGCCCCCAAGTCTGGATGTCCCAGATACGATAGCTTTCCATCTGTTTGACAAGGCCGAAGGTCGGCTCTTCCTCCTCACGTTGGAAGGTGCCGAACAGCCGATCCCACAGGATCAGCACCTGCCCGTAGTTGCGGTCGAGATATTTCGGCTCGGTGCCGTGATGGACGCGGTGGTTTGCGGGGGTCGCGAGAATCTCGTCGAGCACGCCCATCTTCCGGATCAGCCGGGTGTGATTGAACTGACCCCATTGGTTGCCGAAGAATTTAGCGGCGATGAACATCGGGAACGGCACCCCCATGCCTGCGCAAAGGATGAAGTAAAATGGCGACATCGTCCCCGCCAGTCCGGCGATCGATCCGCGCGCTGAGACCGTCAGGTTCATCTCTTGCGAGCTGTGATGCGCGGTGTGGATCGCCCAGAAAAAGCCAGTGCGGTGCGCCACCCGGTGATCGGTATAATATGCCAGATCGTTGAGCAGGAACGCCGCGACCCAGCCCCACCAGAGGTAGGGAATGTTGAACAGCCGGAAGTTTTCGTACACCAGCAGATAGATGGCGACGAACAGCGGGCCGCCGATGAACGCGTCGCCGACAGCGGTGACCATGCTGTTGCGGACATTGGCGCGGGCATCGGCCTCGTTCCAGTGAACGCGCTCCTGGAATAGGTGCATCGCACGTTCGGTGAGGATCATCGAGACATAAGCGCCAAGCGCCCAGAAGAAGGCGTTGGGGCCGCTGACTTCGGCGGCGATCGCGTTCCAATCGAAGCTCATCGGTCGCTAGCGTAGCCGCTTGCCGCCGGTTCGCAAGCCGCTAAAGCGCGGGCGATGGATCGCATCGTCATTCGCGGCGGCAATACGCTCAAGGGACAGATTCCAATTTCGGGGGCGAAGAACAGCGCGCTGACGCTGATGCCGTGCGCACTGCTTACCGACGAACCGCTGACGCTCCGCAATCTGCCGCGTCTCGCCGACGTCGACAGCTTCGGCCATCTCCTCAACCAGCTCGGTTGCTCGACGATGATCGAAGGCGCGCGACCGGAGGATTTCGGACGCGTCATGACGATGCGCGCGGGCCGCGTAACTGCAACGCTCGCGCCCTACGATATCGTCCGCAAGATGCGCGCCTCGATCCTCGTGCTCGGGCCGCTGCTGGCCCGCGCGGGCGAGGCGACGGTTTCGCTTCCAGGCGGCTGCGCGATCGGCAACCGCCCGATCGATCTGCATCTGCGCGCGCTCGAAGCCTTCGGCGCGGAGATGGAGACGACCAGCGGCTATGTTACCGCCCGCGCCAAGGGCGGGCGGTTGCCCGGTGGGCGGATCATCTTCCCAGTGGTTTCGGTCGGTGCGACCGAGAATGCGCTGATGGCCGCCGCTCGCGCCAAGGGAACGTGCATCATCGAGAATGCCGCGCGCGAGCCCGAGATCGTCGATCTGTGCAATCTGCTGGTGGCGATGGGTGTGAGCATCGACGGGATCGGCACCGAGACGTTGACGATCGAGGGTGTCGATCGCCTCCACGGCGCGACCTATCAGGTGATGGCCGACCGCATCGAAGCGGGGTCCTACGCCTGCGCGGTGGGTATTGCCGGGGGCGAGGTCGACCTGAGGGGCGCCCGGCCAAGCGATATGCAGGCGACGCTTTCCGCGCTGCGCGAAGCGGGGCTGACCGTCACCGAGCATAAGCGCGGCATCACCGTCTCCGGCGATGGTGCTCTCAAGCCGTTGAATCTGTCGACTGCGCCCTTCCCCGGCTTCGCGACCGACATGCAAGCGCAATTCATGGCGATGCTCACCCGCGCCGACGGGGCAAGCGTGCTGACCGAAACGATCTTCGAGAACCGCTACATGCACGTCCCCGAGCTGGCGCGGATGGGGGCAGACATTCAGGTCAAGGGCCGCACGGCAGTCGTCCGCGGCGTCGATCGCCTGACGGGCGCGCAAACCATGGCGACCGACCTGCGCGCTTCGATGTCTCTCATCATCGCGGGGCTTGCGGCAGAGGGCGAAACGCAGGTCAACCGTGTCTACCACCTCGATCGCGGCTATGAGCGGCTTGAGGAGAAGCTGTCGGCGGTAGGCGCTGACATCGAGCGGCTGAGCGACGGCTAGGCGCCGAACACCACCACCTTGTTATCGGCATCATGGCCGATATCGGCGCGGCCCAAGTAGGCGATCCCCGAACGCTCGCACCAGTAGCGGCACACGCTCTCTTCATCTTGCCCAAAATCCGGCTCGTTTTCAGGGATGCCGCTGCAGCGCCCGAGCTTGATCCCAGCGACACCACGAATGCCGGGATTGGAGGTCAGGTGAAAGAGGCTGCGGTCGATGCGATACATATATTCGCCGATCTCTTCGATCATCAGGACATGATCGGTGAGGTCCGGCTGCAGCGACGTGCCGAGCAGCTGGCTGAGCACCGTCAAATTGAACGCGGCCTGTTTGCGCGCGCCACCCGTCAGCGGCGGCGATAGCGCAATGCCTTCGCTGTCGCCCTCGGGCTGAACATCGGTACGGCCATCGATCAGCCAGTCGAGCGCACGCTGCACCGCCGCTTCCCCGCCGTCGCGTTTGAGATCGGAAGGCATCGGGCCGTGCGCGACGTCGCTAAAGCCGCGTGCATAGAGGCCGGCAAGCAGAAAACCCGCATCGCTATAGCCGAGCCATTTCTTGGCGCGCGCGGCCTCACCCATCGCCTTGATCGCGGCTTCGGCGACGCGGCACGCGCCATAGCCGCCGCGCGCGAACCACACGGCATCGAGCGAAGGATCGTTGGCGACTTCGATCAGCGCATCTCGCCGCGCCTCATCCGGACCAGCGAAATGACCCTCGGAAAGAAAGCATTGCGGATGAAAAACCAACTCCGCCCGCGCACCGGCAATCGCCGTCAGCCGTTCGGGCAGTTCTGGATCGAGCGTACAACTCGGCGCGACGATCCCGATCCGCATAGCGTCTACGCGCCCGAGAAAGTGTCGCAGGCCGCAGGGTTGCCGCTCTCGAGACCCTTGCGCAGCCACTGCATGCGCTGCGCCGCGCTGCCATGGGTGAAGCTTTCGGGCACGACGCGCCCCTGCGCCTGCTTTTGCAGCGTATCGTCGCCGATCGCCTGCGCCGCGCGCAGCCCTTCCTCGACATCGCCGGGTTCCAATCGGTCGCGATTGTTCGCGGCCCATACCCCCGCATAGCAATCGGCCTGCAGTTCCATCCGCACCTGCAGCGCATTGCCTTCGACTTCCGACACACGCGATTGCGCGGCGCGAACCTGCTTAGACGTGCCGTTGATCGTCTGGACGTGATGGCCGACCTCGTGCGCGATGACATAGGCTTGCGCGAAATCGCCCGCCGCGCCGAAACGCTGTGAGAGCTCTGAAAAAAAGTCGGTATCGAGATAGATGCCGTTATCGGTCGGGCAGTAGAAGGGCCCCATCGCCGATTGCGCCGCGCCGCATCCCGATTGGCCTCGCCCCGAATAGAATGTCAGCGTCGCCGGCTGATAGCGCTGCCCAGCCTGGGCATAGAGCTTGCTCCACGTATCTTCGGTGGAGGCAAGGACCTGGCACGAGAATTTGCTCGCCTGATTGGCCTCGCAACCCTTGCCGGTGCCGGGCGCCGAAGTCTGCGTAGGATTTGACACGACCTGCTGCCCGCCCCCGCCGCCGAGCAGGCCCAGCGCCCAAGCTCCGGCCAGCACCACGAGTATGCCGACGATGCCGAACTTGCTGCCGACCAGGCTCAGGATCAGGCCAAGACCGCCACCCCCACCGCCGAAGCCGCCCCCACCGCCGAAGCTCTGCCCGCGCTGGTCGCTTATATTGTCGCTGCTTCGATAATCGTCGAGCCGCATGACATGACCTTTCTTGCTAGATGCAGCATTGCACCCTCACGGCGCGCATGCAATCGCGCTGAGAATCGCTGAAAGGACACGCATGTTCCTCAAGGGCAAAACCGCGCTGGTTACGGGATCGACTTCGGGCATCGGCGCAGCGATCGCATCGGCGCTGGCGGCCGAAGGGGCGTCGGTGATGATCAACGGCTTCGGAGAGGCAAGCGACATCGCTTCGCAGCGCGAAGCGCTGTCCGCCGCTTCGGGCGCGGCGACGGGGTATAGTGCTGCCGATCTGTCCGACGCAGCGCAGGTTGAGGCGCTGGCCGCGCAGTGCCGCGAAGAGCTCGGCGCGCCCGACATTCTGGTCAACAATGCAGGCATTCAGCATGTCTGCCCGGTCGAAGAGTTTCCGTTCGTGAAGTGGCGGCAAATGCAGGCGATCATGGTCGATGCGCCCTTCCTGCTGATTCGGTCCTTGCTTGCGGATATGAAGGCGAAAGGCTGGGGCCGGATCATCTCCACCGCCAGTGCGCACGCGACCGTCGCCAGCCCCAACAAATCGGCCTATATCGCCGCCAAGCATGCGGTGCTCGGTCTGACGCGGGCCGTGGCGATGGAGACGGCGCAGGCCGGGATCACCGTCAACTGCATCTCGCCCGGTTATGTTTGGACGCCGCTCGTCGAAAACCAGATTCCCGACACGATGAGAACGCGCGGCATGAGCTACGATCAGGTGATCGACAATGTCCTGCTCGCCGCGATCCCGCAGAAGAAATTCGTCATGCCGGAACAAGTCGGAGCGCTGGCGGCTTTTCTCTGTTCGGACGCCGCCAGTGCGATCACTGGGGCAAACTTGCCAGTCGATGGCGGATGGACCACACATTAGTCACAATTACGGTCGAATGACCGCAAGGTAATCAAACGGAGACGGGCCGCATGTCTTCCGCACATATCGCTGCCGCAGTGGTCGGGCTGGCGCTGCTTGGCGGCTGCGGACGGTCGTCCGGCGAGAAGGTCGCCGCGGCTCCTGATCCGGTCGTCGCCGATTGGAAGCGGGTGGTGACGCCCCGCGACATGGATCGCATTCGAAATTGGCGCAACGCGTTCACCAAGGCCGTGACTAGCGCGCGCGCAGGCGGCCATGCCAAGAGCGTGGCGACCGAAGGCAAGCTGCTCGATCCCGACGCTTCGCTTGGCGGCGATCCGCCGCCTGCCGGGGATTATCGCTGCCGGATCGTCAAGCTCGGCGGCGATGGCCTGGCCTATGTCGATTACCCGCAATTCGACTGCACCATTTCCGATGAAGGCGAGGTGATGAGCTTCGCCAAAACCAGCGGGTCGCAACGCCCGGTCGGGCTGATCTTCCGCAACGACGCGCACCGCGCCATCTTCCTCGGCACGCTGATGCTTGGCGATGAAAAGCGCGCGCTCGAGTACGGCCTCGATGCCACGCGCGACATGGCAGGCGCGGTCGAGCGCATCGGCGACAAGCGCTGGAGGATGATCCTGCCCTACCCCGCGTTCGAATCGGTGATGGACGTGATCGAACTGGTTCCCGCCTAGAGGCAGCTCTCCAGCAGCGGCGCGTCGAAGCCGTATTGCTTGGCCTTGTCGAGCGTATAGGGGCGCAGTCCCATCGAGCGATATTCGCCGACGATCTTGCCGTTGGCATCCTCGCTCAAATATTCGAACTTGAAGAGTTCCTGGGTGACAATCACCGGGCCTTCCATGCCGATCACCTCGGTGATGTTGGTGACGCGGCGCGAACCGTCGCGCAGGCGCTTGACCTGGACGATGATGTCGACCGAATCGGCAATCTGACGGCTGATCGCTTCCTTGGGCACCTTGATGTCCGACATCATGACCATATTCTCCATACGGCCGAGCGCTTCGCGCGGGCTGTTGGAGTGAAGCGTAGCCATCGAGCCATCGTGACCCGTGTTCATCGCGGCGAGCAGATCGAAACATTCGGAGCCACGAATTTCGCCGAGGATGATGCGATCCGGCCGCATACGGAGCGCGTTGATGACGAGATCGCGGATCGTGATCGCGCCTTGGCCTTCGAGGTTCGCGGGACGCGTTTCCAGCGGCAGCCAGTGCGGCTGTTGCAAGCGAAGTTCGGCGGCGTCTTCGATCGTCAGCACGCGCTCACCGGGGTCGATCATTTTGGACAAGGCGTTGAGCATCGTCGTCTTTCCCGAGCCCGTGCCGCCGGAGATGACGATGTTGAAACGGCAGGCGCCTGCGATCTTGAGCGCCGTCGCCATCTTCTCGCTCATCGACCCGCCCTTGGCCATCATGTCGAGCGTGATCGGCTTGGCTGAGAATTTACGAATCGAGATGGCGGTGCCGCGCAGGCTGAGCGGCGGAACGATGACGTTGACGCGCGAACCGTCCTTCAGGCGGGCGTCGGCGAGCGGCGTCGTCTGATCGACGCGGCGGCCGACCTGGTTGACGATGCGCTGGGCGATTTGAAACAAATGCGATTCGTCGCGAAACTGGATCGGCGCGATCTGCAGCTTGCCCTTTTTCTCGATGTATGTCTGCTCGGGCCCGTTGACCATGATGTCCGAAATTTCAGGATCGTTGAGCAGCTCTTCGAGCGGCCCTAGCCCGAGCAATTCGTCGACCAGCACCTTTTCGAGCGCGAATTGTTCGCGTCGATTGAGCGTGAGCTTCAGTTCGGCAAGCACCTCGCCGATGATTGGGCGGAATTCTTCGGCAAGCTCGTCTTTCGAAAGTGTCGCCGCGGCTTCAGGATCGATTCGTTCGAGCAGACGCGGGAGCACCTGCTCCTTGATCTTGTGAACTGAGGCTTCGAAACCCTCTGCCTTTGGTTGAATTGCGTCGAGCGCGTTCTCCCGCTCGGAAAGGCGTGCCATCGCGTCGAGCTGCGTAGTCTCACCAGCGCCATCGAGATCATGGCCCGGCAACGGGACCGAATTGATCGGCGGAAACTGGCTGCCGCCCCGCAGCGGTTCATCATCGCCAATGGGAGTTGCAGGGCCCGGACCGTGCATGGGCCGTGCCACGCCGAACGCCGGGCGATTGCCGCCCCCTTGCCCCGGTCCGTTGCGCCGTCCGAATGCACTCATGCCGCGATCGCCATCCTTGCCGCGGGCCGCCACGCCCCGTTATCAGTCAGGGTGAATAGGCGGTAACCTTTGACAAAAACCTAATGGGATGGGCCGGGCTGGCGCGTGGCCGTGCATTCGCTAAGGGGCTGTTCAGGCGGCTGCCACCATGGCTCGCGGCTGTCGTTGGCGGAGATGTGTGTATGAAGTTGCCGAAATTGTTCGTCCTGTTGCTTGGACTGTTCGCGACCGCATCGCTGGCGCAATTGCCGACCGCACCTGTAGCCCCGCCGCCGCCCCCCGAACCGCAGAACATCCTCAACCTCGATCTCTCGACGGGCGGCAGGGTCTCGATCGCGCTGCGCCCCGACAAGGCGCCCGCGCATGTCGAACGGATCAAGACGCTGACGCGCGCGGGATTTTATGATGGCCTGCTGTTTCACCGCGTGAT
>CBDUBW010000020.1:0-20917 GCA_965365485.1 uncultured Aquisediminimonas sp.
GCCGGTGTCGATGAATTCTATCTCGGGCGGGTGCGCCTCGGCCAGACAGCTTCGGTGGACTGGAACGGCAAAAGCTACCGCATGAAGGTCGCGAAGATCTATCCCACCGTGCGCAACGGCCAGTTCGATGTCGACCTCCAGTTCATCGGTGCGGAGCCACCGCAGCTCCAGCGCGGTCAAACGCTGCAGGCGAAGCTGACTCTTGGCGATCCGGAGACGGCGCGCCTCATCCCCAATGGCAGCTTCTACAACGATACCGGCGGCGCGTGGGTGTTCGTAGTGACGCCCGATGGCGACGAAGCGGTCAAGCGCCAGGTTCGCCTGGGTCGCCGCAACGCCGATTTCATCGAGGTTCTCGACGGGCTCGAGCCCGGAGAGAAGGTCCTCACCTCTCCCTACACCGGATTCGCCGACAAGGATCGGCTCGATCTCGAACGCAAATGAAAGGCCAAGACATGAACCAGCCGACGCCTGCCAAGCCGCTTCTCGCGATGCGCGAACTCTCGCGTGTCTATCGCACCGACATGGTCGAAACGACCGCCCTCGATGCGATCGATCTCGATATTTACGAAGGCGAATTCGTCGCGGTGATGGGGCCTTCGGGATGCGGCAAATCGACCCTGCTCAACGTCATCGGCATGCTCGATAGCCCGAGCAGCGGTTCATATGTATTCGATGGTACCGAAGTCGCGACGCTCGATGAGACGCAGCTGGCGGGCATCCGCAAGGCCAATCTGGGCTTCATTTTCCAGAGCTTCAATCTGATCGACGAGCTTTCGGTCGAAGAGAATGTCGAGCTCGCCTTGCTCTATCACGACATCCCCGCCTCGGCGCGCAAGGCGCGCGTCGCGAGCGTCATGGACAAAGTCGGCATCGCGCACCGCGCCAAGCATCGCCCCAGCCAATTGTCGGGCGGGCAGCAGCAACGCGTCGCGGTCGCGCGCGCGCTGGTCGGCCAGCCTAAGCTGATCCTCGCCGACGAGCCGACGGGCAATCTCGATACCAGCCACGGCGAGGAGGTGATGAAGATGCTGCAGGCGCTCAATGCCGAAGGCTCGACCATCGTCATGGTCACGCACTCCGCGGGTCACGCCGATTACGCCGGACGCGTCGTCAATATGCTCGACGGACGCGTCCTCGTCGAACGCCGCCGCGCCGCCTGAGGGGAACCGAACGATGCTGCAGAATTATCTCACCGTCGCGTTCCGGTCGCTGACCAAGAACCGCACTTACGCGCTCATCAACATCCTCGGCCTCGCCATCGGCATGGCGGCGTGCCTGATGATCCTGCTCTTCGTTCGCTACGAGCTGAGCTACGACAAATGGCTGCCGGGCGCCGCAGACACTTACCAGCTGCAGACCTCGTTCAAAAATCCCGATACCGGTGAAGAGACTTTCGGCACAATGTCGACCTATCGCGCCGGCGAGTTCGTCAAGAAAGATTTCCCGCAGATCGTTGGCAAGACCTATGGCCTCACGACCGAACCCGTGCTCATCAAGGACGGCCAGGCAGCGACGCTCGACGATTTCATCTATGTGGACAATAATTTTCTCGAGGTGGTGAGCTTGCCGCTGGTGGCGGGTGACAAGTCCGCCTTGTCGAAGGTCAATACCGCCGTCATCACCCGGTCGGAAGCGATCAAGCGTTTCGGCACCGAACAGGTCATGGGCCGCACCATGAGTCTGATCAGTCGTGGCAAGACCAGGGACTTCACGATTACGGGCGTGCTCGAGGATCTGCCCAAAAACTCTCATCTCAAGATCAACGCGATGGCGCGTGTCGATTTCAACGCATTCTTTGCCGATACACCCGATTTCCTGACCTGCTGGGGCTGCCACAGCGGCTGGGTGTGGATTAAGCTCAAGCCAGGCACCGATGTCGATGTGATCAACGATCAGCTGCCGGCATGGGAGAAGCGCAACATTCCCGATGAAAATGCGGGCGAGGCGCGCTTCAACGCGGGCGACTTTAACGATTACAAGCTCGTCAACGTCCAGGACGTCCATCTCGGCAAGAGCCAGGGTGCGGCGATGTCTCCAGGCAATGATCGACGGACGATCATCACCTTCGGCGTGATCGCGCTGCTCATCCTCGGCATGGCGGTGGTGAACTTCACCAACCTCGCGACTGCTCGCGCCAGCCAGCGTGCGCGCGAAGTGGCGTTACGCAAGGTTCTGGGCGCGAGCCGACGCCAGCTAATCGTCCAGTTTGTCGGCGAGTCCGTACTGATTGCGGTCATCTCGATGGTCATCGCGCTGTCGCTCACTGAACTGCTGATGCCGGCCTTTGCCGGCTTCCTCGAAGCCGATCTCAAAGTCACCTATTTCGGCGCCGACGGCATTGCCTTGCCAGTGATCGTGCTAGTGCTTTTGGTTGGTGTGCTTGGCGGCCTTTACCCGGCGTTCTTCCTTTCGCGGTTCCAGCCGGCCTCGGTGCTCAAGGCCAACAAATCGTCTGCCGAAACGCCGGGATCCGGCCGTCTGCGCCAAGGTCTCGTCATCGGCCAGTTCGCGGTGTCGATCGGGCTGATCGTCTGTACCGTCGTGATCTACGCCCAGACTGTCTATGCCCGCACCGTCGATCCGGGATACAAGCGCGAGAGCATCCTTCAGGTCGATGAATTGAGCCGCTATCAATTGTTCGACAAGGGCGAGATGATCGTCGAGCGCACCCGGCGCATCCCCGGCGTGCAGGCGGTGGGCCGCACCGGCATCGGCGTCGCCACTCAGAACCAGAACGGCACCGGGGCGATGATCCCCGGCAGGTCGGAACCGATCAGCATCGACAATTACACGGTCGATGAGGGCTTTTTCGACGCGATGGGGTTGCAGCTGATCGCAGGCCGCTGGTTCGATGCGAATCGGCCGATGGACGATACGACGCTGCCTTATCCCCCCGATCCCGCCGCGCAAGCAGCGCTGGCGCAGCGCGGTGGCAACATCGTCATCAACGAGCTCGCCGTGTCACGCCTCGGCTACAAATCGCCTGCCGACGCGCTTGGCAAGACGATCCGCGCGGCGATTGTCGACAATGAGGTCGGACTGGTTCCGCTGACCATCGTCGGCGTGATCAAGGATGCGCGGTTCCGCTCGATCCGCGATCCGATCGCGCCGATGATGTTCCTCAACACCAATAGCGGCCACACCCATATGATCGTCCGCATCAACGGCGACCCGTCATCGGTTCGCGGCGATATCGAGACTATGTGGAAGTCGATCACCTCCGAAGTGCCGTTCGACGCGCAGTTCAGCGAGGAAATTGTCGGAGAGCTCTACGAGGCCGAGGATGCGCGCGCCGCGACCTTTGCCGCCTTCGCCGTCCTCGCGGTGATCGTCGGCTGCCTCGGCCTGTTCGGGCTCGCCGCCTTCACCGCCGAGCGCCGGACCAAGGAAATCGGCATCCGCAAGGTGCTGGGCGCATCGACCGGTCGCATCGTCCGGTTGCTGGTGTGGCAGTTCACCCAGCCGGTGGTGATCGCCAATCTCATTGCCTGGCCGATCGCCTGGTGGGTGATGCGCGACTGGCTCAACGGTTTCGATGCGCGCATCGATCTGGGGCCGGGGCCGTTCCTGCTCGCGGGGCTGCTGGCGCTGGCGATCGCGGTGGGGACGATTGCCGCGCACAGCTTCCGCGTCGCCCGGACCAATCCGATCCACGCACTGCGGTACGAGTAGAATTTGGTCAGCCCATGATCCAGCGATCGACCTGCGCTTCGAGAACCGGCAACGGCACCGATCCGCGCCCAAGCACGATCTCGTGAAAGGCCTTCTGGTCGTATCGTGCGCCGAGCGCGGCCTTGGCTTTGTCCCGTAGAGCCAGGATGCGCTGCATCCCGACTTTGTATGAGGTCGCCTGACCCGGCGTGACGAAATAGCGGCGGATTTCCGAACGGATCTTCGCGATCGGCTGCGGCGAATTGGCGGTGTAGAATTCGAGCGCCTTCGCTTCGCTCCATCCCTTGGCGTGTATGCCCGTATCGACGACCAAACGGATGGCGCGCCAGATCTCGCGGCCCAGCCGCCCGAAATCGCTATAGGCATCGGTGTAGAAGCCCATCTCTTTCGCGAGCCGTTCGACATAAAGCGCCCAGCCCTCGCCATAGGCGCCGTAGAAATAATTCTTCCGGAACTCTGGCGTGCCCGTCATTTCTTGCGCCAGCGCGATCTGCATGTGATGGCCGGGATGGCCTTCATGATAGGTCGTCCCTTCGATCTCGTAGATCGGGGTCGCGCGGGTATCGGCCAAGTGGACATAATAGGTGCCGGGCCGCGATCCATCGAGCGCGGGGGGATTATAGTGCGCCGCTCCGCCCGGCTCTTCCCGGAAGGCCTCGACCCGCTTGACGATCAGGTCGGCCTTGGGCTGGCGATCAAACTGTTCGGGCAGGCGCGCTTTCATGCCGGCCAGATACGCCTCGGCCTGCTTCAGATATTCGGCGCGACCGGCGTCGGTATTGGCGACGTAGAAGCGATCGTCGCTTCGCAGGAAGACGAAGAAATCCTCGAGCTTTCCGTCGTATCCGATGTTGGCCTTGAGCGTTTCCATCTCGACGCGAATGCGTGTGACTTCGGACAGGCCGAGCTCGTGAATTTCGTCGGCGGTCATGTCCGTGGTGGTCTGCAGGCGCAGCATCGCATCATAATAGGCGCGGCCATCGGGGAGCGAACCCGCGCCGCGCGGCTCGGCGGCAGCATTCGCGCGGTCCGCGCGAAGCCACGCGAGCAGCCGGTCATAGGCGGGCTTCATCGATCCGCTCATCGCATCGGCGACACGCGCGGTGAAAGCGCTTGCGGCGGCGGGTTCGATCGTTTTCGTGGTCACGAGCTTTGACGCCTTAGACTTGGCATCGGCGTAAAGCGCATTGTCGGGCCCGCTTCCGAATGGTGCTCCGCTGGTCAGCCGCCCGATCAGGTCGATCGACTGATCATAGGCAAATTTGGGCATGCGAATGCCGCGCGCCGCCGAGGCCTTGGCGCGGGCGAGATAGGCGTCGAGCGTGGGGCCGAGCGCCGTCACGCGCGCAATATAGGCTTCCATGTCCGCAACGCTGTCAACGCGGTGCTGGTTGATCAGGAAGTTGGGCAGGCCGGTGTGCGGACCGTTGCGATCGAAAATGTAATTATGACTGCGCCATTTGGTCGCCGCTTCCGCGCGTTCGAGCTCGAGCGCCCACATATCGTATGAGACGCGGGCATCTTCGCCGAGCGTTGCGCGATCGAACTCCCTTTTCATTTCAGCGACGTTGCGCCGCCGCCATGCCAACCGTGCCGTCGCGGCGGCATCGCTCGGATCGGTGAACCGGTTCTGCTGCTCCTTGCGACCGAGGCTGGTCAGTTGTTCGGGGTCGAAAGCGAGCTCGGCCTCGAATGCCGCATTGAGGAAGGCGGTGAGCGCCGCGTCGCTTTGACCGGTGTCCTTCGCGGCGCGCGCGGCCGGTGCGAGCAAGAGGCTGGCCGCGCAGGCCGATGAGAATTTCCGTCGCGAGAGCCGCACAAAACCTCCTGTATCAATTCGAACACCTCGGTAACGCGTCGGGCAAAATTGAGCCACGGTGAAATCGCCGACGTCTGGTGAGCGGCTGCGGCTGGCCTTGGCGTCACGGCCTGTCATTATAACGTCACGGCTATTGTGGCCGTCAGAGGATGCTCGATAAGGTGGCGATCCGGGCGGTTGAAGCGAGATTGATTTCAATAGCCTGCGCTGCGGTGGGCGCACAGGATGTCTGCGACGTTCGTTTTGGATCGGAGTTTCGCAGCGCCGCAGGATTGAGCGCGAATTATGTCAGGTGGGCTTCGTGCTTAGGCTGTTAGATCATTTGATTTTGCAAATGAAGGCGTCAGAACGCGGTCGAAGCTGGGACATATTTCGCAATAGGGGCGCCTCATGAAGGACTGGAATCGCAAAAAGCCGCTGTCCCACCCCGGACTCGCTGATGGGGGGTCGCGCTTGCCGCCGACGCTGTCCTGGCCGCATCTACTGGCGCTCGGCGTCGGATCGATCGTCGGGACGGGCATACTCACGTTGATCGGCGTCGGCGCCGATCGTGCCGGCCCGGCGGTGCTGCTTTCGTTCGTAATTGCAGGAGCGATCTGCGCCTGCGCCGCTTTATGCTATGCCGAACTTTCCACGATGATGCCTGCGGCGGGGAGTGCTTACGCCTATAGCTATGCGGTGCTGGGTGAGCTGATCGCCTGGGTCGTTGGTTGGAGCCTGATCCTCGAATATTCGCTCGTCGTTTCGACGGTCGCTGTCGGCTGGTCGGGTTATGCCGCGCCGCTCCTCGCCGGTGTTGGGGTCGATCCCGCACTGATGAACGGCCCGTCGCTTGGCGGGATCGTCAACCTGCCTGCCATCTTCATCATCGCGGTCGTCGCCGGCTTGCTTTGCCTGGGAACGCGCGAAAGCGCGCGACTCAACACCGCGCTCGTCGTCATAAAGATCGTGACGCTGACGCTGTTCGTGGTCGCGACGCTGCCCTATTTCGATCCCGCCAACCTCTCGCCATTCATGCCTTATGGTTTCGCCAAGTCTGTCGATGCGGATGGAACGGCGCGCGGGGTGATGGCTGCCGCCGCGATCATCTTTTTCGCCTTTTACGGCTTCGACGCCATTTCGACGGCAGCGGAGGAGGCCAAGAACCCGGAACGCGATATTGCGATCGGCATTGTCGGCTCGATGGCGGCCTGCACGATCATCTATATGTTGGTTGCCGCCGCGGCGGTGGGTGCGATCGCCTTCACACAGTTCGCCGACAGCCCCGAGCCCCTCGCGCTTATCTTGAGAGAGATCGGTCAGGAGGGGATCGCGCGCATCGTCGCCATCGCCGCGGTGATCGCGCTCCCGACCGTTCTGCTCGGTTTCCTCTACGGCCAAAGCCGAATCTTTCTCGCCATGGCCCGCGACGGATTTCTTCCTGCCGCGCTGACGCGCATCTCCGGGCGCGGCACACCGGTTCGCATAACAATCGCGACCGCCATCGTCGTCGCAGTGATCGCGGGCTTTTTGCCGATCGATGAGATCGCGGCGCTCGCCAACGCCGGGACGCTGATCGCCTTTATCGCCGTGGGGGCGTGCCTGCTCGTGATGCGCAGACGCGCGCCCGAAATGCGAAGGCCGTTCCGCACTCCCGCCGCGACCCTGGTCGGATCGGCGGCGATTATCGGCTGCGCCTATCTGCTCATCAGCCTCCCCGCGAAGACGCTCTTGTCCTGCCTGGCCTGGACCGTGCTCGGCCTCGTCGTCTATCTGACGTACGGACGGCAGCGGAGTCTGCTCGCTTAAATGGCCAGGCCTATCTTGTTGGCAGCGGCGATTGCGGCGTTTGTGACGTTGTCGGCGCCGGCTGAGACGCGGCCCCTTGCCATGAGCGAGCATGAAGAGCAGGCGCCGGTCGTCCCACCCATCCTGTCTGCACGCGAACGCGCCGAGACCGAGAACCGCATTCTGGCCGAACGGCTCGATGTCATCGTTCCCGCGATCATGCGCGAACAGGGCGTCGATCTGTGGCTGCTGGTGGCGCGCGAATATTTTGAAGACCCGGTCGTCGCTTCGATGCTCGATGCGAAAAGCATGCACGCGCGGCGGCGGACGATCCTGATCTTTCACGATCCGGGCGGCGGCAAGCCGGTCGAGCGGATCACAGTCAGCCGTTACGGGCTCGGCGGCCTGTTCGCACCCGCCTGGGATCCCGCCAGACAGCCTGATCAATGGCAGGCCGTCGCTGATATCATCGCCGCGCGAAATCCCGCTAAAATCGCGATCAACACGTCCGATCTCTATCAATTCGCGGACGGGATGACGCACAGCCAGTATAACCGGTTCGTGGCCGCGCTGCCCGCGACCCTGCGCGGGCGGATCGTGAGCGGCGAAACCCTCTCCATCCGCTGGCTCGAAACGCGCACCCCGGCCGAGATCGAACTTTACCCGACCGTTCTGCGCGCCGCCCACGCCGTCATTGCTGAAGCCTTTTCGCGAAGGGTGATCACTCCCGGAGTGACGACGGCGGAGCAGGTGCAGTGGTGGTACCGCGACCGTCTGTTGAAGCTCGGCCTCGATCCGTGGTTTCATCCCTCGGTCGGCATCCAGCGCCAGGGCGCAAGCGGCATGCTCGACGGGGCCGAAGTCATTCGGCCCGGCGATCTGCTATGGACCGATTTCGGCATCACCTATCTGCGACTCAACACCGATACGCAGCATCTCGCTTATGTTTTGAAGCCGGGCGAGACCGAGGCACCTGCGGGCCTCAGGCGGGGGCTGGCAAACAGCAACAGGGTGCAGGATATCCTCGCCCGGCAGTTCGTCGTCGGACGCAGCGGCAATGAAGCGCTGGCGCTGGCGCGGGCGGAGGCGCTGTCGGCCGGGCTCGATCCGTCAATCTACTCTCATCCGATCGGCCTGCACGGCCATGGTGCCGGCCCTTCGATCGGCTTCTGGGATAATCAGAACGCCGATCCGCGCGGGGAGGGGCCGATCAATGCCAACACGGCGTGGTCGATCGAGCTGACGTCCTATGCCGCGGTGCCCGAATGGGGCGGCCAGCGCGTGGATTTCCGGGCTGAAGAGAACGCCTTTTTCGATGGCAAGACGTTGCGCTATATCGATGGACGCCAGACCGAACTCCAACTGATCCCGAGCGGAAACCTTCCCGAACCGTCGCGCTCAGCATTTGACGATCCGGCCGTCGCAGCACTAGGCGATGGTGACCGGCATGGCGCCGCGCTGAGACGAGAGATCATGGATTTCGAACTTCCTGAAGAATATCGGATGTTGCAGGACCTGGTCCGCCGCTTCGTCAACGATCAGTTGATGCCATTCGAAGCGCGGGCGATGGAGCAGGAAGCGACGGGACAATCGCCGTCGCTGACGGCGGAGGAACTGGCCAAGGTCAATGAGGCTGCGAAAGCGATGGGCATTGTCGGGCTCGATGCGCCCGAGGATGTCGGCGGGCTCGATCTGCCCAATGTCGCAATGGTCGGCGTCAATGAGGAACTGGGGCGGACGATCGTGCCCTATTATCTGCCGCCCGACAGCCCCAACCTCCGCATGATGATGGCCACCGTCAACGAGCAGCAGCGCGAAGCCTATCTTGCGCCCTACGTGCGCGGTGAAACCATTTCGGCGATCGGCATTTCGGAGCCGGGGGCGGGATCCGATCCCGCCGGAATGACGACGCGTGCCGTCCGCGATGGCGACGACTGGGTTCTCAACGGGCGCAAGATCTGGATCAGCCGCGCCGCCGAGGCGGATTTCACCATCGTCATGGCTGTGACCGGAGAAAGCGACAAGGGCCGCAAGGCGATGTCAGCGTTCATCGTCGATCGCGACGCACCCGGATTTTCGGTGACGCGCAAGATAGCGATGCTCGGCGGACAGACGACCTATGAGATCGCGCTCGAAGATTGCCGCGTCGCGGGCTGGAAGCTCTTGGGGCAGGAAGGCAATGGCTTCGCCCCGATGCAGGTTCGGCTCGGGACGCGGCGGCTGCAAATGGCGGCCTGGTCGGTCGGAGCGGCGCAGCGCGCGCTCGACATGCTGATCGATTTCGCGCCGCAGCGATCAACCTTCGGCAAACCGCTTTCCGAACGCCAGACCATCCAGAACTGGGTGGCCGACGCTGCGACGAAAATCCATGCCGCGCGGCTGATGACCTATCACTGCGCGTGGAAGCTCGACCGTCAGCTCGATGCGAGACAGGAAATCTCGATGATCAAGGCCTATGCCACAGAGATGGCCTATGAGGTTATCGATCGCACGATGCAGGCGTTCGGCGGAATGGGCATGACGCGCGAACTGCCGCTGGCCATGCTTCAAGCCAAGGTTCGGACGATGCGGATTTATGACGGTCCAACCGAAATCCACAACTGGGTCATCGCTCGAAATTTACTTGGAACCCGTGCCTAGCTCCTCGCTTACCTTCCAGTCCGCCCACACGTCATGCGAAAACCGATTGGCGTTAGGCAATTTGCCTAAAGGAGTAGATGTCACGCCGCCGCGATAGTGCAATCGCCTTAATCCTTTCGCGAAACGGCGTAAGCGCGACAGAAAACCTCGACGGCTGCCAAGATCCGCTGGCGATTGCGGGCTTCATCGATGGGGTGGCCGAAGCGGCGCTCCAGATCGCCCATTCCTTTGCACAGGCTGATGAATTGTTCGGCGGCGAGTTCAGGGTCAGCCATGTCAAGTTCGCCTGCCGTTATCATGGCGCGCAAAAATTGCGCGAAGGCCTGCTTCATCCGGTGCGGGCCGGCCGCGAGGAAAGCGGCTCCGATCTCCGGCTCATTCTCTGTTTCGGCCGCAATCCGCCGTTCGAATTGCACCATTTCGGGCCGCGAGAGAAAAGCGACCATCGCTTCGCCGATCGTCGTCAGGCGCTGCCGCAAACTGCCTGGCGGAAGGTGCTCGATCGAGAAATGGCCACGCATCGTTTCACACTGCGCCTCGACAGCGGCGGCGAAGAGAGCGCGCTTGTCGCCGAAATTATTGTAAATCGTCACCTTGGACACGCCTGCGTCAGCGGCGATCTGTTCGATCGAGCTGGCGGCGAAACCGTTTGCGAAAAAGGTTCGCGTGGCCGCGGCGATGATGGCTTCCCGCTTTCTGGCGTCGGCTGGGCGGCCAGTTTTTCTTTGCAACTGTATTGACAAGATGAACGGTTCCGTTCAATTGTACGCCTGCGTTCACTATTCACGAACCGCGACGGGAAGGCAAGGGCGCCGATGATCTGGATCGCCATCCGCATGCTGACGGGGGACGGCCAGAAATTCTATGGGTTGATCTTCGGGATCGCGTTTTCGACCCTGCTCATCACCCAGCAGCTGACCATTTTCGTCAACCTGATCGAGCGCGGGGCGAGCGGCACCTACAATGTGCCGAGCGCCGATATATGGGTCATGGACACGGTCAGCCGCACCACCGATGTCAACTATCCCATGCCCTCGACCGCGCTCGACAAGGTGCGCGGCGTACAGGGCGTCGAATGGGCTGTGCCTCATCTCCGCGCGAGCGCATCGGTGCGATCCGGCGAAGGCGACCTCGAGGGCGTCTCGATCATCGGCGTGGACGATGCAACGCTCATCGGTTTGCCGCAGCGCATGGTCATGGGCGATGCCGACGTGCTTTCTCAGCCCGACAGCGTCATTATCGACGATGTGGGAGTCGCCCGGCTGTTTGAGGACGGGAGCTCACCAATTGCCGCGCGTCTCGAACTCAACGACCAGCGGGCAGTCATACGCGGCGTCGCCGACGCAATTCCGAGTTTCACCAGCCAGGTCACGCTCTATACCAAGTACAGCCAAGCGCTGCGCTATGTTCCGGGCACCCGCAACCGGCTGTCATTCGTGCTGGTTGGGGCTGACGACGGCGTCACCGCCGAAGCTCTTGCCGCGCGCATCCAGGCGGAAACCGGCCTTCGCGCCCGCACTCGTGACGAATTCGCCCGCGACGGCGTCGTTTTCATTATTCAGAACACTGGCATTCCGCTCAATTTCGGGATCACCGTGGCGTTGGGCTTCATCGTCGGCGTAGCCATAGTCGGGCTGACCTTCAGTCTCTTCATTCGCGATAACATCAAGCAGTTCGGCGCGCTGAAGGCGATTGGCGTCACCAATGCCAAGATCCGCAGCATGGTGGCGGCGCAGGCGGGACTGGTCGGGTTGACCGGCTATGGCCTCGGCGTCTTGGGGACGGCGCTGTTCATCTGGAGCTTTTCAGCCAATCCGACCTTCAAGGGCTTCTACATCCCTTGGCAGATTCCGCTGCTGAGCATGGGGGCGGTGGCGGTCATTCTCGCATTTACCGGCTGGCTGGCGCTGCGCAACGTGCTGCGTACCGAACCTGCATCGGTGTTCCGATGATAACGATAGCTCCCGACAGCGAAGTTGCCGACGGCTGTGGAGCCGAAACGGCAATCTGTACCCGCGGCGTGACCCGCGACTTCAAGGCCGGCCAGCAAACCATAACGGTGCTTCACGGCATCGATCTCGACATCCGCCCCGGCGAACTGACTTACCTTGTCGGTGAGAGCGGATCCGGCAAGACAACGCTGATTTCGATCATGTGCGGAATCCTGTGGCCGACACAGGGCGACGTGCGCGTTTTCGGCACTGACATCTATGCGCTTGGAGACACCGAGCTTGTCGAATTCCGGCTCAACAATATCGGCTTCATTTTCCAGCAGTATAATTTAATTCCGTCGATCGACGCCGCCAGCAACGCCGCCGTGCCGCTCATCGCCCAAGGGATGGATCGCGAACAGGCGCGGGAACGGGCGGTCGCCATTCTCGGCAAGCTCAAGATCGCCGATCAAGCGGACAAGCTGCCAAGCCAGCTGTCGGGGGGGCAGCAGCAGCGCGTCGCGATCGCGCGCGCGTTGGTGCACGAGCCGCGGTTGGTGGTGTGCGATGAACCCACAGCCGCGCTCGACGCCGCGTCGGGCCGTCGGGTGATGGATCTTTTGCGCGAGGTCGCGGTCGCAATGGATCGCGCCTGTATCATCGTCACCCACGACAATCGCATCTTCGATCTCGCCGATCGCATCCTCGTCCTTGAGGACGGGCGCGTCACCCACGACGGCAAAACCATGCCGGAAGGACACTGACATGGCTCTCGATATCAGACAGCTGAGTTTCTCACGCCAGATTCTTCCGGCCATCGCATTGATCGGCCTTATTGTCGCGGCGCTTTTCATCGCCTTCGGGCTACCCGATCGCGAGCTGACCGAGCCCGAGCGCGAACCGCCCCGGGCTCCGGAAGCGCTCACGGGCAAAGCGCGGGTCGCCGGATCCGGGGTGGTCGAACCCGCAAGCGAGCTGGTCCAGATCGGCTCGGCGCTGTCTGGGCTGATTACCGAGCTGAACGTGCGGCCGGGCGATCGCGTAGCGCCGGGGCAAGTGCTCTTCACTGTGGATGACCGCGCTGCACGTGCGCAGTTGCAGGAGGCACAGGCTGCTATCGCACAAGCCCGTGCGGCGATCGCCGAAGCATCGAGCACGCGTGCAACGGCCGCTCGTCAGCTCGCGCTCTATCGCAGTGTCGACGATCCGGCCGCCGTCAGCCGCGCCGAAGTGATTCGCGTCGAGGGCGAAGCCGCTGCTGCCAATGAGCGGCTCAGCGTCGCGCGGGCGCAGCTTCAGGCCGCGCAGGCACGCGCCAACACCGCGCGTACCGAGATCGACCGATTGACCGTGCGCGCGCCGATCGCGGGTCAAATCCTGACGGTAAACATTCGCAAGGGCGAGTTCGTCGGCACGCAGGGCGGGAGCAATACGCAGCCTTTCATCGAGATGGGCGAGACCGACCCGCTGCATGTTCGCATCGACATCGACGAGGAGCGGGCGCCATATGTCGCCTTTGGTGAACCGGCGACGGTCTCTCCGCGCGGGGCGGCGGATCAACAAGTCCAGGCAAGTTTCGTGCGTGCCGAGCCGCTCGTGGTGCCCAAGCGGTCGCTGACGAACAGCGCGGCCGAACGCGTTGACGTCCGCGTCCTTCAGGTGATCTATAGGCTTCCCGAAACCAATGGCCTGTTTCGCGTCGGCCAACAGGTCGATGCCTATATTGCGTCGAAGCAAGGCGCTGCCGCCACGAGGCGAACCGCAACCGCGGGTCGCGCGCGATGAGAATGCACGCGCTTTACGTTACGGCGAGCGCGCTGATGCTCGCCGCTTGCACTGCCGGTCCTGCGCCGAACCTTGCCACTCCGTCACCGCCGCTGCCGCCGAGCTACTTCTACCAGCCCGCGGAGGACGTCGGATCAGTAGTGTCTCAACTGCTTCCGACCGATGATCAAGCCTATGCAATGCTGGCGGAACGCGCCCTCGCCGCTTCCCCCCGCATAGAAGAGGCTGCGGCGCGGATCGAACAAGCGCGGGCGAATGCCGACCGCGCGGGAGCCGAGCGCTTCCCGAATATCGGCGCGAATGCCTCGGTCACCGGCACGCGCACCAACCCGGCTCAGTTCGGCGCGGCGCTGCCACCAGGGGTGGCAATCGACAATGAGCGCGCGGCCTATGCCGCCAATGTCACGGCGCGCTGGGATCCGGACATTTTTGGACGCCTTCGCGCGCAGGAACGCGCGGCGCTGGCGCGGATCGATGCCGCCGACGCCTCGGCGCGGGGCGTGCGGCTGGCGTTGTTGGCTGAAATTGCGGCGAGCGTGATCGACTGGCGAACACTGTCTGCGCGTGAGGCCGAGCTGCGCTCCGATCTCGCATCCGCGACTTCGCTTTCCCGCCTCGCCGCCAGTCGCGAACGCGCGGGCATTGCACCGGGCTTCGACCGTGTCCGCGCCGAAAGTTCGGCGGCATCCTCACAGAGCCGCCTGGAGGCGCTTGAAAGCGAGCGTGCCCGCCTCGTCGGGCGCTTGGTGACGCTGAGCGCGCAGGACGCCGCGAAGGTGCAGGCCGCGCTTGCAAGTCCGCGCGGGTCATCGATGCAGCCACAATCGCCAGCCACCCTTCCGTCAGCGCTGTTGCTCAACCGGCCGGACATTCTCGCAGCCGCCGCTGAGCTCGCGGCTCAAGACGCCGAATTGGCGGCGGCGGCGCGGCGCCGCTTCCCGGTGTTCGATCTTTCGGCCAGCATAGGCCTGCTTGCATTCGGACTCGGCAGCATCTTGGAAGAGGATTCGCTAGTCGGGTCGCTCGCCGCCTCGATTGCCGCGCCGCTTGTCGATTTCGGACGCATCCAGGCTGAAATCGATGGGGCGGCAGCGGCAAAGAAGGCCGCCTTCGCGCGCTATCGAGGCGCGGTTTATACCGCTTTGGGAGACGCGGAGGCGGGCTACGCACTGGTCGCTTCGGCCGATCGAGAGGCGGCGGCGGCGCGCGGGGAGGCCCAAAGCCTGACTCGCGCGGCGCGGCTTGCCGAAACCCGCTACCGCGCCGGACTTGCAGACTTCCTCACCGTATTAGAAGCGCGCCGCGCCGCCGACGCCAGTGGCGAACGCGCTGCCGCCGCGCTCGGTCGCGCCCGCCGCGCCAGGGTTTTACTGTGGCAAGCGCTCGGCGGCGACCGGGATCTGGCCCTGAAATCGCCTGCAGCGGCCGGAGGGTACGCGCCGTAAGCAGGCTAACCGGCTTCGCGACTCAAATATTCTCAGATTTGCTTTCCCAGGCAAAGGCGAACTTCTCGATCGACGGGTCCACGCCAGCCAGCATCATGCCTTGGCCGCGCGAGGCGTGGCGATTGTCGAGGGGGACGTCCTCCGGATCGCGCAGTTGAACAAGCAAGGTCGTGCGCGGCTCGTTCGCTACGTTCACGCCCGACCCGTGGACGAGCAGATAGTGGAAGAACACCGCGTCGCCCGCTTCCGCCGGTATCGTCGTCGCGCCTGAGATCGGGAAACGCTCGGTCGAGACATGATGATCGCTGCCCTCCGAAGGCAGCGGGCCGAGCTTGTGCGAGCCCGGATAGACACAGAGACAGCCCTTTTCCTCGGGTGCATCGTCGAAGTGCAGGATCACCGCGATCATCGAATGATCGCGATGCGGAAAATACGGGAAATCCTGATGCATTGGAAAGGGCGACCCCTTTTCGGGCGGCTTGATGAACATCTTATTGTGGTGAAGCTGGACGTTCGGCCCGATAATTTCTTGGCAGATCGCGGTAAGCCGCGGGTCGGTGAGCAGCCGCGTGAAGGCGGCGCTCTTGAAATGTACGTCGTGGCTGTGGCTGATCGCCGTGTCGCCCTTGACACTATCCCAGGTCGCATTGGTTTCGCCCTGGCGCGTATCGAGCGCATGGACTTCGGCGCGATAGGCGGCGGCTTCCTCAGCGCTCAGCAGCCCTTTGACCAGTACATAGCCGTGCTCCTCGTAATGCGCCTTCTCCTCGGGGGTCAGTCCGGGCATTACGCGCTTCTTGCCCAGGCCAGCCAGATCGCGGCGGTCCAGCTGAAATCGTCGCCGCCGCTGCCCGATCCGTCGATCGGGGAGTAGGCCTCGAAGAGGCCAGTCTGGTTCATCATTGCTCCGGTATCGCGGCGGACGCGCTCGCCTTGCTTCGTATGACCCTGCTCCAGCAGACCTATACCGATCATGAAGTTGACCACTGCCCAGACCGGCCCGCGCCAGTATCGCACCATCTGGAAGCCGGGATCGTCGGGATCGAGGCTGGGCACCATATAGAGAACCCTATCGGCGATGCGATTGAAATGGGCGAGCGTCGCGGCGTCCTTTTCCGCGTCGCGCACTCCTGCATAGAAGCTCAGGAACGAAGCGCTGGTGACGAAGCCGCTGTGCTTGCCGGTCAGCAGGTCACGCGAGCACCAGCATTGCTTGCTCTCGTCCCACAGCCACGAGATGCCGGCCTCCGCGGTTGCGATCATCGCACGAAGTTCGTCGGCCTCCGCGTCGCGCCCGAGCGTCTCGGCAAGGTTGAGCAGATCGCGGTTGGCGCGGAGCAGCATCATCGACATGCCGATATCGGCGACCTGGAAAGGGTTGCCGGCAGCGATCCTGGCGTGGTCCCAGCCCTGCGCGACGCCATATTGGACGAGTGCCAGGTAGCGGTCATATTCGAGCTTGGTCGGCCGCATCTTGGCGTCGAGATGGCCGGTATCGCGGCGCGTATACTCGCCAACGCCCGACACATCGATCGGTTCGCCCGGCGCGTCCCATTCGGGGGAGTTGTCGCGGCCTGTCTCCCAGGGGTGCATCGCCACGACGACACCGCGCTTGTGGGGATCGCGGTGATCGCGAAACCAGCGGTGCCACGCCATCAGCTTGGGAAACAGCGTCTCTAGTCGTGGCCGAAATGCGTCGGCTTGGCCGGCCGCTACCGCGCTGTCCCACAGTCGCTTAACGCACGACGCGGCGACCGGCGGCTGAGTTATCCCGGAGGTGACCGGCTTGCGACCGGTGGACCATACCGAAGGACCGGGAAAATAGCCGGGATCGTCCTGCCAGAAGACGATGTGCGGCAGGAAGCCGTCTTCCCATTGCGCGTGGAATAGCGTCTCGATTTCGGTCCAGGCGCGGTCGCGATCGAAAGTGTCGAAGCCGAGCGCGACGAACGCCGAATCCCAGTTCCATTGGAACGGATACACTCGACCGTTGGGAACGGTGTAACCGCCTCTATCGTTGGCGCGCAGAATATCGCGGGCGTCGCTGTCCAACTGGTTCACGACGCCCGCACCCCCCTTAAAACTTGTAAGTCAGCCGGCCCATGATGCGTCGCGGCAATACCGGCCGCCCGACGAAATAGGCGCCGCCGACCACTTGGTTGTTGTCGAGCCGCGGCGAGCCTTCGGTGGTCGCATCGGTATCGAAGACGTTGAACACATTGACGCCGACGCGCAGGCTGCTGTCGCCGATCGGTATTTTATAGCCCGCATCGAAGTTGACGATGTTCCAGCCCTCGAGGAGAATCTGGTTGTTCGACGCCGTGAAATTATCATCGGTATAGTTGGTGAAGAAGGACGCATCGAGCGCGCCATCATCGTAATAAAGCCCGGCATTGTAGAGGAACTGCGGCTGCCTTTCGAGATCGCGACCGACGATCGCCGGGTTCGACGTCGGCACGCCACCGACATTCTGCTGAAACTCGGTATATTTCGCCTTCTGCACCGTGATGTTGCCGTTGAAGCGCAGGTTGCGCATCAGCCGGAGATCGAGCTGGGCTTCGATGCCGTAGCTTTCGGTCGCAACGAGGTTGACGAGTTCCTGGAAGCCACCCCCCGGCGCATTGACGAACAGAACCTGGCGCCGATTCTTGAGCTGGGTGTAAAAGGCGGCAGCTTCGAAGCTGAAGGCCGGCTGACTGACTTTGATGCCGCCCTGAACCTGCTTGATGATCTCGGCATCGAAGGTCGATGTTCCCGGCGAAAGGCTGGCGTTCGCGGCCGTTCCCGCTGGCAGCGGCGCAAAGCCGACCGCCCTGATCTCCGGGAAGAAATAGCCGCGCGAAGCGTTGGCGTAGATGCTGACGCGGTCAGTGATCTTGTAGAGCATTCCGACCGCGCCGGCCCATTCGTCGGTTTCGACGTCACCGGTCAGGAAGCCGTCATTGCCCCAAATCACGTCGCGCAGCGCGAGCGAGAGATTGGGGGTCGTCGCATCGGTAATGAACGTCGAGGTGCGTTCGCGACGAATGTCGCCATTGAACTTCTCGATGCGGAAGCCGACATCGAAGTTGAACCTGTCGCCGAACTGGATTTGATCGGCGATATAACCGGCATAGCGCTCGACCGCGTGACGGTTGTTGACGTACCCATTGCCGGCGTTGAGCAGCCCGCCCCGCGAAATGATCGTATTCACGGGTGCGTTGACCGTCAGATTGACCAGCTGCGGCCGATTGTTGAACTCGGCGAGATAGGTGGTCGTAACGTTGACGTCGCGCGCCACCGCGTCGGCGTAGAAGCCGCCCAGCGTGAAGCTGTGTTCGCTCGACCCGATCTGGAATTCTTTGGTGATGTTCAGCTCGGCGGTGAAATCATGCATCGGCCGGTTGCGGTCGGTGAAGCGATTGGCAAACAGCAGCGCGTTGGCGGGCACAGTTCCGCCGCCAACAAAGGTGAAGCTTGAATTGGCGAGCGTCGCTCCGACCAGTTCGGGGATCTGCCCGCGGCGAGCGGCGTTGGAAAGGAACGCGCCCAGCGTTTCAGGGACGTTGACGACGCCATCGCCATCCGACCACAGCCCGAACTTGTGCTTGTAGTCGGAATATTTGACGCGGCCGTTAATGCCCCAGCCGCTGTCTCCGAAATCCTTTTCGAATGCGAGCGCGACCTGCCCGCCTTTCGCGGTCACGCCGTCTAGAATATCGGTGGTGAATGGGCCGTCGGGCGTGTTGAAACCGAGATTTCCGACGCGGTTGTTGAGCACTTGGAAGACCTTGCGCCCGTCATTGCCCGGCGCGCGGTTGCGCGTCACGCCATCGAGCGGAACCGGCAAATAGAAGACCGCCTTGTCGTCGATATATTGCCCGTAGATCGTGATCGACCCGCTATCATCCGGCATCGCGAATTTGAGATTGCCACGGATCTGGAAGCCCTCAGTATCAAGCCCCGTCTTGATCGGTCCCTTGTCCGAGCGGTAGAAGCCTGAAAAGGCGAAGAAGATATTGTCGGATAGCGGCCCGCTGATCGCGAAATCACCGCGATAACGTTCCTTCTCTGCAATCTCGAGCTGGGCAGTACCTTCGAGCTCGTCGCGCCCGGTCTTGCTGATATAGTTGATCAGACCGGCGACCGAGCCGGGGCCGAACAGGTTCGAAACGCCGCCGCGCACGAATTCGAGCCGCTCGATACCGAGATCGTTGCGATAGTGAACGTCATAGGCGGAAGAGTTCAGCCCGAACGTCGAAAGCACCGGAATTCCATCGTACATCAGCGGCGTAAACTGATATTGCCCGCCCGACGGCAAACCGCGAACGAAGACGTTCGAAGCGACTTCGCCGCCGCCGGCGTCAGCTTTGATCGTCGGGATCGAATTCAGCACATCGGCCTGGCTCGAAACGCCGAGGCGCGCGAGCCCTTCCTCATTGACCTGGCTGACCGCGAGTGGGGTGTCGAGCGCAACGCGTGCGCGGCTGGTACCGGTCACGATAATTTCCGCGGCTTGCTCGGCGACTTCCTCGCCCGCGGGAACATCCTCCTGCGCGAGTGCAACGCCCGGAAGTGTCACCAGCGCTCCGGCCGCAACCGAACCCAGAAGTCTGCGATATGTTGTGCGCGCGGCGACCATGATGTCGTCCTCCCCTCTCTTGGTACGGCTTTTCGCCGCTCGGCTTTAAGACTGTGCTTCCGAGCCCGAGCGCAAAAGCCAAAATCGTTGCAACAATGAGTTGCTGCGGGCGCAACGCTTAGTAAAGTCGCAGCCGGAGGGTACGGTGCTGGATCTGGGCGATCTTCAAGTCTTTTCGAAGGTGGTCGAAACCGAGAGCCTGACCAAAGCTGGCGCGATTCTCGGCCTTCCCAAATCGACGGTCAGCCGCCGCGTCTCGCGCCTCGAAGAGCATCTCGGCGTGCAATTGCTTCATCGCTCGACGAGGGCGGTGACGGTCACGCAGGATGGCGCGCTCTTCTTCGAATATTGCCTGCGCTCGCTTGGCGTTCTCCGCGACGGCGAGCGTGCGCTGCAGAATCGCAAGAACGTGCCGCAGGGGGTAGTCCGGATCGCCATTCCCTATGTGCTTGGACAGAGCCTTATCGGGCCCCTGCTCGCGGGCTTTCTTGAAACCTATCCTGATGTCCGGCTGGTAAGCGTCCTTACCGACGACGCCGTCGGTTTGCTCAAGGCCGGGTTTGATGTCGCGCTCGCGGTCGGGCCGTTCGCCGATTCGGAACTGGTCGCGGTCAAGCTCGGGACGACCGAATGCGGTGTTTTCGGCGCGCCGGGCTACTTTGAACGAAAGGGGAGCCCGCAAAACCATGTCGAGCTGCCGCGCTTCGATCTGCTTGCCGCCGGCGGGGTTGATCGCCGCTGCCGATGGCACCTCAATCGCGCCAATGAAGAGGTCTCGGTGGAATTCTCGCCGCGGTTGATTTGCAATGACCTACTCCTGCTTCGCCAGGCAGTGCTTTCGGAACTCGGCATCGCCAACCTTCCCGCATTCCTGTGCAAACGCGATCTTGCGGAAGGCCGCCTGGTCGAAGTGTTGCCGGGATGGCATACCCCGGACATGACCTTTTTCGCGCTTTTCGCCGATCCCAAGGGCGTGCCGGTGCGAGTCCGATCTCTCATCGATTATCTCGCCGAGCATCTGCGGCCCACTCTGTCCTGGGAGATCGACTAGGTTTCCCGAAACGGAACGCTGTGTTCTTCAAATGCGCGCTAGGCGTGTCGCCGCAGTCACGCCAGCTTGAGCGCAAATGATGAGGTTTGGGGAGGTCGTCATTTCGACTGAGCGTCGATTGGCCGAAGGGGGAGAGGCGCGGGAACGCCTACACGCCCTTTTCGCTGAAGCGATACGTGCGGT
>CBDUBW010000021.1:0-20028 GCA_965365485.1 uncultured Aquisediminimonas sp.
CGCGGGCCACAGCGCTTCGATCCCAAACTGCTCTCCGATCCCGTCATCCGCCGCGAAGATGGATCGTGGCTCTACATGCTGCCGTCGGCAATCGACGATGCCGAGATGGGGATCACTCATGTCGTGCGCGGTGAAGATCATGTCACAAACACTGCCGCGCAGATCCAGATGTTCGAGGCGCTCGGCAGCGCTCCCCCCGCCTTCGCGCACGCGGCCCTGCTCACCGGCAAGGACGGGAAACTCTCCAAGCGGATGGGATCGCTCGGTGTCGATGCGCTGCGCGAAAACGGGATCGAGCCGATCGCCTTGCTGGCGCTGCTTGCACGGCTCGGGACGAGCGACGCGGTGACACCCGAGACGAGCTTGGCGCCGCTGATCGAAGGTATAGACTATGCGCGCTTCGGGCGCGCGCCTGCGCGCTTCGATGAGGATGAGCTGACCGCGCTCAACGCGCGCACGCTGCATATGCTCGGCTATCAAGATGTGGCGGATCGTCTTCCTGAGGGCATGACCGCGCAGGCATGGGAGGCGATCCGGCCCAATATCAATGTTCTCGCCGACGCTGCCGACTGGTGGCAGGTGGTGACCGGCCCAGTCTCCAGCGCAGCATTGCCGGAAGACCGGGAATATCTCGACCGCGCGGCGGCGTTGTTGCCGGAGCTCGATTGGAATGCCGATCCCTGGCACGCGCTGACCGCCGCGCTCAAGGCCGAGACGGGGCGCAGCGGCAAGCAACTTTTCCTGCCGCTGCGCCGCGCGCTGACCGGGCGCGATCACGGACCGGACATGAAAGCGCTGCTGCCGCTTATCGGGCTCGAGCAGGCGCAGGCGCGGCTCAGCTGACCCCGCAGCTTTTGCAGCCGGGATCCTTGGGCAAGCGGATCGTCCGCATCTGCGGCACTAGCCCATCGAATATATGGAGCCTGCCCGCCTGATCCTGACCGAAGCCAGTGATGAGGCGGATCGCTTCCATTGCGGCCCATGTGCCCATCATACCCACCATCGCGCCGAGCACCCCCAGCTCGGCGCAGCTGTCGCAATCTTGCGCATCGTGCGCATCGCCGACGAAGCAGCGATAGCAGGGCTTGTCGGCTTCCCAGCCGCGGAAGCTGCCGATCTGGCCATGGAACTGGCCGATCGCCGCCGACACCAGCGGCACTTTCGCCGCCACGCAGAGATCGTTGACGATCAGCCGTGTCGCGAAATTGTCCGAACCGTCGATGACGACATCGACTTCGTCGAGCAGGCTTGGCGGGGTGTCACGATCGATGCGCATCGAAAGCGGCGTCAGCACGATCTCCGGGTTCAGCCGCGCCACAGCCTCCGCCGCGACCGTCACCTTGGCGCGGCCGATATCCGCATCGGAATACAGCACCTGCCGCTGAAGGTTCGAGAGCGAGACGACATCATCGTCGACGACGCTCAAACGGCCCACCCCGGCCGCGGCCAGATACTGGATCGCGGGACATCCGATGCCCCCCGCGCCGATGAGCAGGACATGGCCTGACAACAATTGCGCCTGCCCGGCCCCGCCAATCTCCTTGAGAACGAGATGACGTGCGTAGCGATCGATCTGTACGTCGGTAAGCGTCAATTCATCAGATAATCGAAGCTGCTGCGGTACCAGCCGGTGCCGTTCTGGCCGGTCGGCTTGTAATGGCCGGCTTTGGCCCGGCTGACGATGACGCCGCCGATGACGCCTTCGAGATCGGGGCAATCGACGCGGCGCACGACGATTTGCTGCACCTGCCCGGCCGCGTCGAACTGGATGAGGAAAGGCAGGTCGATGCGAACAGGATTGCCATCGCCGAAGCGCGGGCATTTGCCGGCCTCGAGCAGCTTTTCGATACGCCCCATGCTGCGATCGCTCATCGACATTGCCTTGCCCGTTTGCGCCAGGGGTATGCCGCGCCAGTCGCCATCGGCGACGGTGACCGTCTGCGCCGTTGCGACCGCCGGGGTCGCGGCGATCAAAGCGAGTGCGAATATTCGAAACATGGCTATCTCCCCGTCGATCCGAATCCGCCCGTATTACGCGCCGTTTCGGGCAAAATGTCCAGTTCTTCGAACGTCGCGCGCTGGACGGCGGCGGGGACAAGCTGCGCGATACGATCGCCTCGCGCGATTTCGAACGGCTCGCTTCCCAGATTGGCGAGAATGACCTTGATCTCACCGCGATAGTCGCTGTCGATCGTTCCCGGCGTGTTCAGGCACGTGACGCCAAATTTGAGCGCCAACCCCGAACGCGGGCGCACCTGGACTTCGAAGCCTTCGGGGATCGCCATCGCGAAGCCCGTCGCCACCGCATGCCGCGCGCCCGGCACAAGCGTTAGGTTCTCGGCCGAAACCACATCCATTCCGGCCGCGCCGTCGGTCGCATAAGAGGGCAGCGGGAGCCCTTTACCATTGGGCAAACGCCGGATCGCGATCGTGATCGTCACCGTGTCCGCGCCATCAGCGTATCGAGCGATAAGCGCCCCGCCCCGATCGTCGCGAAGATCAATCCCAGAGAGACCAGCGACAGGGCAGGCCAGCCTTCGCGAAAGCTTTGCCCTGCATGGACCATCACGTACCCGACCACGAAAGTCGCAACTACGATCAGCCCGGCGGCGCGCGTCAGCACACCCGGGATGAGCGCGAGCCCGGCAAGCAACTGTGTGTAGACCGAGAATGGCGCGAGCAGATCGGGACGCGGAAAGCCAGCCACCTTCATGAACCCGACGAACTCGGTCATGCGCGCAGGGTCGACGACATTGTCCCAAACGCCGTGAACGAGAAACGCCCCTGTCAGAGCCCGCGCGAACAGCAAGGCCAGGTCCGAACCGCGTGTCAGGGCTTCGAGTTGGCCGATCATCGTCAATGTGCCGCCTGGTCCGGGTGGTGAGCCCTGCTGGATTCGAACCAGCGACCTACTGATTAAAAGTCAGTTGCTCTACCGACTGAGCTAAGGGCCCCTTGGGGGTGCGCGCCGCCCCTAGGACCGGGGGCGGGGCCGGTCAAGGCGCGCGGCCAGGTGACGAACGGCGAGGCCGGTTACAGGGTCACGCCAATTCGGGGCGATTTCGGTGAGCGGAGCGAGCACGAAGCGGCGTCGGCGAAAGGCCGGATGCGGAATTGCAAGTTTCGGGCTTTCCCAAACCCCGCCCGACCAGAGAATGATGTCGAGATCGAGCGTGCGCGCCGACCAGCGGCGCCCGCGGCGACTCCCGAAGCGGCGTTCGAGCGCTTTGAGTTCGGCAAGCAGATGTGGCGGATCGACGCTGCTTTCGAGGATCGCCACGCTGTTGGCATAGCGGCGCTTGCTCGGCCCCAGGGCCGGCGTTTCGATCGTCCGCGACACGGCAAGGACGCGGTCGCCAAGCGCCTCGATCGCCGCTGCAATTACCCGGCGCGGGGGGCCGAAACGGTGATGCGGGCGGTTCGATCCCAGTGCGACGGCGTAAATATAGCCGCCCCCCGAACCCCTCAAGCGCGCCTCACGCCGCTTTCTCCACCAGGCGCAGCCCGGTCCGCTCGACGCTTCTGCCGATAAGCAAATATGCTTTGGTACGCCCGATGCCCTTGAGGTCGAGATCATCGGGCAGCGGTTTCACGGTGAAGCGTTCCTTGAGCCGCAAATAAGCCGATTCCGAAACCAGAATCTCGCCCTTGGGCGCGTTCGATTCCAGGCGGCTGGCAAGGTTCACCGCCTCCCCCCAGCAATCGAAGGCGGGTCGCCGGCGGCCAATCACGCCTGCAATGACCGGGCCGATGTGAAGGCCGATGCGGACATCGATGGGATTTTCGAACTCCGCGATGTGCTTGCGAACCACTGCTTGCACCGCCAGCGCGAAATCGGCCGCATCCTCGGCATGGTCGCGCCCCACCGCGCGGCTGATCCCGCCGATCGCCATGTAAGCGTCGCCGATCGTCTTGATCCGGTCGATCCCGTAGCGTTCGGCCTCCTTGTCGAAGGCGGAAAATAAGCGAGCAAGGATCCGCACCAACTGCTGAGGGGAGACACTCCTCGCGAGCGCGGTGAACCCAGCCAGATCGGCAAAGACGATCGACACTTCGCGCAAGGATTCGGCGATTTCGCTCTCACCCTCCTGCATGCGCTGGACAACGTCGCGAGGCAGGATCGAGTGAAGCAATTCTTCGACCCGCGCCTTCGAAACCACAAGAGCCCTGTCGGTTCGGAAATTCCTGCGCGAACCGCGTTCGCGGAAATAAGCCGAAAGCATCCCGAACGAAACTCCGCACGAGAGCAGCAGCGCGTTTATGGCAAGCCAGCCAGGCTGCGCATTGGCGAAGTAGATATGCCCCAGGATACCCGACAAAATCACGAAGAGCGACGCTATCACGAGCACCTGCGCACGAAACGGAAATGCCGATGCCGTGCCGACATGCATCAGCAGAAACGCCACCGCCGCATAATCATAGCCATTGTCCAGCAGGCCGTAGATGACGACGAGAGCGGCTTGCCCGGAAATGCAGCTGAAAAGGACGATTGGTTCCACATGCCTTTTCCCCCATCTCGAAAACAGCAGACCGCAAGACGCGCACATGATCGCGGCGACGCCACCGCGGATCAGCAAAGTGGTTCGCGCCACATCGGGATCGATCAGGAAATCCCAGGCTGAAAAGGCCAGGAAGAAAAAGCCGCCAAGGACGAAGAACCCTTGCGTGAAGGGCACCCAGCCCCGGACGTAACGATCAATGAACGCTGCTTCATCGACAGGGTCTTCGAACTCAAGCCCAAGGCGAACGAGCACCTGGCGGAACGCGGACAAACGCTTCTCCTCGTCGTGGCGCGGAACTGGCATAGCGAGTGAGGCGTGGCGGCGCACCTTTTAATTGGCCGCGCGGCCTGCCCGGCCTAGAGGCAGCACCATGCATTTTCTCGATTCCGCGAAAGTTTATCTGAAATCGGGTGACGGCGGCGGCGGCGCGGTGAGCTTCCGGCGCGAAAAGTTCGTCGAATATGGCGGGCCCGACGGCGGCGATGGCGGCAAGGGCGGCGATATCGTTTTCGAAGCGGTCGCCGGGCTCAATACGCTGATCGACTTTCGCTACACCCAGCATTTTCGCGCGCCGCGCGGCAAGGGCGGGGCGGGGCGCAATCGCACGGGCGCTGGAGGTGACGATCTCGTCATCAAGGTGCCGGTCGGGACGCAGGTCCTTGCGGACGATCGCGAGACCTTGCTCGCCGACTTCACCGAGGTCGGCGTCCGGCGCGTGTTCCTGAGAGGCGGCGATGGCGGGCGCGGGAACGCCAGTTACAAGAGCTCGACCAATCGCGCTCCGCGTCAGCATGGCACAGGCTGGCCCGGCGAGGAGATGTGGGTCTGGCTGCGCTTGAAGCTGCTGGCCGATGCCGGGCTGGTGGGTCTCCCGAACGCGGGCAAATCGACCTTCATTAACGCGGTCACCAACGCCAAGGCCAAGGTCGGCGATTATCCGTTCACCACGGTTCGGCCGCAATTGGGCGTCGTCAGCCATCGCGGGGCGGAGTTCGTCATCGCGGACATTCCGGGGCTGATCGAGGGCGCGGCGGAGGGAGCCGGGATCGGCGATCGCTTTCTGGGCCATATCGAACGCTGCCGCGTGCTGCTGCACCTCGTCGATGCGACGGGGGACGATCCGGTCGGGGCGTGGCGAACGGTGCGCCGCGAGCTTGAAGCCTATGGCGCGGACTTGATCGAGAAACCTGAAGTCATCGGCCTCAACAAGATCGACGCGCTTGATGTTGCCGAGGTGAAGGCCCTGGCCGCCAAGCTGAAGCGCGCTTCCAAGGCGGAGGTGCTGCCGCTTTCGGGAGCGGGCGGCCAGGGCATCGATACAGTACTCGACAGGCTCGCCGATGCGATCGGCGTCAAGCCGGCCGAATCGAAGGAGGTGGCTGCCGAATGGTCGCCGATTTGATCCTTTGGAAAAGCGACGCGCAACTGTTACCAAAGGCGCGGAAGAGAGGGAGATAGCTGTGAAGAATATGTTTGCGATCGGGTTGGCGCTGGCTCTGGCGCCGCTGGCAACTCCGGCAATCGCCGCCGATGACGCGAGCGGCTATGCCGCGGCGCTTGCCGATCCCGCCCGACCCGCCGCCGACAAGGCGCGCGACGCGGCGCGTAAACCTGCCGAGCTGCTCGATTTCGCCGATATCGAGGAAGGCGACGTCGTGCTCGATTACATCATGGGTGGAGGCTATCTCACTCGCCTGCTCAGCGCGACCGTGGGGCCCGAGGGCAAGGTTTATGCTTACCAGCCCGACGAGTTCATCAAGTTCCGCGCGGCTTATGGAACCGAGCAAGATACAGTCGTCGCAGCCTATAAGAATATCGTTCCGCTTCGGCCCTCGATCGGCGCGCTCAAGCTTCCTGAGCCGGTCGATGCGATCATCACCGTGCAGAATTATCATGACCTGCACTTGTCGATGGCACCGCCGGGAACCGCAGCGTTCGTCGCCAAGGGGCTGTTCGCGGCGCTGAAGCCGGGCGGTACGCTCGTCGTCGTCGATCACGTCGCGAAAGCGGGCAGCGGCGCGAAGGACGCCAACACGCTGCACCGCATCGAGCCGAGCTTCGCGCGCGCTGAGATCGAAAGCGCCGGCTTCGTCTTCGATGGTGAATCGGACGAGTGGCGCAACACCAGCGATCCGCACACCGCCAATGTCTTCGATGCGGCAATCCGCGGCAAGACCGATCAGTTCGCCTACAAGTTCAAGAAGCCGGAGTAGATGGCCGAGCGCTTCGAACGTCATCGCCAGCCCTGGACCAGCGCCGAAATTCAGAAACTGCATACGCTGGCGAAGAAAGGCATGGCGCTGAAGGCGATCGCCAAGGCGCTGACCCGGAGTGAGGAATCGGTGAAGGATCGCGCGAAGGCGGACGGGCTGTCGATCGCGAAGCTGCGTTGAGCCGATGGCGGCCGTCCGGACGATCGTCAAAATAGGGTCCTCGCTGCTTGTCGATGCGGGCGGAGAGGTGCGGCGGGGGTGGCTGGCGACGCTTGTCGCCGACATTGCCGCGCGCATCGGAGCGGGAGAGCAGGTCGCGATCGTTTCTTCGGGCGCGATTGCACTCGGCGCTAGGCGGATGGGGCTTGCAAAAGGCGGTCGGGCGAGCCTTGAAGATGCACAGGCCGCAGCTGCGGTTGGGCAGATCGCACTGGCCGGGATCTGGGCTGAATTGCTTGGCGGCCAGCGCCTGACGGCGGCGCAGATTCTGGTGACGCTCGACGATCTCGAGGATCGGCGGCGCTATCTCAACGCTTCGGCGACCCTCGACCGGCTGATGGGGCTGGGGGCCGTGCCGGTCATCAACGAGAATGATACGGTCGCCACGGCCGAAATCCGGTTCGGCGACAATGACCGGCTGGCGGCGCGCATTGCGCAGGCAGCGGAGGCGCAAACCGTTATCCTCCTGTCAGATGTCGATGGCCTGTTCACGGCCGATCCCGCGCGCGACGCGACGGCCCAACGCATTGAGCGCGTGGCCCGCATCGACGCGGGCGTCGAAGCCTTGGCTGGCATTGGCTCGTCCTCGGGCATGGGCTCAGGCGGCATGGCCTCCAAACTCGAGGCGGCACGGATCGCGACGCGCGCCGGTGTCGATCTCGCGATCGTCTCCGGCTTGCACGATCACCCGCTCGCACGTCTCGAAGCTGGCGGATGCGGCACTTGGTTCAACGCTGAAAAGGCAGATCGGGCACGCAAGGCCTGGCTGGGCGGCCGGCTGAACATCAAAGGTCGCATCGCCATCGATGCAGGCGCGGTGCGCGCGCTCGGGAACGGATCGAGCCTGCTTCCGGCGGGTACGACGAAAGTGGAGGGCCGCTTCGCGCGCGGCGACGCCATCGACATCGTCGGACCGGACGGCGTTTTGATCGCGCGCGGCCTATCAGAATATGACAGTCAGGAAGCGATTTTGATCGCGGGCAGGCGCAGCAGCGAACTGGCTGCCATTCTCGGCCATGAGCCGCGCAGCTGCCTGATTCATCGCGACCATCTGGTTTTGCTGTGAAAATCGCGCTGACCGGCGCGACCGGCTTCGTCGGCGGTCATGTCTTGCGCCGTGCTCTGGAGGCCGGTCATGAAGTCAAGGCGCTGGCGAGACGGCCGCAACCGCCGCGAAACAGCGTCGCGTGGATTGCCGGCGCGCTTGAAGACGCCGACGCCCTGAGAGACTTGTGCGCAGGGGCCGATGCCATAATTCACATCGCCGGCGTGGTGAACGGTGACGCGGCGGCGTTCGATCGCGGCAACCGGATTGGAACCGCAAAGATGATCGCCGCCGGTGTGGCGGAAGGTGTCGAGCGCTTCGTCCACGTGTCGTCGCTCGCGGCGCGCGAGCCACAGCTTTCAAACTATGGCGCGTCGAAGTTCGCGGGAGAGGAGGCGGTTCGCGCTTCGCCCTTAAGTTGGTGCATCGTCCGCCCGCCCGCAATCTTCGGTCCCGGTGATACCGAAAATTTGGAGCTGTTTCGTTTGGCGCAGCGCGGCGTGATCCCGATGCCGCCCGCGGGCCGCATCTCGCTGATTCACGCCGACGATCTGGCGCGGCTGATCCTGGCGCTCGCCGGCAAGGGGCCATCGCACGTCGTTTACGAGCCTGATGACGGCGTTCCCGGAGGCTGGAGCCACCGCGACTATGCGCGGGCGATCAGCGACGCTGTAGGCAAGAAGGTATTCGCGGTTCGGCTACCCGCCGCTGCAATCCGCGCTGGCGCGCGCGTCGACGGCTGGCTGCGCGGCGACAGGGCAAAGCTCACCGCCGATCGCGCCGCCTATTTCTGCCATCCGGATTGGGTCGCCGATGCCGCTGCCAAGCCCGAACCCGCGCTGTGGACGCCGCAAATCGACACCCGAACAGGCCTCGCAGACACGGCGCGCTGGTATCGACAGGCGGGCTGGCTCTAATCGCCCTTGTCGCCCTCGTTCTTCGGCTTCTGGGTGGTCGAATGGCGATTGGCATCGGCGCTCAATGATTTGGAAACATTGTCGGCTTCGCCGAAAGTGCCGTCTTTGTGCCGCCGCTGATAGCGTTTGTCGCCGGGATGCGGCTCGATCAGTTCACGCTGGCTCATCTTCGCCTCCTATCGTCGATGAGCGCAGAATCCTCGAAGATTCAATTGGTTCCGCTGTCTTCGATCGCAAAAGTCAGCCCGGCGTGCGCCTGCAGCCGATCGAGCAGCGGTGCGGCCATTACCGCGCCCGGGACCGTCACGCCGCCGGGCGCATCGAGATCGAGCAGGCAGAGCGCGCTTTCCGCAATCATCTTGCTCGTCGAGCCGTACCCCGGATCGCGATCCCCCTTGACGCTCGCGCGCAGCTCGCGGCCATCGGGCCATTCGCCGATGAAGAGGACATCGTAGAAGCCATTGTCGCGCTCTTCCTTCGATGGCCCTTCGCCGGGCTTGAGCTTTGCATCGCCGAAGGGATTGGCCTTGGCGATCGCCTCCGCCATCGCTCGCCCCGCTTCGCCCAGCGTCGTCATCATCATCTCGTCGTAAACGAAATCGCTGCCATAGGGATGGCCAAGAAGGAAATTGGCGCGGTGGACGTTCTTGGTGTTGATCGGCGCCATCACGAAAGGCACCGCCCAGGCGCCCAATGGGCGGTCGTATTCGGGAATGAGACCGCTCGGCTGCGACGGCCCCTCGAAACCCGGGGTCAGCGCGAAGGGCGATTGAAGCAAGCCGATGATCTTGGGATTGGCGGCCGCCGACTTCATCGTCGCGGTCAGGCTCGCGATGGTGCCGCCCGATGCGCCGCCCTGCATGCCGCGCACCCGACCCTTCACCCGCGGCGCGGGAGCGCCGTGACGCTTCATCGCTTCCTGCTGGAGGAACCAGACGCCGAGATCGAAGGGGATCGAATCGAAGCCGCAAGAAAAGACGATGCGCGCGCCGGAGGCCTTGGCTGCCGCATCATGGGCGTCGATCATCTCGCGCATCCAGGCGGGCTCTCCGCACAAATCGACATAATCGGTGCCCGACGCGGCGCAGGCCGCGACCAGCTTCGAGCCATAGAGCTGATACGGGCCGACCGTCGTCAGCACGACGCGGGCGCGCGCGCACAAGGCGGCGACTTCGGCGTCATTGCCCGAATCGGCCTGGATCAGGGGCGTATCGGCCGCTCCGCCGATCTCATCGCGGACTTGGGCAAGCTTTTCGAGACTGCGCCCCGCCATCGCCCAGCGGTTGATGCCGCGCGCGCCGAGATATTCGGCGACGAGCCTTCCGGTGAAACCGCTCGCGCCATAGACGATGACGTCGAACTCGGCATTAGGCTTGGGCATGGCATCTCTCCGGTTCTATCCCGGCGATGCTTTAGCTTGAGTGAGTCAGTTTTCCAGTCCGCTGCGCACGCTCGGCGGCGAGCTGTCTTTTGCGGTGCTGCAGGGCGACATGATCGAGCACCGCCGGGTGCAGCGGCGAGGTGAACGCGAAGCCATATTGAAACTGATCGCGCCACATCACCTGAGCCTCGAGAGGTTCGATGCCGGGAATCGTCAGCCAGACGCGTCCGCCGGTCTTCAGGGTGAAGCTGGTATCGCAGCGAAATCCGCTGATCGAAAGATCACGAACATCGATGCTGAACTTGGTCGCGCCGAACTCACGCAGCGACGCCGGAAACGACAATGGCAAACGCTCCGCACGCCGTGAATCGCGTGGTTTGGGCACCAGCCTCGAATCTTGTCCTGACATCTACGCAACCCCTAGTTCGGGCGGGTCTAGCGAGGCAGGGTTAAGCCTTGTTTACTTGCCGCGTTTTTTTCGGTGCGATTCCATGTCGAGCACGGCGTTTCCCGCGCCCTCGGCAAGCAATCCGAAGCGGCGGGCAACTTCCTGATAGGCTTCGGCCTCGCCGCCGAGATCGCGGCGGAAGCGATCCTTGTCGAGCTTCTCGTTGGTGGTCATGTCCCACAGCCGGCAGCCATCGGGGCTGATCTCGTCGGCGAGAATGATGCGGCCGAAATCATTCTCCCAGATGCGCCCGAATTCGAGCTTGAAGTCGATCAGCTTGATGCCGATCCCTGCGAACAGCCCGCTCATGAAATCGTTCACGCGGATCGCCATGTCGGCGATCTCGTGCATCTCCTCCTGGCTCGCCCAGCCGAAACAAGCGATGTGCTCGTCTGTAATGAGAGGATCGCCGAGCGCATCGTCCTTCAGATAATATTCGATGATCGTGCGCGAGAGCTGGGTGCCTTCCTCGATCCCCAGCCGCTTGGCGAGGCTGCCTGCCGCGACGTTCCTGACCACGACCTCGATCGGCACGATTTCGACCTGGCGGACGAGCTGTTCGCGCATGTTCAGGCGCTTCAGGAAATGGTGAGGGATGCCGATATTGCCGAGCAGCGTGAAGACATGTTCGGAGATACGGTTGTTGATCACGCCCTTTCCGTTGATCGTGCCTTTTTTCTGGGCGTTGAAGGCGGTCGCATCGTCCTTGAAATATTGAATGATCGTGCCGGGTTCGGGGCCTTCGTAGAGGATCTTGGCCTTGCCTTCGTAGATCTGGCGGCGACGATTCATGGGCGTTCCTAGGTCATCAAAAGCGCAACGCCCCGGCGAGCGGTGACGCGGCCGGGGCGAGGGCCAAGCATATCAGCGCGATGGCCAGCGCGCAATCGCGCCGCGCCGCAGCACCGTCAGTCGAGCGTCGCGCAATCGTCGGGCGCGCGGGCGGCGGCAAAGCGCGCGTCAATCCAGTCGATCGTCTCAGCTGCGCTCTGCCGCGCGGCAGTGGCGTGATCCTTACCCGGCAGATCGATCCAGCGGACGCGGACGCGATTGGCGCAAAGTCGCGTCGCGAAGCGGCGGGTGACCGCGGGCGCGACCAGAGGATCGGCGACATTCTGAGCGATCAGCACCGGCACCTTTTGCACAGGCGCGGCGCTGTTGGCGGCGATGTAGCCCGACCAGGGGGCGAGCGCGGGAAAATCGACCCCCTTAAGGTCGCGACGCAGCGCAAGCATGCCGAGCAGCGCGCCGAGCCTGGGTGTGGTATCGACCGAAATGCAATTCGATGCGAAGCGCCGCATGATCGCCGGCGTACCGCGCCGCCCAAGCTTGAGCGGCACGCCATAATGATCCGACCAGCTGGTCGCCACCAGCGCGGTGAAGAAGGCACGCGTGTTGGGATCGCCCGCCTCACGGAAATTGGCAGCAAGCTCGGTCACCGGGGCCGCCGCCGCGACCCCGAGCAAAGTCAGCCCCGCCCCCTCGACCCCGGCGAGCTGCCCGGTCCACAAGGCGGCGTGACCGCCCTGACTTTCTCCCCAGACCACGAAGCGCGTCCCCGCCGCCGCGCCCGGAATCGCGCCGGACGCGCGCACGGCGTCGAGTGTCGATCTCGCGGTCACGGTGCCGACGAGGAAGGGGTGCGGCCCGGCGCTGCCGAGCCCCGGATAATCGGGAGCGGCGATCACATAGCCGCGGCGCACGGCATCGATTGCAGCGGTCGCTTCGAAGAATTTGGGCGACGCCGAAGGCGCGCATTTATCCTCGAGACCCCAGGTTCCATGAGTCCAGGCGATGACGCGGCGCGGCTGCGACGGGATCGCCTCGCGCGGCGCCACGACCATCCCAGTCACTTGCTGCGGACGGCCGCGATCGTCGTGGGTCCAGTAGCGTATCCGCCAGGCCTGCGTGCCCGGCGGGGTTTCGCCTACGGGATCGGCGCTGACCAGCGTTCCGCCGCGCTGCGCCGGCGAGGCGGAAGCCGCGAGAAGAAGGGCGGCGAAGATCGTCTGTTTAAGCATCAAGGAACCACCTCGAATATGGATGCAGGTTAAACCTCGACAGCGCTTCTACAAAGCGCAATTTCCGGACATGGCAGGACGGGGTCGGGCCGCTTTGACCTTTGCCGCGGTGCTGCCATAGTCGTGCGATGCCCGATATCGCCGCCATCCTCTCGCAGATTGCCGCCGAGATGGCGACCGTCGAGGATCGCGGCAAGCCTGCCGATTACATTCCGGCGCTTGCCCGCGTTTCGCCCGCGCATTTCGGGATCGCGGTGGTTTTGCCCGATGGCGCCAGCTTCGCGGCGGGGGACGCCGATATATCCTTCAGCATCCAGTCGGTCAGCAAGGTCTTCACGCTGACGATGGCGCTGCAATCGCACGGCGATGAGCTTTGGAAGCGGGTCGGCCGAGAGCCTTCGGGAAGCGCGTTCAACTCGATCGTTCAGCTCGAGAACGAGCAGGGCATTCCGCGCAACCCCTTCATCAACGCCGGTGCGATCGTCGTCAGCGATGTCGTGCTAAACGAGAAGGAACCGCGCACGGCGATCGGCGACGTGCTGCGCTTCGTGCGGATGCTGGCGAGCGACGAGAGCATCAATATCGACAGTGAGGTCGCCAACTCCGAAGCCGATACGGGCTTCCGCAACGTCGCGCTTGCCAATTACATGAAGAGCTTCGGCAATATGGACCCGTTCGTCGACGGCGCCTTGAAGCTCTATTTCCACCAGTGCGCGATCGCGATGAGCTGTCGCCAGCTGGCGATGGCGGGGCGTTACCTGATGCATGACGGCCGCCATCCCGACAGCGGCGAGGCGATCGTGAACCCGGTGCTGGCGCGGCGGATCAACGCGCTGATGCTGATGTGCGGCCATTATGACGGATCGGGCGAATTCGCCTTCCGCGTCGGCATTCCGGGCAAGTCGGGGGTCGGCGGCGGGATCATGTCGATCGTGCCTGGCAAGGCTTCGATCGCGGTCTGGGCTCCGGGTTTGAATGCGCGCGGCAATTCGAAACTCGGGACCCGCGCGCTCGAACGGCTGGCCGAAGCGACCGGCTGGAACGTCTTCATGCCGACAGGGTGAGCGCGTTGGAAAGTTAGTAAGGTTAGTGCCTCGGGCCCTGTTTTAACGTAAAACTGCCATTTTTGACGAATCGGTAGCCAGGGCCGACGCGACGCCCCAATCACAATACCGAGGCGCAAGAGCGTAACAGGCTTTTTCCTAGACGTCAAGGATTATTCCGCGCCCGTCGCAAATGCAAGGCCTCGCGCCTATCTCTCGGGACATGGACATACTCTATACGCTTTCGACCTGGCTGATCCCCCTCACGCTGGCGATCGTATTTCACGAAGTCGCGCATGGCTGGGCGGCTCGGAGTTTTGGCGACATGACTGCGGCGAAAGCCGGTCGGCTGACGCTCAACCCGCTGCCGCATGTCGATCCGGTCGGGACGATCGGCCTGCCGATGCTGCTCGCGATTGCGGGCGCGCCGATCTTCGGCTGGGCGCGGCCGGTGCCGGTCGAGCCCTCGCGGATGCGCAATCCGCGCTGGCACATGGTTCTGACAGCGCTGGCCGGCCCGGGATCGAACATCGTCCTCGCGCTGCTGACGATCGTGGCGATGGCGGCGCTGATGCCGCTGGCGACGCCCGATGCGGGGCCGGCCGCGACCTTCCTTTGGGCGAACCTGACCAACTTTCTTATCATCAACGTCATGCTCGCAATCTTCAACATGCTGCCGCTGCCGCCGTTCGACGGCAGCCATGTCGTCGAGGGCGTGCTGCCCCGCCCGCTCGCCGCCGCCTATGCGCGGCTGCGCCCGTTTGGCCTTGCGGCGATGCTGATCCTATTCCTCGCGGTGCCGCTGCTGTTCCCGCAAGCGCGCATTCTCGACCGGCTGATCCTGCCTCCGGTGCGGTGGACGCTCGAACAGGGATCGACGCTGCTCGCCTGGTTGAGCTGATTGCTTTCCGGAAACTGGTCATTTATATCTGACCATATGCTCGACCGTCCGACCGAGATCACCATCAACGCCACCGCGTTCAAGGCGCGCTGTCTGGATCTGATGGATCAGCTCGCCTCGCACAGGTTGACGCAGGTGACGATCACCAAGCGCGGCAAGCCGGTTTCGGTGATGCGCGCGCCCGGGCCTCCCGAAGCCAAGCCTTCGATAATCGGGAGCCAACCAAAGCGACGGCTCAGCGCCGACGAACTGATCGAACTCGATATTTCAACGACCGGGCTGATGGCCGATGATTACGAGGATCATCGCGCTGCGAAGCTCGAAGCACGACTGCTGCGTGCTTCGTGATCCTGCTCGACACTGTTGCCCTCATAAGGTTGATAACGGTCCAGAGCTTCAAGCGAACCGCCATGGCGCGCGTTATCGAAGCGGAGGCCTCCGATAAATTGTTCGTTTCCGCGATCAGCGCGTGGGAGCTGTGTCTCATCGAAAACAGGGCGCCGTCAGGAGAGCTGATAGATGGAGATGGCGCCGCATTCTTCACAAAAGCGACGACCGGCACGGCGCTCACGGCCATACCGGTCGATACCGAAATCGCTATCGAATCACGGCGCTTGCCAGACCGATTCAATCAGGATCCCGCCGATCGATTCATTGTCGCCACGGCACGCAAGCACCGCCTGACCATCGTCACTACCGATCGCATAATGCTCGATTATGCAAAGCTCGGTCATGTCGATGCCATCGCGTGCTGAGCGGCTGGATCGTCCTCGAGAAGCCGCTTGGGCTTGGATCGACGCAGGCGGTCGGCGCGGTCAAGCGGGCGCTGCGAGAAGGCGGCTATCCCAAGGTCAAGGTCGGGCATGGCGGCACGCTCGATCCGCTGGCTTCGGGCGTGCTGCCGATCGCGCTTGGTGAGGCCACCAAGCTTGCCGGGCGGATGCTCGATGCCGTAAAGTCGTACGAATTCACGGTGCGGTTCGGGGCGGAGACCGATACCCTCGACCTTGAAGGGCGGGTTGTCGCGGAATGTAATCACCGCCCGACGCGTGCTGAGATCGAGGCGATCCTACCTCGATTCACAGGCCCGATCGAGCAAGCGCCGCCGGCCTATTCGGCGATCAAGATCGACGGTGAACGGGCTTACGATCGCGCGCGGGCGGGCGAGGCGGTCGAAATGAAATCTCGCAGGGTGACGGTATATGAACTCGAAATCCTCCCCAACTCGTTGGGGAGGGGGACCACTCGCAGAGTGGTGGAGGGGTCTGGCGCGGAACCCCTCCACCATGCTTCGCATGGTCCCCCTCCCCATCAAGATGGGGAGGATCAGGTGACTTTTGCCGCAACGGTATCCAAGGGAACATATATCCGCTCGCTCGCGCGCGATATCGCGCACGCCCTCTGCACGGTCGGAAATGTGACGATGTTGCGGCGCACCGCGTCGGGGGCCTTCACTCTCGCCGACGCGATTTCGCTGGACATGCTCTTCGAAAAGGCTAAGGGCCGCGCGCTTGAGGACATTATCCTGCCGTTGAGAACGGCGCTGGTCGACATCCCGGCTCTCGCTCTCACCCCCGAACAGGCAGGGGCGCTCCGCCAGGGGCGCGTTCTCGACGGGATTGCCGTTGCCGACGGCCTCCACTTCGCCATGCTGGATGAAACGCCAGTTGCGCTGGTGGACGTTACGGCAAAGTCCATGAAAGTGGAACGCGGCTTCAATCTTTGATCCGATGTCGAAGGAAGTCAGATGACCATCACTGCCGAGCGCAAGACCGCGCTTATCAAGGAACATGCCCGTCATGAGGGCGATACCGGCTCACCCGAAGTGCAGGTTTCGATCCTGACCGAGCGCATCGCCAATTTGACCGAGCATTTCAAAACCCACGCCAAGGATAACCATTCGCGGCGCGGCCTGTTGATGCTGGTCAACACCCGGCGCTCGCTGCTCGATTATCTCAAGAAGATCGACGAGGAGCGTTACACCGCGCTGATCGGCAAGCTCGGCATTCGCAAGTAACGAAAACGGCCCCGCTTCCGGGGCCGTTTGCTTATCCGCCGCGCAATTCGGCGCGGGCGGGACTTGGGACCAGACCGGTCCCGCACACCAGGGAAGGCAAGGACGCCTTCTCGCATGAGGCCCCCGCAGCATCGGGCTCGCGGGTCACAAGGAAAATGATATGTTCGATACCAAAACCGTAAGCATCCAGCTTGGCGGCGAGACGATGACGCTCGAAACCGGCAAGGTCGCGCGGCAGGCCGATGGCGCCGTGATGGCGACCTTGGGCGAAACCGTCGTGCTCTGCGCGGTCACCGCCGCGCGCAGCGTCAAGGAAGGCCAGGATTTCTTTCCGCTGACCGTCCATTATCAGGAAAAATATTCGGCCGCAGGGCGCATCCCCGGCGGCTTCTTCAAGCGCGAGCGCGGCGCGACCGAAAAGGAAACGCTGGTCAGCCGCCTGATCGACCGTCCGATCCGCCCGCTTTTCCCCGAAGGTTTCTACAACGAGATCAATGCGATCGCGCAGGTTCTGTCGTATGACGGCCATAACGAGCCCGACATCCTGGCGATGATTGCGGCTTCGGCGGCGCTGACGATTTCGGGCGTTCCGTTCATGGGCCCGATCGGCGCGGCGCGCGTCGGCTATGTCGATGGCGAGTACATCCTCAACCCGACCGACGAGCAGGTGGCCGAAGGCGATCTCGACCTCGTCGTTGCCGCCACTTACGACGCGGTGATGATGGTCGAATCCGAAGCCAACGAGCTTTCGGAAGAGGTCATGCTCGGCGCCGTGCTGTTCGCGCACGACGCCTGCAAGGAAATCGTGAAGGCAATCGTCAAGCTTGCCGAACAGGCCGCCAAGGACGCCTGGGAGCTGAGCCCGGTCGAGGATCAGAGTGCGGTCAAGGCCAAGCTCAAGGACGCGATCGGCAGCGATCTCGCCGCCGCTTACAAGATCTTCGACAAGTCCGAACGCCAGAATGCGGTCAACGCTGCGCGCGCCAAGGCCCGCGAAGTGTTTGCCGATCTTCAGCACGAGAATCCTGCGCAGTATCTGGGCGCGCTCAAGCTGGTGAAGAAGCTCGAGGCCGAGATCGTCCGCGGCGCGATTCTCAATGACGGCATCCGCATCGACGGCCGCAAGACCACCGAGATCCGCCGCATCGAGGCGGAAACGCATTTCCTTCCCCGTGCGCACGGTTCGGCGCTGTTCACGCGCGGCGAGACCCAGACCATCGCCACCTGCACTCTCGGCACCAAGGATGCCGAACAGATGATCGATGGCCTGACCGGGCTGCGTTACGAAAATTTCATGCTGCACTATAACTTCCCGCCCTATTCGGTCGGTGAAGTCGGACGCTTCGGCGCACCGGGGCGTCGCGAAGTCGGGCACGGCAAGCTTGCCTGGCGCGCGCTTCATCCGGTGCTGCCGAGCAAGGAAGAGTTCCCCTACACGATCCGCCTGACCAGCGACATCACCGAGAGCAACGGCTCTTCGTCGATGGCCTCGATCTGCGGCGGGTCGCTGGCGATGATGGATGCGGGCGTGCCGCTGAAGCGCCCGGTTTCGGGTATCGCCATGGGGCTGATCCTCGAAGGCGACAAGTTCGCGATCCTTTCCGACATCCTCGGGGACGAGGATCATCTCGGCGACATGGACTTCAAGGTCGGCGGCACCGAAAAGGGCGTCACGACGATGCAGATGGACATCAAGATCGCGGGCATCACGCGCGAGATCTTCGAAGCTGCGCTCAATCAGGCCAAGGCCGGGCGGGCGCACATCCTCGGCGAGATGAACAAGGCGCTGGGCGAGACGCGGTCGGAACTGTCGGCGCACGCGCCGCGGATCGAGACGATGCAGATCGATAAGGCGAAGATCCGCGACATCATCGGCACCGGCGGCAAGGTTATCCGCGAGATCGTCGCGACGACGGGCGCCAAGGTCGACATCGATGACGAAGGGCTGATCAAGATCTCGTCGTCGGACCTTTCGCAGATCGAAGCGGCGCGCGCGTGGATTGCGGGCATCGTCGAGGAGGCCGAGGTCGGCAAGGTCTACAATGGCAAGGTCGTCAACCTGGTCGATTTCGGCGCGTTCGTGAACTTCATGGGCGGCAAGGACGGCCTCGTCCACGTCTCCGAAATCCGCAACGAGCGCACCGAGAAGGTCTCGGACGTCTTGAGCGAAGGCCAGGAGGTCAAGGTCAAGGTCTTGGAGATCGACCAGCGCGGCAAGGTTCGCCTTTCGATGCGTGTCGTCGATCAGGAAACCGGCGCCGAACTCGAAGATACGCGCCCGCCGCGCGAAGATCGTGGCCCACGCCCCGATCGCGGTCCGCGCCGTGACGGCGACCGTGGTCCCCGCGGCGAAGGCCGTGGCGATCGCGGCCCGCGTCGCGATGGCGATCGTGGCCCGCGCCGTGACGACCGTGGTCCTCGCGGCGACGGTGATCGCGGCCCGCGTCGTGATCGCGAGGGCAATGAAGGCGGCGATCCCAACTTCGTTCCTGCTTTCCTGAAGGACGATTGAGGTCACGAAGGCGGTTGAGAGAGGGGTCGCTGCGGCGGCCCCTTTTTTTTGCGCGTCGTGCGGCTAGAGCCGGAGCGGATCACATCGAGGAGAGCCAATGTGAAGATCGACAATCGGACGGCCGCGGTCGTCACCGGGGGCGCATCTGGGCTGGGGCAGGCGAGCGCCGAGGCGCTGGCGGCGGCCGGCGTGAAGGTCACGATCTTCGATGTGAACGCGGAAAAGGGCGAAGCTGTTGCCGCCGCGATCGGCGGTAAGTTCGTCCATGTCGATATCACCAGCGAAGAGTCGGTCGTCGCGGGGTTTGCCGCGGCGCGCGAGGCCCATGGGCAGGAGCGCATTTGCGTCCACTGCGCAATGACATCGAAGCGCGGCAAGACGCTTGCCTGGGACAAAGAAGCAGGCGCCTACAAACGCACATCGACCGAAGATTATGCGTATGGGGTCGAAGGCATCCTCGTCGCCTCCTACCGCATCGCTTCGCATTCGGCGCTGGGGATGGCAACGCTCGATCCGCTCGATGATGGCGAGCGCGGCTGCATCACGCTGACCGCCTCGGTCGCGGCGCAGGACGCGCAGATCGGCCAGGTCATTTATGGATCGGCCAAGGCCGGCGTGAACGGACTGGTGCTGCCGATGGCGCGCGACCTGATGGACCTCGGCATTCGCGTCAATTCGATCATGCCGGGCATCTTCGCGACGCCGCTGATGCTCGGCGCGCGGCCGCAAGTGCTCGAAAGCCTTGCTGCGTCGGTGCCCTTCCCCAAGCGGCTCGGCCATCCGCATGAGTTCGGCAGCCTGGTGATGGA
>CBDUBW010000022.1:0-19773 GCA_965365485.1 uncultured Aquisediminimonas sp.
ACACGCAACGGCTGGGCGACGCGGAAGGCCAGCCGATCGGCGCTCGCGAGCAGCCCGGCGCGTTCGAGATCGACCGACCAGGCGCGGCTGCGCAAATGATCCGTGCCGAGCCGCGCGCCGCCCGCGCCGATCCGCGTCCAGCCCTCACGCCAGGCCATGCCGACCCGCCAATCGGGCGCGAAGCTCCAGCCGGTTTCGATTCCCGCCAGCCAGCTCGTCGCGCCGGGCGCGCCGAACAAGGCGGCGAAGCGCCCGCCGAGAACGGTGTCGGCTTCGTTCAGCCGTTCGATGCCGATCCGCGCCGACGCGGTTCGCCAATCCTTTCCGATCGAGACCCCCGCGATCTGCATGCGATAGCCCTGCCAACCGCTGCCATCCTGCCACAGCCGCGCTTCCCCGTCGCCTGCGTGGGCGATCAGTCTCAAGCCGCCGACGCGGTGTTCGACCGCGACCGAAGCATCGCCGCGACGATCGAAGCCGACGCTCTCGCTCCCCGCCGCGCTGACCAGGAAGGAGGGTGCGCCCTCGCCCGAGAGCGCGCGCGTCAGGCTCTCGCCGCTTTGCGATACGCCGAGCGCCAGTTTGGTATCCTCGCCCAGCCGCGAGATGACGTTGCCCGCAAGCGCGCGCGCCTGCGCCCGTTCGTGCGGCGAAAGCAGCTGGCGTTCGACCACCGGCCGATCGTGGCCCGGCGCGATCGAAAGCGACAGCGCCATGCCCGGCAATCCTGCACCCATGTTGCGACCGCCCACCGACAGCGCCGATGCAAGCTTGGGCGACGCGGCAGCGACGGTCAGCGCGCCTACCCCAGCGCCGAATGCGCGGCCGTAGCTGTCGAGGATCACCGTCGACATGCCGCCCTTCGCGGCGTCACCCATTGCGGGCGATGCGGTGCCGCCGCCGCCGCTCGGGGCGATCGCGATGGTGCTGCCCGCAACCGACATCTGCCCCTGCGGCGCGAAAGCGCGGCCGATATCGATCGCCCCGCGCCCGAAGGTCGTATCGGTGCCGGGCGTGCCGAGATCGGTCGCGGTGCGTAGCAAGAGGTCGACGATTTGCGCCCCGCTCATGGTCGGGAAGGCCTGGGCCAGGAGCGCGACCGCGCCCGAGATGATCGGCGCGGAAAAGCTCGTGCCCGAAACGCGGACTTGCCCGCCCGTCTCGTCGATCGCGACGATCCGCGATCCCAACGCCGCAAGATAGTGCTGCGCGCCGTTGCCCGCACGGTTGGAGAAACCGGCCAGCGAGCGGTTGCTCGAATCGAGCGCACCCGCGATGATGATCTGGTTCCGCGCGATCGACTCGTTGGCGATCTGCGCGAGCGGATCGGGATTGGCGGCGCGCACGGGATCGGTGTCGAATTCGTTGCCGCCCGAAAAGACGATGACCACGCCCGCCGCGGTCGCGCGATCGATGGCGTTGCGCAGCGTGTTGTTCGCGGGCGATCCGCCGAGCGAGATGTTGATGACCCGTGCATTGTTGGCGACCGCGAGATCGACGCCGCGCGCAATGGTGTTGTCGTTGTGCGAACAGCCCTCATCCGGACTGGCGTTGCAGCTGCCCGGCGTATCGGTGCGTGCCGCAAGCAAGGTCGCGCCATGGGCTATGCCGAAGGTGAATTGATCGTTGCGCGCGCCGAGCAGGACATGGCTGACGGCGGTTCCGTGCCCGCCTTCGTCGCCCAGTCCGCGGTTGCTTGCAAGATCGGCCGAGGCCGGGTGAATGCGGCCCGCAAATTCGGGATTGTTCGGGATAACACCCGAATCGATCACCGCAGCAACTACGCCCGCACCGCTCGCGCCTTGCTGATATGCCGGAAGCGCGTTCGATTGGATGACGGCATTTGAGCTGCGATATTCGCCGGTATCGAAGTTGCTCATAGGCGGGGGCGGGGGAGGCGGCGGTGGCGGGGGCGGTGGCACCACCGCGACGGGCGGCGGCGGGGTCGAATTGACCGACCCGCCCCCGCCTCCGCCGCACGCCGAAAGCGCGATGAGCGCAAGCAGGGCCACGCCGTTTTTCAGCCCCACAGGTCCCGCTGTCGCCGCCATGCACATCTCCGCTGAAAAACGCGCGCGTCCTCTGTAGCCGAACCTCTTTCAGGGCGCTTAACAAAACTGTTCGCTGCGATTAGGCGCGGGCGGATGCGTGAAGAGCTCGCCCATATCGACACCTGGGTCTGCGATCTCGACAACACGCTCTACCCCGCGACGTGCAATTTGTTCGAGCTGATCGACGATCGGATGGGGCAGTTCATCTGCCGCCTGCTCGACGTCGACGCCGCCGAGGCCCGCATCATTCAGAAACGCCACTTCGTCGCGCATGGCACGACGCTATCGGGGTTGATGGCCGAGAACGGAGTCGATCCGCACGAATTTCTCGAATTCGTCCATGACATCGCGATGGATCGGCTGACGCCCGATCCCGCGCTCAAGCTGGCGCTCGCCGCACTGCCCGGGCGCAAGCTGGTCTTCACCAATGGCGATGCCGGCTACGCAGGGCGCGTGCTCGCGGCGCTCGATCTCGCCGACAGCTTCGAAAGCGTGTTCGACATTCACGGCTGCGCGTACCGCCCCAAGCCAGAGGCGAGCGCCTATGCCGCATTCTGCGCGGCGCACGATGTCGATCCGCACCGCGCGCTCTTCGTCGAGGATATGGCGCGCAATCTCAAGCCGGCCAAGCAAATCGGGATGACCACCGTCTGGGTCGATAACGGCTCGGATCAGGCAATGGGCGAGGCTTGCGCCAGCTTCATTGACTACCGGACCGATTGTGCCAGTGAATGGCTCGCCAAGGCGGCGGAGGAATTGCAGCGATGAGCGAGGCGCTCAAAGGAGTGATCGAAGGCGCGTGGGAGGCACGCGCCGAGGTTTCCACCGCGACGAAGGGTGAGGTGCGCGACGCGGTAAGCGAGGCGCTCGCGCTGCTCGACAGCGGCATGGCACGCGTCGCCGAGCCCATGGCCGATGGCTGGCAGGTCAATCAATGGTTGAAGAAGGCCGTGCTGCTCTCATTCCGGCTCAACGACAATGTTGTGATCGAGGGACCCGGCGGAACCAACTGGTGGGACAAGGTGCCGAGCAAATTCGAAGGCTGGGGCGAGAACCGCTTCCGCGACGCGGGCTTTCGCGCGGTGCCGGGCAGCATTGTCCGCAGCGGCGCGCATATCGGCCGCAACGTCGTGCTGATGCCCAGCTTCGTCAATATCGGCGCTTTCGTCGATGAAGGGACGATGGTCGACACTTGGGTGACGGTCGGCAGTTGCGCGCAGATCGGCAAGAACGTCCATCTTTCGGGCGGAGTCGGGATCGGCGGGGTGCTCGAGCCGCTTCAGGCCAATCCGACGATCATCGAGGATGATTGCTTCATCGGCGCGCGCTCCGAAGTCGTCGAAGGCGTCGTCGTCGAGCGCGGCGCGGTGCTGGCAATGGGTGTGTTCATCTCTTCAACCTCAAAGGTGATCGACCGCGCGAGCGGTGAGGTCTTTGTGGGGCGCGTGCCTGCCTATTCGGTGGTTGTCCCGGGAGCGATGCCCGGCAAGCCGCTGCCCGATGGGTCGCCGGGGCCGAGCCTGGGCTGCGCCGTCATCGTCAAACGCGTCGATGCCCAGACCCGTGCCAAGACCGCGATCAACGAATTGCTGAGGGACTGATGCAGACTGCCGCTCAACTGCTCGAAGCCGAGTTCGCGACGCTGCCCGATCTCGTCGCTGCGCATGCGCGCGAGCGGCCGGATGATATCGCGCTCGCCGATCCGCATGCGCGGCTGAGCTGGGCCGAACTCGACGACCAGGCGAACCGGATCGCCGCGCGCTTGCAGGCGGAAGGCATCGGGCCGGGGCAGTCCACCGCGATTGCGGGCGTCAATTCGGTCGCACAGGTGGCGGCGATCATCGGCACCCTGCGCAGCGGCGCGATCGCGGGGCTGATCACCAACAGCGCGACCGGCGAGCAGATGGCGGCGATGATCGTCGATAGCGGCGCGCGCCACCTCTTTCTCGATGCCAAGGCGGGCGAAAGCCTGGCCGGGCAAAGCTATGGCGCGCCTATCCACATCGCGATGGATGAAAGCGGTGCGGGCGAAGCGATGTCGGCCTGGATGGCCGCGGCGGGCAGCAAGCCGCAACCCGTCGAGCTCGGTCCCGGTACCGGGTTCAACATCATCTATTCATCGGGAACGACCGGCACGCCCAAGGGAATCGTTCACGCGCACAAGATGCGCTGGCAGCACATCCAGCGCGGCGCGCCCGCTTATGGCCCGCAGGCTGTCACGCTGCTTTCCACCCCGCTTTATTCGAACACGACGATGGCCGCCTTCCTCCCCGCGCTCGGCACCGGCGGCAAGGTCGTGCTGATGGCCAAGTTCGACGTCGAAGGATTTCTTCAGCTTTCCGAACGCGAGCGCGTGACCAACGCCATGCTCGTGCCCGTCCAGTATCGCCGGATCATGGCGCACCCCGATTTCGAGCGTTACGATCTTTCGAGCTTCGTCATGAAATATTGCACCAGCGCGCCCTTCGCCGCGTCGCTCAAGGCCGATATTCTCAAGCGCTGGCCGGGCGGTCTGGTCGAGATTTACGGCATGACCGAGGGCGGCTGCGCCTTCATCCTCGAAGCGCACAAATATCCCGACAAGCTCGGCACGGTCGGCCAGCCTTCGCCGGGGCATGAGGCCAAGGTCATCGACGAGGATTTGAACGAACTGCCGCCGGGATCGGTTGGCGAGATCGTCGGCCGCTCACCGGCGATGATGACGGGCTATAACAACCGGCAAGATGCAACCGATGCGATGAAGTGGTGGGACAGCGAGGGTCGGCTCTTCTACCGCCACGGCGATATCGGGCGTATCGACGAGGACGGCTTCCTGACCCTGATGGACCGCGCCAAAGACATGATCATCTCGGGCGGGTTCAACATCTATCCGAGCGATCTCGAAGCGGTGCTGCTGCAGGATGCGAACGTCGTCGAAGCCGCGGTGATCGGCGCGCCGAACGAGGAATGGGGCGAAACGCCGGTTGGCTTCGTCGTGCTGCGCGAGGGTGCCGATGCGGACGCTGTGCTTTCGGCGGCGAACGCGAAGGTCGGCAAGACCCAGCGGCTCAACCGCCTGATCGCGGTCGATGAATTGCCGCGCAGTCCGATCGGCAAGGTCCTGAAGCGCGAGCTTCGCGACCGGCTCTGAACGCGGACGAAACCATTAATCAATAAATGCCAGCTATCCCGGTGCCTTAGGCAGGGGCTGATACCGGGCGCGTATGAGTGAGAGCAGGCGGATCTGGAACAAGGGCGCGTGGGTCACGATCCCGGCTGAACATCGCGGTTGGTTCGCCGCACGCCAAGTGCGCGCCTTTCACGGCCTCGCGCGGGTAAACACCTATTTCACGCTCGGATTCTGGGTTTTGACGCTTGGCGTCGTGCTGGCGACCGGCTTTTCCCTCGTCCAGGGCTTGGCGCTGACCGCTGTCATCCTCGTCTGTGTATGGCGTCAAGTTCGCGCCGCACAGGTCGCTCGGGTCGGCGTCAAGGCTATCGACGCCGAGCGCGAAATCGGCTGGATCACGCGCCATTCGGCGCTGTTCGGGATCGCGGTCGCGGCGTCGGTCGTCTCGACGCTGATCCTTCCGCTCTCCGACCGGCCGTCGCTCGCGGCGCTCGTCATTGTCGCGATCATGCTCGCGGGCAGCTGGGGGATCGACATGGTGCCCCGCGCCGCGATTTATTTTCTGATCGCGGTCGGCGGCGGCTCGGTCGCCGCATTCCTGTGGGTCGGCACGTCGATCGCCTTCGTGACCGCATTGATCATTGCGGCCTTTTTCGTGGGGTTCGTCGGCCATTGCTACGTGTCGTTTAACAGCTTCGCGATGCGGCTGCTGCGAGCAAAGGAGGTTGAACGCGCCGGCGATACCGTGCGGCTGCTGCTCAACGATTTCGAGGAACATGGCGCCGACTGGCTGTGGGAGGTCGACTCGACCGGCCGCATCGTTAATCCGTCGGCGCGCTTCGCCGAAGTCGCGGGGTGTGAGGTCGGCGAGCTCGCCGGTGCGCCGCTCGTCTCGCTGTTCGAACAAGGCCATGACCGCGAAATCCTCGAATCGCTGATCGGACGTGGTCAGTCGTTTCACGACATGGTGGTGCGTGTCGCGCGCGAAAGCGAGGAGCTTTGGTGGTCGCTGTCGGGCCGCGTCGTTCGCGACGGCGACGATGCGGTAACAGGGATGCGCGGCGTCGCGACCGACGTCAGCGCCGCCAAGCGCGCCGAGGCGCAGGTTGCCTATATGGCGCATTACGACGTGCTGACCGACTTGCCCAATCGCCGCTTCTTCAACGAAACGCTCGGCCGTTCGCTTGCTCGCCGCAAGGATGGGCAGGTCAGCGTCGTCTATCTCGATCTCGATCACTTCAAGGTGGTCAACGATACGCTCGGCCACGCGATCGGTGATGAGGTGCTCAAGATTGCGGCGCAGCGGATCGAAGCGCAACTGGGCGCGCACGATATGGTGGCGCGTCTCGGCGGTGATGAGTTCGCGATCCTGCTTTGCGACTTTTCAACGCCCGCCGAGGCTGTGGCGCTCGGGGAACGCATCGTCGCTGCAATGGGGGCGCCGATTATTCTTCACGGCCAGGAAATCGCGATCGGCGTCAGTGTCGGCATCGCCTGCGCGCCCGATCATGGCGGCAGCGCGGGCGATCTGGTCCAGAATGCCGATCTCGCGCTCTATCGCGCCAAGGCGCTCGGCCGCGGCCAGGTCGCGCTATTCGAGATCGGCATGCATGAGGCGATGAAAGCCAAGCGCATGATCGAAATGGATTTGCGCGCTGCGCTCGGCCGAGATCAGTTCGAGCTTCACTATCAACCGCTGGTCAATCTCGAGAGCGGCGAAGTGACGGGCTATGAAGCGCTGCTGCGCTGGCATCATCCCGAACAGGGCATGATCATGCCTGCCGCCTTCATCCCGATCGCTGAAGAAACCGGCCTCATCGTTCAGATCGGGGAATGGGTGCTGCGATCAGCGTTAATGGAAGTGGCGCGCTGGCCGCGGCACCTGAGCGTATCGGTCAATGTCTCGCCGGCGCAGATGCGCAGCGCCAATCTCGTGCCGACCATCGTCAACGCTATCGCCGCGAGCGGGGTCAGCGCCGACCGGCTCGAACTCGAAATCACCGAATCGGTGTTAATGCACGATACCCAGGCCAATCTCGCTATCCTCCATCAGCTGCGCAGCCTAGGCGTACGCATCGCGCTCGACGATTTCGGGACCGGCTACAGCTCGCTCAACTATCTGCGCTCCTTCCCGTTCGACAAGATCAAGATCGATCGCTGCTTCGTCGATGAAGTCGATAGCAGCGACGATAGCCGCGCCATCGTCCGCGCCGTCACCGGGCTCGCTTCGAACCTCGGCATGGTGACGACCGCCGAAGGCGTCGAACGCTTCGACCAGCTCGAAGAACTGCGACGCGAAGGCTGCACCGAGGTGCAGGGCTATTTGTTGAGCCGACCGATGGTCGTTACCGATATCGCCGGAAGAACCGCGCCGCCCGCACCGCTGCCCGATAATGTCCGCGCTGTGCTTGAAGAAAAGCGGGCCGCAGCGCCTCCCGCTGACCGGCGCGCGCGCCGCCGCTCATAGCTTGACGTTAGCGTAAAGCCGCTTCAAACCCGGGCGAAATCGACCGGGAGAGCCGCAATGTCCGAAGTCCTAACCGAAGTCCGCGAGGGCGTGCTGATCGTCACGCTCAACCGCCCGGAAGCCAAGAACGCCGCCAATCGCGCGCTGGCAGAGGGCGTCGCTGCCGCCATGGACCGGCTCGACAACGAGGACGATCTGCGCGTCGGCATCATCACCGGCGCGGGCGGGACCTTCTGTTCGGGCATGGATTTAAAGGGCTTCCTCAAGGGTGAGCTGCCTTCGGTCAAAGGGCGCGGCTTCGCGGGACTGACCGAAGCGCCCCCGCAAAAGCCGCTAATCGCCGCCGTGGATGGCTACGCGCTCGCCGGCGGGTTCGAAGTCGCGATCAGCTGCGACCTGATCGTCGCCAACAAGGACGCGAAGTTCGGCATTCCCGAGGCCAAGCGCGGCCTGGCCGCAGCGGCGGGCGGCCTGGTGCGGCTGCCGCGCCAGATCGGACCACGGCTGGCGATGGAACTGGCGCTGACTGGCGATTTCGTTTCTGCCCAGCGTGCTTACGAAATGGGCCTGATCAACCGCATTGTCGATGGTCCGGCGCTCGGCGGCGCGCTCGAACTCGCGGCGAGCATTACCGCCAACGGCCCGCTCGCCGTCGCCCGCTCCAAGGCGGTCATCGCTGGTTCGCGCGATTGGACTGACGCCGAAATGTGGAGCAAGCAGGCTGAAGTGCTGGGCAATTTGTTCGCGAGCGAGGATGCGCGCGAAGGGGCGGCGGCGTTTGCGCAAAAGCGCAAGCCCGAATGGAAAGGCCGTTAAAAAGCGCGCTCGAGCCGTTGCCGCAAGGCCAAAGCGGGGCTGAACAGGGCCGGGTCCGGGATCGTCGCCGCCAGCCTCGCCTCAAGCCGGACGATCCGCGCATGAAGCTCCACACTTGCCGCAACGAGGCTGCGCGCGTCTGCGGGTAGCGCGGCAAGAATGGCAGGATCGCTCGGCGTTGCCATCGCCAGCGACGGCACATGTTCGCGGTTTCCCTTCAACGATGCCTTTTGCGCAAGCAGCCAGGCAACGACATGCATTAGCCGCGTCGTGACTTTCAGCGACTCACATGAAAGGCTGACGCGCGCCATAGGCGTCATCGCTTCGCGCTCGTCCCGGCCGCAATCGTCGAAATAGGCGCGCGCTTCGTCGGCGAGCAGCATAGCTTCGGTGTAGAGGCTGCTGACCAGCTTTTCGGTGAGATGCAGATGCGAGTCGTCGGGCGTCACGGCCAAGGTGATGCCACAGTGCTGGCTCGCCCGCTATCGTAGATAAGGGTTAAGCGCCGTCGCGGCCTTTGAACCCCATCGCCACGACATACCATTCGGACGATCCGCTGCGGCTGGCAGGCGGCTTGGCGTGGCGGACGCTTGCGAAATTGCGCTTGAGGGTCGCGACCAGATCGGCGTCGGATCCGCCGGCCAGCGACTTCGCGACGAAATGACCGCCGGGCGCCAGCACTTCGCATGCGAAATCGACCGCCGCTTCGACGAGGCCCATCGTCCGCAGATGATCGGTCTGCTGATGACCGACCGTGTTCGCCGCCATGTCCGAAAGCACGAGATCGGCCGGGCCGCCCAATGCTTCCGCGAGCCAGCCAGGCGCGGCTTCGTCGAGAAAATCCATCTGCGCGATTGCGACGCCCTCGATCGGGTCGACCGCAAGCAAATCGATCCCGGCGACTGCGGCACGGGGCCGAAGTTTGCGCACCACCTGGCTCCAGCCGCCCGGCGCGATGCCGAGATCGACGACGCGCCTGGCTTCCTTCAGAAAGCCGAACCGCTCGTTGAGCTCGATCAGCTTGTAGGCAGCGCGGCTGCGATAGCCTTCGGCCTGCGCGCGCTTGACGTAAGGATCGTTCAACTGGCGCTCGAGCCAGCGCGTCGATTGCGCGGTACGGCCGCGCGCAGTCTTGACGCGGGTGCGGCCGCCCGACCCGCCCCTGCTCACTTCTCGTCCAGCCGCATCAGCTGGCGCAATATACCTTCGCGGATGCCGCGATCGGCGACGCCGACGCGCTCTGCGGGCCAGATGTCGAGGATCGCTTCAAGGATCGCGCAACCCGCAACCACAAGATCGGCGCGTTCGTGGCCGATGCAATCGAACTCGGCGCGCTCGGCGATCGAACGACGCGACAATTCGCTGCTGATCCGGCGCATTGCCTCGGAAGGCACGATCAGCCCGTCGATCTGCTTGCGATCATAATGTTTGAGCCCGAGATGGACGCTGGCGAGCGTGGTGACGGTACCGCTGGTCCCCAGCAGGCGAAGCTCCCCCTTTGCGTGCGCGTTGGCGAAATCCGCGAAACTGTCGCGAACCCGGTCGCGCATCCGCCGATATTGATCGAGGCGGGCAAGGCCGCACTCAGGATCGGCGGGTTCGGTTTCGGATAGCGATACGACGCCCCAGGGAACGCTCTTCCACGCGAGAGTGCGGGGTTCGTCTCCGCTCGTATCGATCAGCACGATTTCGGTCGAGCCGCCGCCGATGTCGAAAACGAGCGCCGGACCGTCTCCCTCTTCGAGCAGGCGGTGGCAGCCGAGCACGGCCAGCCGCGCCTCTTCCTCGGCGGCGATGATGTCGAGCATGATGCCCGTTTCGCGATAGACGCGATCGACGAATTCGGCGCCGTTCGCGGCACGGCGGCACGCCTCGGTCGCGACCGAGCGGGCGAGGTGGACGTTGCGGCGGATGAGCTTGTCGGCGCAGATCGAAAGCGCGGCGACCGCACGGTCCATTGCGGCGTCGCTCAAACGCCCCGACGCACCGAGCCCTTCGCCGAGCCGGACGACCCGGGAAAACGCGTCGACCACGAAAAAGCGCTCGCCATCGGGCCGCGCGATCAGCATCCGGCAGTTATTGGTGCCGAGATCGAGCGCCGCATAGGATCGCCTGTGCGGGAAACGCCCGCGCGTGACGCGGGGCGCGATGGCCTCGGGCAGGATACGCGCCTGCCCCGGCCCGACGGCGGTTGCGTGCGCCATGGCCGAACGAACTTTTCTGTTTTCCGGATGACGCAAGACGCGCCCCGGTGCTTGGCCGTGAGACTAGCGTGGCACGACGCGCCGCGCAAGCTGGTCGGCTAGACGACCTTGCGACCGCTGATGAGCTGCACCAGAATCGCGATAACGGCGAGAACGAGCAGGATGTGGATGAAGTTGCCCAGCACGCCGAAGCCGACGAAGCCGAGCAGCCAGAGCACGACGAGGATGATGGCGATGGTCCAGAGCATGATGCTCTCCTTGTTCTGCGGAACGGCCCGTTCGCCATCCGCTATGAACTGGGAAAACGTTTGAAAGCGATTGGCGGTTCCCTTCGCCTAGACGGCATGAAAAAGGCCCGGCGGATCGCTCCGCCGGGCCGTTCTTATCCAATTACCGCCGCGCCGAAGCCGCGTCGTCGGTCCTCGCCTTTCGCGAGGCCGGCCGGGCTCGCGCCAAAGACTGGCGCAAGCTCAGCTTGCGCTTAGTCGCGCGAGCCCATGAAGCTCAGCAGGAACTGAAACATGTTGATGAAGTCGAGATAGAGCGACAGTGCGCCCATGATCACCGTCTTGCCGACCATGTCGGTACCCGCGACGTAGCTGTACATCGATTTGATGCGCTGCGTGTCGTAGGCGGTAAGGCCGGCGAAGATCAATACGCCGATCGCACTGATCGCCATCATCAAGCCGGTCGACTGGATGAACAGGTTGGCGATCATCGCCACGATCAGGCCGACCAGACCCATGATCAGGAAGGTGCCCATGCCCGACAGATCCTTCTTGGTGGTGTAGCCGTAGAGGCTCAACCCGGCGAAGGCCGCGGCGGTCGCGAAGAAGGTCGTCGCGATCGACTCGCCGGTGTAGACCAGGAAGATCGTCGACATCGATAGACCCATCACCGTCGCGAAACCCCAGAAACAGGCCTGCAGCGCGAAGGTGGAGAGGCGGTTGATGCCGAAGTTCATCACCAGAATGAACGCCAGCGGCGAAAGCATGATGACCCACTTCAGAGCACCGGGGCCGGCCATGATCTCGCGCGCCATTCCGCTCGAGGCGAACAGCAGCGCGACGATGCCGGTCAGCAAAACGCCCGACGCCATGTAATTGTAGATCGACAGCATGTAGGACCGCAGACCCGCGTCACGCGTGTCGGTTGCGGAACCGGCACCGGCACCGAGCGGCGCACCGGCGGCACGGGGATCGGACCAATTGGCCATTTTGAAACACTCCTTTGCCCGGCATGCTTGCCGGATGTCGCTAATATTGGTGGATTTGACGGAAATTTCAAGCGAAAGCGCTCGCCGCATGCACCGCCTGTTCGCAGCCATCCGCCCGCCGTCAGCCGTGCGCGAAGTCTTAATGACGGCGATGGGCGGCGTCGATACCGCGCGCTGGCAGGATGACGAGCTGCTCCACGTCACGCTGCGCTTCATCGGCGAAGTCAATTCGCGAACCGCTGACGACATCGCCGCAGCGCTGCAGACGCTCTCTGCGCCACCGATGACGCTCGCGGTCGATGGCGTCGGCAGCTTCGCCAAGCGCGGCCGCGTTCACACGCTTTGGGCGCGGGTGACGCCCGCCGAGCCGCTGATCGCGATGCACCGGAAGATCGATCGGGCGATGGTCACGCTCGGGCTGCCTCCCGAAAGCCGCACCTACCATCCGCATATCACGCTGGCGCGCTTCGGCGCGCAGGGCGGCGACGTCGCAGGCTATGTCGCGACCCATGCCGCACTCAAAACGCCCGCATTCGAGGCGAGCGAATTCCATCTCTACGAAAGCCGGTTGGGCAGCGGCGGCCCGTCATACGACAAGATCGCCAGCTACCCGCTCACTCGCTGACGAGGCTCAGCGACCTCCGGCCTTCTTGACCGCACCGCGATGTGCGCCGACCCCGCCGGGCTTGCGAGCGTAGCGAAACTGGCGCCGCTGATGCTCGTTTTCGTGGCGCGGCCCGCCGCGACCGCCGGCCTCCTCGAAGCGACGTTGCGCGGTCGGTTGCGACGCCGCAGGACGCGGCAGCTTCGCCTTGATCGCCGCGAAGTCTTCGGGAAGCGGCATCGGCGTCAGCTGAACCCGCGTCAGCCGCTCGATCTGCTTGAGCCAGCCCTTTTCCTCGCCCGCGACGAAGCTGATCGCAATTCCTTCGGCCCCGGCGCGCGCGGTGCGGCCGATGCGATGGACATATTGCTCAGGTACGTTGGGCAGATCGAAATTGAAGACATGGCTGACGCCCGAAACGTCGATCCCGCGCGCGGCGATGTCGGTCGCGATCAGGATGCGGATTTCGCCCTTGCGGAAGGCGTTGAGCGCCATTGTCCGCTGCGCCTGGCTTTTGTTGCCGTGAATGGCAGCGCAGCCGATATTGGCGGCGTGAAGCTGCTTCACGACCTTGTCCGCGCCATGCTTGGTGCGCGTGAAGACAAGCGCGCGGTCGATCTGCTCAGTCCCGAGCATGTGCGTCAGCAGAGCAGGCTTCTCGGCCTGGTTGACGAAGGTGACGCGCTGATCGACGCGCTCCGCCGTGGTCGCCACCGGCGTAACCGCGACCTGGACCGGATCGACGAGGAATTGCGCACTCAGCTCAGCGATCGCCTTGGGCATCGTTGCCGAAAAGAACAGCGACTGGCGCTGGCGCGGCAGCATCCGGTCGATCTTCTTGATCGGCACAATGAAGCCCAGATCGAGCATCTGATCGGCTTCGTCGAGCACGAAGATTTCGACATCCTTGAGCGTGACGGCGCGCTGGTCGATCAGGTCGATCAGCCGTCCAGGCGTGGCGACAAGAACATCGATTCCGCCGGCGAGCGCACGGATCTGCTTGCCGATCGGCACGCCGCCGAACGCCGCTTCGACCGAAACCCGCATCTGCCGCCCATAATCGCGAAACGACGCCGCAATCTGCGCGGCAAGCTCACGCGTCGGCGAGAGTACGAGCATACGGCAGGAACGCGGGATGCGCGGCTTGGGATTGTTATGGAAATAATCGAGCGATGGCAGCGCGAAGGCTGCGGTCTTCCCCGTGCCGGTCTGCGCGATACCGCACACGTCGCGCCCGCTTAGCAGAGGCGGGATCGCCTGGAGCTGGATGGGGGTGGGGGTTGCGTAATTCTTGGCGGCAAGCGCCGCGAGGATGGGCTTGGCAAGGCCAAGATCGGAAAACTGGGTCACGATGGACTTTCTGCATTCAATGCATGCGCCCACGCATGGTCGCGCGGCGGCAAGCGGGTTTCGATGACGACCCGCGTGAAAAGGGAAGCCTTTGGGCTAGGCGCCAATGGATATGCCGGGCCGCGATGCGGCCAATCACGCTGGCATATGTCCGGCATCGCCTTTGCGATGCTGCGCTGCAACATCATATGGACGAGGAATGCTTCGATTGCAAGGCGGCTGCCGCATTTCGCCTTGGCGCGGGGCGGGGCACTGGCTACCGTGCCTTCTAGAAAAGGGATGGGAGCGCGGATTTGAGTAGCGTTGAAACCGCGGAAGGCCCGCGCGAGTCCCGATACGCCTGGTACGTGCTGTTCGTGCTGGTGCTGATCTACATCCTCAATTTCATCGATCGCCAGATCATCTCGATCCTCGCCAACGACATCAAGCGCGATCTCGGGCTGACCGATGCCGATCTCGGCTTTCTCTACGGCACCGCGTTCGGCGTCTTCTATTCGCTGTTCGGGATTCCGCTCGGCAAGCTCGCCGATGGCTGGAACCGGACGCGGCTGCTCGCCTTCGGGCTCGGGCTCTGGTCGATCATGACCGCGGTTTCGGGTTTCGCGAAGAACGGCGCGATGCTCACCGGGGCGAGGATCGGCGTCGGGATAGGAGAGGCGACCGCCAGCCCCTCGGCCTATTCGCTGCTTTCGGACTGGTTCCCGAAAAACAAGCGCGCCACCGCGCTCGCTATCTATTCGTCGGGGCTTTATCTGGGTGGCGGGCTGTCGTTGCTGATCGGCGGGCAAATCGTCGATCGTTGGGATGCCGCTTTCCCCGATCGCAGCGGGCCGCTGGCTTTGGCGGGATGGCAGGCAGCCTTCCTCGCGGTCGGCCTTCCGGGGTTGCTGCTCGCGCTGTGGGTCTCGACGTTGCGCGAGCCGGTGCGCGGCGCGATCGACGGCCTGGTCACGCCGCCCGCGCCCCATCCGTTTCGCGATTTCTTCGATGAACTTGGGACGATCGTGCCGCCGTTCACTGTGATCAGCGCGATGCGGCGCGGCTCGGGAGCGCTCGCAGTCAACCTCCTCGCCGCTGCCTTGATCGCGCTCGCGTCGTTCGCGCTGATCTCGGCGACCGGCACCGCGCCGCAATGGATCGCGGTCGGGATTGGCGTTTACGCCGTCTTCTCCTGGGCGACGTCGCTGCGGCATCGCGATCCGCCCGCCTTCGCGCTGATCTGGGGCACGCCCAGCTTCCTCTGCACCGCGCTCGGCTACGGGTTCGTGGCCTTCCAGAGCTATGCCGTCAGCTTCTGGGCCGCGCCTTATGCAGAGCGGGTGTTGGGCGTCTCGAAAAGCGAGGCGGGATTCTTCATCGGCGCGCCCGGGGCGCTGGCGGGCTTCCTCGGCGTGATTGCGGGCGGCAAGCTTGCAGACGTGCTGCGTGCGCGCAATCCGGCGGGGCGCATCCTCGTCGTGATGATCGCGCCGATCATTTCGGTGGTGCCATTCGTCGTCGCCTTCACCACCAGCGACCCCGTGATTCTCTACATCGGGCATTTCGTCGCCGCGATCTTCACCAGTGCCGCGCTCGGCGGCGCGGCGGCGACGACGCAGGATCTCGTCCTCCCTCGCATGCGCGGGATCGCCACTGCGACCTTCTTCATCGCGACAACCTTGGTCGGCCTGTCGCTCGGGCCGTACATGGCGGGGCAGGTTTCGACGATGACGGGTGATCTTTCGATCGGAATCCTGTCGGTGCTCGCGGTCGCGCCGCTGTCACTCGGCCTGCTGATCTATGCCTATCGCGCGCTGCCCGCTGCCGAGGCCGGGGTCATTGCCCGCGCCCGTGCCGCCGGAGAGGCGATCTAGCTCGCGTTCCGACGATCTCGTTCGCTTTTGCCTGACCTTCGAGCCCGCTATACACCATCGATGCGCGTTTTTCCGCTTGTCCTGGCGATTCTGGCGCTTGCCGCCTGCGACCGCGCCGATCGCAACGCCCCGGTGACGATGAGCGTGATCGGCGGGCCGCTGAAATTGGTCGATCCCAACAAGGCCACGCCCGACAAGGCATCGGCGCTGTTGCTCGGCGCGACCGCGCAAGGGTTGATCGCGTTCGACGCCGAAGGGCAGATCGAGCCCGCGCTCGCAGAGCGCTGGATCATGACCGATGACGGTCTCAGCCTGATCTTCCGCATCCGCCGCGCGCAGTGGGCGGGTGGGGGAGAGGTGACCGCGCGGCAAGTCGTGGTGCGATTGAAAGCGGCGCTCGCGCGGGGCAGCCGCAACCGGCTGAAACCCCTGTTCGGCTCCGTCGTCAGCATCGTGCCGATGACCGGGCATGTCATCGAGATGCGATTGCGCCGACCCGATCCCGATATGCTGCAATTGTTGGCGCAGCCCGACATGGCTTTGTTCGATGTCAGGCCGGCGCGCGGGACGGGGCCGTATCGCATTCATTCAATGCGCGAAAATGTGACGAGGCTGCGCCCGATCGATGCCATCGAGGACGAGGATGGTGAGGTGAGCGAACGCGACGATGTGCGCGTTCGGGCGGAAGCCGCGTCGCTCGCCGTGGCGCGTTTTGCGGCGCGCGATGCGGCGCTGGTGACGGGCGGCACGATCGCCGATCTCCCGCTGGCGCGCGCGGCCAGGCAACCCGCGAGCCAATTCCAGCTCGATCCTGCCTACGGCCTGTTCGGTCTCGCGGTCTCGGCGCGGAGCGAGGCGCTGGCGAGCTTCGAGGTGCGCCGCGCGCTGGCGATGGCGATCGACCGCGAAAGGCTGGTGCAATTGTCCGGCGTGGCAAGCTGGCGCCCCGCCTATGCGATCCTGCCGGTGCAGCTCGACAGCGCGGCGCCGCCCGCTGCGCTCGAATGGGTGCAGCTCGATCTCGACGCGCGTCGTGCGCGGGCGCGAGCCTATCTCGCCGCCGCCGATCCTCTCCCGCGCCTGCGCGTGGCGATGCCGCCGGGGCCGGGATCGCGACTGCTGTTCGCGGCGATCGCGGCAGACTGGCGACGCATCGGCGTGACCGCGCGGATGGTCGGCCCGCGCGACGCCGCCGATCTGCGGCTGATCGATGAAGTCGCCCCGCAATCGAGCGCGCTCTGGTATTTCGAGCGGCTGTCATGCGCGCGCGATCTGCCCTGCGATACGGTCGCCGATCTCGCGCTCAAGACCGCAATTGCTGCGGACTCGACAGATACGCGGCGTTCGGCGCTGGCGGAAACCGATGCGGCGATGGCCTCGAACCAGCCGTTCATCCCGCTCGCACTGCCTCTGCGTTGGTCGCTGGTCTCACCCAATCTGACCGGATGGCGCCAAAGCGCTTTCGCTATTCACCCGCTCAAGCATTTGCGCGGGGACTGACCATTGCCGCCCGAAATGCGAGGCTCTGGTAAATCCGGGCAAACTTCCCCACATCTGAGTTAGAGGAGAGTGGGATGACCGAAGTGCGCCGCGATCTTGGCTTCGACGCAGCCAGCTTCACTGGCACCGACCCTGCTTCTGTGCGGCGACGGATCGAAGGGCTCGAGCGCATTCTCGAAGGGCTGTTCACAATTCCGGGCACCAACCAGCGCGTCGGGCTTGACGTCCTGCTCGACCTCATCCCCGTGGGCGGCAGCGCCGTGGCGGCTGTAATGGGCAGCTATCTCGCCTGGGAAGCGCGCAATCTCGGCATGCCCAAGACCGCGATGGTGCGGATGGCGGGCAATATCGGCGTCGATGCCCTGCTAGGCGCGATCCCCTTTATCGGCGCGATCCCCGATCTCTTCTTCCGATCGAACACGCGCAATCTGCGCATCATCAAGCGCCATCTCGACAAGCACCATCCGGGGACCGCGACGATCAAGGGCTAGCGTTTGACCGCCCCGACCGGCCAGATCCGCATTTTCGAATCGCGACCGGCCGCTGCCATGCTGGCGCTGCAGGCGCGCGGCCGGAAGTCGCGATCGAGGCAGATGCGAACATCTTCGAACCAGCTGAGCGGCGTGAGATGGACGCGGATCGCGGCTTCGGGCAGCCCGGGATTGGCCTTGCTCATCGCGCGGATAAAGCCGCCCACGGTGGGATCGGTGCGCGCGACCGCATTCATGTCGGGAAAGATCAGCGCGTCGAACAGACCCTTGGCGGTTTTGAAATAGTTCGCTGAATCGGGTGCGATGCAGCTGCCGTGCTTGGCCCATTCGTGCGCCATCAGCCCGACCGAGGGCGTCGCGCAGAAGTTTTCGCGCAGCACCTTTAGCGGCACCGCCTCGACGCGCTTGCACCAGACCGGATCGCGCCCGCCTTCGCCGTCGGCCCAGAGCCCGTGGAGGACGAAGCCGAACGCCTGATCGCGGCATTGCGAGGAATGCTTCTTCTCGCTGCCGTTTTCTTTGCAGAATTGCGGGGACCAGGAGAGCGCGAGGATGTGCCCCGTGCGGGAGGCGTTGACCGCGCTGCCGGGCGGCGGAAAGGTCGCGCGCTGCGCCTTGAGGTCAGTGGGGATGCGGCACTGGTTCGCGGCGATCGCGGGTGCGGCTATTCCGAGCAAAGCAGCGATGGCAACACATCTGATCATTCCCGCCCCCATCGACTACGTAATGCAAAGTCCAGCCCGATATCGGCGGCGGGGGCCGATTGGGTCAAGCGCCCGACCGAGATATAGGTCACGCCGGTTTCGGCCTTGGCGCGGATCGTCTCGAGCGTGACCCCGCCCGAGGCTTCGGTCGGCACGCGCCCCGCGACGAGCGCGACCGCCTCGCGCAGCATGTCGGGCGCCATATTGTCGAGCAGCAGGTGCGTTGCTCCAGCCGCGAGGCCGGGCTCGATCTGCTCGATCGCATCGACCTCGAGGATGATCGAGGCGATCCCCGCCGCCTTCGCTCGCGCGACCGCCTCGGCAACGCCACACGCGACCGCGACGTGATTGTCCTTGATCATCGCCGCGTCCCATAACCCCATCCGGTGATTCCGCGCGCCGCCCATCCGCGTCGCATATTTTTCGAGGACGCGAAGCCCGGGAATGGTCTTGCGCGTGTCGAGTAAGGTGCAGCCGGTTCCTTGGATGGCATCGGCATAGGCGCGGGTCAGTGTCGCGATGCCCGAAAGATGCTGGACGGTGTTTAGCGCGCTGCGTTCGGCGGTCAGCATCCCGCGGGCCTTGCCCTTGAGGCGCATCAGGTCGGTCCCCGCTACGACGGTGTCGCCATCGCTCGCCAGCAGTTCGATCTCGATCGCAGGATCGAGGTGGCGGAAGAAGGCGGCTGCAATCTCGATCCCTGCGACCGTGATCGCATCGCGGCTGTCCATTACGCCTTCGAACATAGCATCGGCGGGGATGACCGCCTCGGATGTCACATCGCGCCCCTCCGGGCCCAAATCCTCGGCAAGCGTGGCGACCACGAAAGCGTAGACGTCGAAGCCGGGGAGGGTGAAGGTCATCATGTTGAGTTAGCCGCAGGCGATTGGCGCGTCACCCGGAAACCGGCTAGGCGCGCCGCTCGAATCGCAGTCGCCGGAGACCCGCTGCCCATGCCCACCCTTGTCCTCATTCGTCATGGCCAATCGAGCTGGAACCTCGAGAATCGTTTCACCGGCTGGTGGGATGTCGATGTCACCGAGAAGGGCGTGGCCGAAGCGCGCGCGGCGGGAGTGTTGATGCGCGAAAAGGGGCTCGACTTCGATCTCTGCTTCACCTCGCTGCAAAGCCGCGCGATCAAGACGCTCAATCTGGCACTCGAAGAAATGGGGCGGCTATGGCTGCCAGTCGAAAAAGACTGGCGTCTCAACGAGCGGCATTATGGCGGGCTCACCGGGCTCGACAAGGCCGAGACCGCGGCCAAGCACGGCGAGGCTCAGGTCAAGATCTGGCGGCGGAGCTTCGATACGCCCCCGCCGCCGCTCGCGGCCGGCAGCGAATATGACCTGTCCGGGGATCGGCGCTATGCCGGCATCACCGTCCCCACGACCGAAAGCCTCAAGGATAC